>NZ_LR594675.1:6107365-6429821 GCF_901827205.1 Variovorax sp. PBS-H4 | reverse complement strand
GGGGGGTCTGAAAGGTGGAGGATCCCTCTGTCATTTGTCGTTCTGCTTGTGGATAGTCGCCCCTGGGACGGGCCGACGATTCTAACTTGTCAAAACCTTATCCACATGGCTTTCTGCCTGGGTGAATCCCGCCGCCGGCGCTCGTCGATTGTTGCGGGCCCGAATGTTTGCGATAATCGCGGGTTTCCCTGAAAGCCTCTTTGTGTGTTTCGGGGTATCAGCCGGTTAGCCGACGTTCGGTGTCCGGTATCAGCCAGATTGGCAGCAGAACCCGACGACCTCGAAGCCGTCCGGGTCTATCAGGAATCAAATCATGAAACGCACCTACCAAGCATCCAAAGTCCGCCGCGCCCGTACCCACGGTTTCCTGGTCCGCATGAAGACCCGCGGCGGCCGCGCCGTGATCAACGCACGCCGCGCCAAGGGCCGCAAGCGCCTCGCCGTCTAACGCGCTGTCGGCTCTGTTGCCAGTCGTACCGGCGCCGCCATCGTCTGCCGGCGCATTGCGGTTGGCTTCCATGCAGCGGCTCAAGACCCGCGCGCAATTTCAGGCCGTCCTTGCAGGTGCCACCGTGGCGCGCACCACCCATTTCGCATTGCACCGTTGCGCGCTCGACGCGCACAGTGGATCTTCGTCCCTGTTCGCCACCGAGGATGTGTGGGTCGGCGCGATGGTGCCCAAGCGCTGGGCGCGCCGGGCGGTCACTCGCAATGCAATCAAGCGCCAGATCTATCGCATGAGCACGGCCATGCGCAGTTCCCTCCCCCCTGCCGCACATCTGGTGCGCTTGCGCGCGGGCTTCGACCGCAAGGAATTCCACAGCGCAAAGTCCGAGAAGCTCAACGCGGCCGTTCGTGCCGAGCTTCAGCAGTTGCTCGAGCGGGCCGCTGCCGTGCGCGCACCATGAAAAGCCTGTTGATCGGCGCGGTGAAAGGTTACCGCCTGCTGCTGAGTCCCTGGCTGGGCCAAGGTTGCCGCTTCGAGCCAACCTGCTCGGTCTACGCCATCGAAGCGCTCGAGTGCCATGGCGCTGCGGCCGGCAGCTACCTCACCCTGCGCCGTCTCGCGCGCTGCCAGCCGTGGTGCCATGGCGGCCACGATCCAGTTCCCCCAAGGAAAGAGCCCGCGGCCCGCAATTCGCGGGCGCTGTTCTCTTCCCTCTTCTCCGACGACAAGAAGTCATCTTCATGAACGATATTCGCCGCACCATCCTCTGGGTGGTTTTTGGTTTCTCGCTGGTGCTGCTGTGGGACCAGTGGCAGGTCTTCAACGGCCGCAATCCCACCTTCCTGCCGTCGACCAAGCCGCACGCGGCCGCCAAGGCACCTGCGCCCGTATCCGCGGCCCCTGGCGCAGCCTCCAGCACGGTGCCGCAGGCTACCAACACGACGGTGTCCGGTGCGGGGGGCGCCGCGGCCGTGCCCGAGGGCAAGACCACAGCGCCCACGGCGAGCGAGCGGGTCGTCGTTACCACTGACGTGCTCAAGCTCACCTTCGACACCGAAGGCGGCTCGCTGGTGCAAAGCGAATTCGTCCAGCATGACGATCTGGCGGAGAAGGACAAGCCCTTCATCCTGCTCGACCAGAGCCCCAACCGTTACTACGTCGCCCAGACCGGCCTGATCGGCGGAAACTTCCCGACGCACAAGACGCCGATGAGTGTCAGCGGCGAGCGCACGCTCAAGGACGGCGCGAACGAACTTGTGCTGCGTTTTGAATCGGCCGACCTGGGTGGCGTCAAGCTGGTCAAGACCTGGACGCTCAAGCGCGGCAGCTACGACATGCAGGTGCGCCACGAGATCGTCAACACCGGCACGGCGCCGGTGTCGCCGCAGGTCTATCTGCAAATCGTGCGCGACGGCAACAAGCCACCTGGCGAGTCCTCTTTCTATTCCACCTTCACGGGCCCGGCGGTTTACACCGACGCCAAGAAGTACCAGAAGATCGAATTCAAGGACATCGAGAACGGCAAGGCCGACTTCGTCAAGGAAGCGACCAACGGCTACGTTGCGATGGTGCAGCATTACTTCGCGAGCGCCTGGTTGCTGAAGGACGGCACGCCGCGCGACCTGTTCGCGCGCAAGGTGGACACCAACCTCTATGCGGTCGGCATGATCACGCCGGCAGGTTCGGTCGAACCTGGCGCATCCAAGGCGATCGACGCCGAGTTCTTCGTCGGGCCGCAGGCGGAGAAGACGCTGGAGGCAGTGGCGCCCGGACTCGAGCTGGTCAAGGACTACGGCATTTTCACGATCATCTCCAAGCCGCTCTACTGGCTGCTCGACAAGCTGCACACCCTGCTGGGGAACTGGGGTTGGGCCATCGTCGCGCTCGTGGTGCTCCTGAAGGCCGCTTTCTACTGGCTCAACGCCAAGGCCTACGCCAGCATGGCGAAGATGAAGGCCATCAACCCCAAGGTGATGGAGATGCGCGAGCGGCTCAAGGACAAGCCGCAGGAAATGCAGCAGGAGATGATGCGCATCTACCGCGAGGAAAAGGTCAACCCGATGGGCGGCTGCTTTCCGATCGTGATCCAGATCCCCGTGTTCATCGCACTCTACTGGGTGCTGCTGTCTTCGGTCGAGATGCGCCATGCGCCCTGGATCGGTTGGATCAAGGATCTCTCGGCACCGGACCCCTGGTTCATTCTGCCGATCGTGATGACGGCGACCTCGCTTTTCCAGACCTGGCTCAACCCCACGCCGCCGGACCCGATGCAGGCCAAGCTGATGTGGATCATGCCCCTGGCCTTCAGTGTGATGTTCGTGTTCTTCCCGGCCGGCCTGGTGCTGTACTGGATCACGAACAACGTGCTGTCGATCGCGCAGCAGTGGTTCATCAACAAGCGCCTCGGCGTGCTGGGCAAGTAGCGCGCAAGCGAGGCGAACTCGAGCAAGGGCCGCAGAATGCGGCCCTTCTCGTTGAAGCATCATCCACACCATGCTGGCGCGCACCAATGACCCCATCGCGGCGATCGCCACGGCGTCCGGGCGCGGCGCGGTCGGGATCGTGCGCGTGTCCGGCGCCCGGCTGGCGCCTCTGATCGCTGCGATCTGCGGGCGCACCCTCAAGCCGCGGGAGGCCACCTACCTGCCCTTTCGCGATGCCGACGGCAACGCCATCGATCATGGCCTTGCCATCCACTTTCCGGCGCCGCATTCCTACACCGGCGAAGACGTGCTCGAATTGCAGGCGCACGGCGGTCCCGTGGTGCTGCAATTGCTGCTGGCCCGTTGCCTGGAAGCCGCCGCAGGCATCGACGCAAGCACCGGTCGGCCTGCCCTGGCCGGCCTGCGCGTGGCCGAGCCCGGGGAGTTCAGCCAGCGCGCCTTCCTCAACGGCAAGATCGACCTGGCCCAGGCCGAGGCCATTGCCGACTTGATCGATGCCAGCACCGAGGCGGCGGCCCGCAGCGCCGGGCGTTCGCTGTCCGGCGCCTTCTCGCAGGAGATCCACGCGCTGCGCGATGCTCTGGTCCACCTGCGCATGCTGGTCGAAGCGACCCTGGATTTTCCGGAGGAGGAGATCGACTTCCTCAAGAAGGCCGATGCCGAAGGTCAGTTCGCCGCTCTCCAGGCAAGTCTTGACGCCGTCCAGCAGCGCGCGCGCCAGGGCGCACTGTTGCGCGAGGGAATCAAGGTCGTGATCGCCGGTCAGCCCAACGCGGGCAAGAGCTCGCTGCTCAATGCCCTCGCTGGTGCCGAACTCGCCATCGTGAGCCCGATCCCGGGCACCACGCGCGACGTCGTGTCGCAAACCATTCAGATCCAGGGTGTCCCTCTGCACGTGGTCGACACCGCCGGCTTGCGAGACAGCACCGACTTGGTGGAACAGATCGGGGTTGCGCGTGCCTGGGGGCAGATCGAAGGTGCCGATGTCGTGCTGTTCCTGCATGACCTGACGCGTTCGAACGGGGCGGACTATGCCAGCGCCGATGCCGACATCCTGCGCTTGCTCAGCGAGAAGCTGAGCGGCGGCGTGCCGGTGCTCGATGTGTGGAGCAAGCAGGATGCAGCCCCTTTGCAAGCGCCGGCGTCAGGAATCAGCGTGTCCGCGAAGACCGGCTTCGGTGTCGAGATGCTGCGGCAGGGCCTGCTCGAGGTTGCCGGATGGCAGGCGGTGCCTGAGGGTGTCTACCTGGCGCGCGCCCGCCACGTGGAAGCGCTGTTGCGCGTCGAAGAACATCTTGTGCGGGCCGCCGACCACTTGGCGGCTGGCGCAATGTCGTTGGAGTTGCTGGCCGAGGAACTGCGCCTTGCCCAGAACGCGCTCAACGAAATTACCGGGGAATTCGGCGTCGATGATCTGCTGGGTGTGATCTTTTCAAAATTCTGTATCGGAAAATAGACAGAAAGAGTTAGGACTCGTGACTTGTGTCACTGGAATTTGCCACAATGATCGATACTGCGCTCCGGCACACCAAAGCAGGTGAATCACCATGTCATCGAGCATTCAGGATCTTTGCCGCTCCGTCGCGCAAAACACCAGTTACGACGCCTTTGTTCCGGCGTTAAATGCCCAGCAGTGGGAGACGCTCGCGGGCTACCTTCAGCCCTTCGACCTCGCCGCTGGGCAGGTCCTCATCGACCAAGGCGCCAACGACCGCACGCTCTTCTTCATCGAGCGAGGCGCGCTGAGCGTCCACCTGATCGGCAGCGAGGGCCAGATGCGGCTCGCGATCCTCAATCCAGGTTCTGTGGTGGGCGAAGGGTCCTTCTTCTCCCGACTCCCGCGTTCTGCGAACGTGGTGGCGACTGGCGCGGCGCGCGTGTGGCGGTTGACGGCCATCCGATTTGCCGAGATGTCCAATCGCCAGCCTGCCTTGGCGCTGGAGCTGACGATGGCGTTGGGAGCGGTAATTGCGAAGAGAATGGTCAACAAGCCCAAGCGCGTGGCGGTGACCTGAAGCTCTCGCTGAGCGCATCGAGCGCCACTACCTCGCAGCTTGGAAGATGATGCTTACAGTTGAGGGGCTTCCAAGATGGGTGTGGAGTGCGCGTCCTGCGGGGCGAATAATCGGGATGGCGCCAGGTTCTGCAGAGGCTGCGGCCATCGCCTGGTGCCAACCTTGGCCGCTGTCTCGCCCACGGCGACGGCCGAGGGGTGGCCGACAACCGAGCCGACGCCGCTAACCGAAAGTCCGGTAGCAAGCGCCTCCGCCGCGGAGGAAAAGACCGCGGCCATCAGTCGGTCGGAAGTCGCGCCTGAGGCGGTGCCGCGCCAGCCTGAATCGGTTGCGACGCCAACCGCGGCTCATGAGCCCATTCACAAAGCAGCATCTCGGCCGGCTGGGCTCCCCCCCGCGGCTGCGTCGCGCCGGTCTGCGCGATGGCGCGTCATGGCCCTGTCGTTGATTGTGCTCGCTGCGGGGGCCTGGTTCGTGCAGAGCCGTCAAGATACGCCGAGGCCTGCCTCGAGCCGGATCGCTGCGACGGCGGGGACCGTTACCGTCGCGCAGCCTGTGCCTGCGCCTGCGCCTGCGCCTGCGCCAGCGCCTGTGCCCGACGCGGCACCCATCGCGCCCACTTCCGGAAACGCTCCCGCCGGTCCCGCACCTGATGCAACTCACGCAGCTCTTGCTGCCGCACCGGAGCCCACGCTCCCGCCGCCGGCACTGCAAAGCGCAGTTGATGGACCCGCCCCTGTTGCGCCGCCCGCATCCAAACCCGAGCCCTCTATACCTTCCGCGGGGCCAGGGAAATCCGAGCCACCCCCGCGGCGCGTCAAGACCGAAGCGCAAGCGAGGCCTGCCGTCGCCGCTGCGCCCAAGCCGCGCAAGCCCGCCGCGCCCGCGCCTGCGCCTGCAGCCTCGCCAACGCCGGCGCCCGCAGTCGTCGCCGTCGCGCCGTTGCCAATCGAACCGGTCGCGCCACCCGCTCCGGATGCGGCATGTGCCGGCCAGGGATTCTTCGGCCGCACGCGCTGCATGGTCGCGCAGTGCGCCAAGGCCGAGTACAAGGCAAACACCCAGTGCGACGCGGTGCGGCGTCAGCAGCAGATCGACGAGGAGAAGCGCAATCCCAGCCTTGCCAACTGAGAAGGCGGAACAACGCGCCGTGCTAGCGCAAGGTTCGCCGCATGGCCCGAGAGACCGCGCAGCGCTCAGCCCTTCTGCAACTGCTCGATGGCAATGGCGAGTGCGTCAGGCTTGCCCGACAGGACCAGCGTGTCGCCGTCAGCCAGCATGACTTCATCGCTCACCGGTTCCGCCTTGCCGTTGCGCCGGCGCAGGCTCGCCACCCGCACGCCCACCCCCTGCAACGCCGGCTGATCGAGCGGCCGTCCCACGGCGCGAGCGTCGGCCGTGAGGGTGAAGGTGTTGAGGCGCTCATGGTCGAGCTCATCGGCGTTGTCATCGTCAGCGCCATGGAAGTAGCCGCGCAGCAAGTTGTAGCGGGCATCCCGCTGGTCCTGCACCACGCGGATCACCCGCCGCATCGGCACGCCGACCAGCGCCAGCGCGTGGCTGGCCAGCATCAGCGAGGCCTCGATCGCTTCCGGCACCACCTCGGTGGCGCCGGCGGCCTGCAGCTTCTCCAGTTCGCGATCGTCTTTGGTGCGCACGATCACGGGCACCTGCGGCGCGTGCGCCCGCGTGTTGGCCAACACCTTCAGCGCGCCGGGGGTGTCGAGGTAGGTCACCACCACCGCGCTAGCCCGTGCCAGGCCGGCCGCCATCAGGGCCTGCAGCCGCGCCGCATCGCCGAACACCACGGAGTCGCCGGCTGCGGCGGCCTGGTGCACGCGGTCGGGATCGAGGTCCAGCGCGAGATAGGGAATGCCCTCGCGCTCCAGCATGCGTGCGAGGTTTTGACCGCAGCGCCCGTAGCCGCAGATGATCACGTGCTGGGCAGTGTTGATGGTCTTGCGCGCGATCGAGGTCATTTGCAGCGACTGCTGCAGCCAATCGCTGGCCACCAGCCTGCGCACAATGCGGTCGCTGTACATCACTATGAAGGGCGTCGCGAGCATCGACAGCACCATCGAGGCGAGCACCGGATTCGCCAGCCACGCCGGCAGCAGGTCCCTGCCCTGCGCCAGGTTGAGCAGCACGAAGCCGAACTCCCCCGCCTGCGCCAGGTACAGGCCTGTGCGCAGCGACACGCCGGCCGTTGCCCCGAGCAGCCGCGCCAGCACCGTCACAAGCACCAGCTTGAAGGCCAGCGGCAGAATCAGCAGGACGCCTACCAGTGCCCAGCGCTCGACCACGATGTGCCAGTCGAGCGACATCCCGATCGAGATGAAGAAGAGCCCCAGCAGCAGATCGTGGAAGGGGCGGATGTCGGTTTCGACCTGGTGCTTGAATTCGGTCTCCGAGACCAGCATGCCCGCGATGAATGCACCCAGCGCCAAGCTCAACCCCGCGAGCTCGGTCAGCCAGGCCAGGCCCAGCGTGACCAGCAGCAGGTTGAGCATGAAGAGCTCCTCGCTGCGACGGCGTGCGACCAGGGTCAACCACCAGCGCATCACCCGCGGTCCTCCATAGAGCAACACGCCGACCAGAAAGCTGGCTTTGAGCCAGGCGATGCCGAGGGCTTTCAGCAGCGCCTCTGGCGGCGCGCCCAGTGCCGGGATGAGCACCAGCAGCGGCACCACGGCCAGATCCTGGAAGAGCAGCACGCCCATCACACGCTTGCCGTGTTCGCTCTCGAGCTCCAGGCGTTCGGCCATCAGCTTTACGACAATGGCGGTGCTGCTCATGGTGAGCGCGCCTGAGAGCGCCAGCGCCGTCTGCCAGCCCAGGCGCCAGGCGGGCGGAAGCCAGGAAGCCATCAGCAGGCCGCCGAGAGTCGCGATCGCCATGGTCAGCATGACCTGCAGCAATCCCAGGCCGAACACGTGCTTGCGCATGGCACGCAGCTTGGGCAGGCTGAACTCCAGCCCGATCACGAACATCAGGAAGACGACGCCGAATTCGCCTAGGTGCCGGATGCCGTCCGCGTCCTGTGCCAGCGACAGCGCGTGCGGCCCGATGAGCACGCCCGCTCCCAGGTAGCCCAGCATGGGCGGCAGCCGAAGGAAGCGGCAGGCCACCACGCCGATCACTGCGGCGAGCAGATACATCAGCGTGAGATCGAAAGAGGACATGGGCCGATGCTACTGAATGGAATCCCCGCCGCGCCTGCGTTCGTGGCCGGCCGATAAAATCCCGCGATGCGCATCAGCCCAAACCCGGCCCTCGAGGCCTCTTCCGACGCAATGCTCGCGCGGGCCCGCACCACCTTCGACATCGAAGCTGCTGCCGTTCTCGGGCTCAAGGAGCGCATCGGCGCCAGCTTCGTGGAGGCCGTGCAGAAGATCCTTGAAGTGCGCGGCCGCGTGGTCGTCATGGGCATGGGCAAGAGCGGCCATGTAGGCCGCAAGATCGCGGCCACGCTCGCATCCACGGGCACGCCCGCCATGTTCGTGCATCCGGCGGAGGCCAGCCATGGCGACCTCGGCATGATCAAGCCTGTCGACCTGGTGCTCGCCATCTCCAACAGCGGCGAGGTCGACGAGCTTACGGTCATCCTGCCGGTGGTCAAGCGGCAGGGCGTGCCGCTGATCGCCATCACCGGCCGTGGCGATTCCACGCTGGCCCGCCATGCCGACATCGTGCTCGACAGCGGCGTCGAGAAAGAGGCCTGCCCGCTCAACCTCGCGCCGACCGCCAGCACCACCGCCCAGATGGCCATGGGTGACGCGCTGGCGGTCGCGCTGCTCGATGCCCGCGGCTTCGGCACCGAGGACTTCGCGCGCTCCCATCCGGGCGGCGCCTTGGGCCGCAAGCTGCTCACCCACGTCGGTGACGTCATGCGTTCCGGCGATGCGGTGCCGAGGGTGGGGCCCGATGCGAGCTTCAGCGAGCTGATGCGCGAGATGAGTTCCAAGGGCCTGGGCGCCACCGCGATCGTCGATCGCGAGGGCCGCGCAATCGGCATCTTTACCGACGGCGACCTGCGCCGCCAGATCGAGACCGGCGCGGATCTGCGCGCGCTGACCGCGGTCGATGCCATGCACGCCGGCCCGCGCACGCTGCGCGCCGATGCGCTGGCTGCGGAGGCTGCCGAGCTGATGGAGCAGCACAGGATCACCAGCGTGCTGGTGGTCGACGCCGCCGGTGTGTTGATCGGTGCGCTCAGCATCAACGACCTGATGCGCGCGAAAGTCATCTGATGACTCTCGAATTCAAGGCGGAGACCTTGCTCGCCGCGCAGGACATCCGTGTCGCCTTCTTCGATGTCGACGGCGTGCTGACGGATGGCGGTGTCTACTTCAGTGAGCAGGGCGAGACGCTCAAGCGTTTCAGCATCCTCGATGGCTATGGCCTCAAGCTGCTGCGTCTGGCAGGGATCGTGCCGGCGGTGATCACCGGCCGGGACTCGAAGCCGCTGCGCCTGCGGCTGCAAGCCTTGGGCGTCGAGCATGTGCGCTACGGCACCGAGGACAAGCTGCCTGCCGCGCAGGCCATCCTTGCGCTGCTCGGCCTCAAGTGGGCGCAGGCCGCCGCCATTGGAGACGACTGGCCGGACCTGCCGGTGCTCGCGCGCGCGGCCTTCGCTGCCGCGCCCGCCAACGCGCACGCCGAAGTTCGCGCGGTCGCGCATCATGTGACTTCGGCTCGCGGCGGCGAGGGTGCGGCGCGCGAATTCTGCGATCTGCTGCTCACGGCAGGGGGCCATTACCGTCGCCTGCTCGACATCGCACGAGGTCCCGCTGCATGAGGACGAAGGCGGCCTTGAGCCTGCTGCGCGACACCTTCGACAGGGTGACGATCTACCTGCCGATCATCCTCACGGCCCTGCTTGCGCTGGGCACCTACTGGCTGGTGCGCAACGCGCCGAAGCTGCTCGAGCCCGTGCCCAGGGAGGCGCCGAAGCACGAGCCCGACTACTTCATGCGCGATTTTGTGATCAAGAACTTTCTGCCCAGCGGTGAGCTGCGCAGCGAGCTGTTCGGCACCGAGGGTCGGCACTATCCGGACACGGACACGATGGAGGTCGACCAGGTGCGCGTGCGCTCCGTCTCGCCCGAGGGCCTGACCACGCGCGCCACTGCCAACCGGGGCCTGTCGAATGCCGACGGCAGCGAGATCCAGCTTTTCGGCAATGCGATCGTGGTGAGGGAAGCGGCCACGGCAGCGGACGGCAAGCCCATGCCCAGGCTGGAGTTCCGTGGCGAGTTCCTTCATGCGTTCCTCGATACCGAGCGGGTCAGATCGCACAAGCCCGTCACGCTGATCCGCGGCTCCGACCGGTTCACCGCCGATTCGATGGACTACGACAACCTCACAGGTGTGGCAAACCTGCATGGGCGCGTCAAAGGCCTGCTCATGCCTTCCGCGCCCGGAATCAAGCGTTGAAGCCGCTGGCCTTCATTACCGGAGCGTCGAGCGGCATCGGCCAAGCGCTGGCGGCGCGCTTTAACGAGGCAGGGTACCGCCTCGCTCTCGCCGCGCGAAGGACCGCCGAGGTCGAGGCCTGGGCCGCTTCCCGCGGCATCAGCGGCGACGATTGCGAGGTCTATCGGGCCGACGTTGCGCAGATCGACAGCATCGTGGCTGCAGGCGCCGCCTGTATGGAGCGCCGGGGTGTGCCCGATGTGGTCATCGCGAACGCAGGCATCAGCATCGGCATCGATACCGAAGATCGCCGCGACCTCGACGTGCTGGCCGAAACGCTGGCCATCAACAACGTCGGCCTGGCTGCCACGTTCCACCCATTCGTCGCCGCCATGCGGGCGCGCGGCAGCGGCCGGCTGGTGGGGATCGCAAGCGTCGCGGCCATCAGGGGCTTGCCCGGCCACGGGGCCTACTGCGCCAGCAAGGCGGGCGTGGTGGCCTATTGCGAGAGCCTGCGAGGCGAACTGCGCGCGAGCGGCGTCAAGGTCGTCACGCTGCTGCCGGGCTACGTCGATACGCCGCTCACCCAGGGCAATCGCTACGGCATGCCTTTTCTGCTGCAGCCCGAGGTGTTCGCCGAGCGCGCCTTCCGTGCCATCGAGGCGGGCGTCAGCTACCGTGTGATTCCTTGGCAGATGGGCGTCGCCGCCAAGCTGATGCGGCTCTTGCCCAATGCCCTGTTCGACCTCGCCGTCCAGGGCCGCGGCCGGAAAAAGCGGCGCGGAGATTGAGCTCGGCGCCTTTGCCTGAAAGGTGAAGCTCGTCCCCAGAACGAAAAAGGCTCCCGAGGGAGCCTTTCGTGAAGCATGCGGGCGTAATCAATAGCCGCTGTTGCCGCCGCCACTACCACCACCGTAGCCCCCGCGGCCACCACCACGGGGTCCAGCGCCGTAGGGGCTGCGGAAACCGCCATCGCCCCCACCGCCACCACCACCGTAGCCGCCGCCACTGCGACCGCCACCGCCGCCATAGCCACCACCACCGCCACTGCGGCCACCGCCGCCGCCACCACCGTAGCCGCCGCCACCACCACCGCCGCCGTAGCCACCACCGCCGCCGTAACCGCCGCTGCGCGGCGGACGCGCTTCCATGGGACGCGCTTCGTTGACGACGACACTGCGGCCGCCCATGTCCTGGCCGTTCATGCCCCGGATGGCCGCTTGCGCTTCCGCGTCGCTGCCCATTTCAACAAAGCCGAAACCCTTGGACCGAGGCGGGCTGGAGTCGCGCTCCATCATGACCTTGGCGCTGGTCACGGTGCCGAACTGGCTGAAGGCGTGCTCCAGATCGCCGTCGCGTGCCGAATAGGGCAGATTGCCGACGTACAGTTTGTTGCCCATGAAGGGACTCCTAATAAACACAAAGAAAAAGCGATGGAGTCCCGGGAGCACCACCCACAAATAAGCCGCTGGGCCGCGCGAAACTGACCGATCACCGAATCGCCGCCCCCCTAGAACTTAAGTGAGAGGCTCGTGCATTATGGGTGAAATGATTGGCGTGCAAGTAGGAATTTGCCCGCAAGGCCGCCGCCAATATAAATATTTGGGAAGTTGGCACACGCTCACAAACTAGGTCTTGCGCAGGGCTAAAATCGCCCGGGTCATTGGGGAGTAGCCGCCTTCCATCGCGAGAAGGGTGTGCGTCAACAGACTTGTCTGGCCGTCGGCCCGACATGGCGCAGACAGTGTTCAGCCTGGCGAGACCTTTGACCGTGCAGCTTCGGATGTGGCCGAAGGTGCTGCACGGTCAATTGCGTCCTTCGGCCCAAGGAATCCCTTTCACATGGAAGCTTTTCTCGTCGCGACCGGCGTGGTCGCACTCGCCGAAATGGGCGACAAGACCCAACTGCTCTCCCTCGTGCTCGCCGCTCGCTTTCGGCGGCCTTGGCCGATCGTGCTCGGCATTTTTGCGGCCACGGTCGTCAACCACGCGCTGGCCGGAGCGGTGGGCAACTGGGTCACCCACACGTTGGGGCCCGACTTGCTGCGCTGGATCCTTGGAGGCTCCTTCATCGCAATGGCCCTGTGGATGCTGATTCCAGACAAGCTCGATGACGACGAGCTGCCGAAGGCGTCGCGCTTCGGCGTTTTCGGCACCACGCTGATCGCCTTCTTCCTTGCCGAGATGGGAGACAAGACGCAGATCGCCACCGTCATGCTTGCCGCGCGCTACGTCGACGCGTATGCGTGGGTCGTGCTCGGCACCACACTCGGCATGATGCTGGCCAACGCCCCGGTGGTGTGGCTGGGCGAGCGCATCGTCAAGCGCGTGCCCATCAAGCTGGTGCACAGCGTCTCCGCCGTGCTGTTCCTGCTGCTGGGCGTGGGCGCATTGATCGGGTGGGGTTGAGCGGCATATACTCGTCCGACGCGCCGATTTGCTCCAGCTTGCGGGCGCTTAACAAATGCTGCTAAAGACGGATGCCGGACCCGGCTCGTTTTTGGCGAGGCCGGGTTTTTCTTTTTCATGTCCTTGGTCGTCTCTTCGCAATCGATGTCTTTCCCTGCCCCGCTGCCGCTCAGCAGCGGAGCGAGCATCGCCGGCTACAGCCTGGCTTACGAAACCTACGGCACGCTCAACGCACAACGCAGCAATGCGGTGCTGGTGTGCCATGCGCTGAACGCCTCGCACCACGTCGCGGGCGTGTATGCGGGCCAGGACAGGTCCGAGGGCTGGTGGGACAACATGATCGGCCCGGGCAAGCCGGTCGACACCGACCGCTTCTTCGTGATCGGCGTCAACAACCTCGGCTCCTGCTTCGGCTCCACCGGCCCGATGCATGTCAATCCTTCCACCGGGCGCATCTACGGCGCCGATTTCCCCGTGGTGACCGTCGAGGACTGGGTGCGCGCGCAGGCCCGCCTGCTCGACGCGCTCGGCATCGACACGCTGGCGGCGGTGATGGGCGGCAGCCTGGGCGGCATGCAGGCGCTGTCGTGGACATTGCAATACCCCGAGCGCGTGCGCCACGCAGTCGTGATCGCCAGCGCCCCCAGCCTGACGGCGCAGAACATTGCCTTCAACGAGGTCGCCCGCCGCGCTATCGTGACCGACCCCGACTTCAACGGGGGCCACTTCTACGAGCACGGCGTGATCCCGAAGCGTGGCTTGCGCATCGCGCGCATGATCGGCCACATCACCTACCAGAGCGACGACCTGATGAACGAGAAGTTCGGGCGCGCGCTTCGCAGTGCCGTCGAGGGCGAATTGGCCGGTACGGACTTCCTCTACTCGACCCAGGAGGTCGAGTTCCAGATCGAAAGCTACCTGCGCTACAACGGCGACAAGTTCAGCGAGTACTTCGATGCCAACACCTACCTGCTGATCACGCGCGCGCTCGATTACTTCGATCCTGCCCGCTTACATGCTGGGGACCTGAGGGCCGCGCTTGCACCGGCCACCGCCCGATTCCTGCTCGTGAGCTTCACGACGGACTGGCGGTTCGCGCCCGCGCGCAGCCGCGAGATCGTGAAGGCGCTGCTCGACAACCGTCGCAGCGTCAGCTACGCCGAGATCGACGCGCCGCACGGGCACGACGCCTTCCTGCTCGACGACGTTCGCTACATGAGCGTCGTGCGCGCGTACTTCGAACGTATCGCCAAGGAGGAGGTGTCGGCATGAGCTGCATGGCCACTGCGATGGTTCATGGCACCGCGCACCGCGGCTCGAAGGGTGCCCTGTGAGCGACTTGGAAACCCAGCGCCTGATCGCCCGGCTCGTGCCCGAAGGCTCACGCGTGCTCGATCTCGGCTGCGGCGACGGCGCCCTGCTCGATCTGCTGCAGCGCGAACGCGGCTGCAGCGGTTACGGCGTGGAGATTGCCGACGGCAATGTGCTGCAGTGCATTCGCCACGGCGTCGACGTGATCCAGCTCAACCTCGACGAGGGCCTCGCCATGTTCGACGACGCATCGTTCGACGTCGTGCTGCAGATCGACACACTGCAGCATCTTCGCAACGCCGAGGTGATGCTGCGCGAGACGGCGCGGGTGGGCCGCATCGGCATCGTCGCCTTTCCCAACTTCGCGCACTGGCCGAACCGCATCAGCATCGTGCGCGGCCGCATGCCGGTGACGCGGCGCCTGCCTTACCAGTGGTACGACACGCCCAACATTCGCGTGGGCACCTTCAAGGACTTCGAGGTGCTGGCGCGCAAGAACCGTCTGCGCGTGCTCGATGCCTTCGGCCTGCAGGCAGGTGCCGAGGTTCGCTGGCTTCCAAACGCACGCGCCGCCACTGCGGTCTTCAAGTTCGAGCGCGAGCGCTGAACCCTCGCCGCCCGCCGGCTTCGTTGTGGCGGTCGACGCGTTGCGCAAGGGCGCGCCGCCTGGCCGCCGGCGTGAGCCGCCGCCGCGGGGTCGCGGTCTCGGGCACCGCCAGGGAGAACACACCGCGCGGGGCGACCGGGACCGAGCCTTCGTCCGGTCCGCGGCGCGCCATTTCGGCCGTCACGATGCCGGTCGGGACAGCGAGCACGCCCCAGCCGATCAGCATCATCACGGAAGCAATGGCACGACCCACATCGGTCTTCGGCACCAGGTCGCCGAAGCCCACCGTCGCCATGGTCGAGATCGCCCAGTACACCGCGACCGGAATGCTGGTGAATCCGTGCACTGGGCCTTCGACCACGTACATCAGCGTGCCCATGACCAGCACCACCAGAATAACGAAGCCGACAAAGACGGTGATCTTGCGGCGGCTGGCGGCCACTGCGCTTACCAGCACGCGGTACTCGACCGAGTAGCGCGACAGCTTGAAGATCCGGAACACGCGCACCAGCCGCAGGACGCGCACATCGATCAGGTAGGCGAACTCCGGTGTGAGCACGACCAGGAAGGTGGGCAGCAATGCGAGCAGATCGATCACGCCATAGAAGCTCATGGCATAGCGAAGCGGCCTCTGCACGCAGGCAAGCCTCCCGAGATATTCGAGCGTGAAGAGCGCGGTGAAGATCCATTCCAGGACGCCGAACACCTGTCCTGCGCGCTCCCTCACCGATGCCACGCTGTCGAGGATCACCACCGTCACGCTCATCAGGATCACCGCGATCAACACCAGGTCGAAGAGTCGGCCTGCCGGCGATTCGGACTCGAAGATCACTGAAAAGAGCGTGCGTCGCCAGCCGTGCTCGGGCTTGCCGAAGCGTGTATCGCCTTCGAGCGGCTCGGCAGCTGCGGCGGCGGGTGAATGGGTTGCCAGCATCGTTCGATCGCGGAAAGTGAGGGTCCGCCCATTGTGGATGCGCGCCAACGCAGACGAAAGTTCCCAGTGATAGCCATTCGAGACTTATTCAGTTACGCTTCTTGCGCAATGAAGTGCAGAGAGTTACGAGCGCGTTCTTACGATGAGCCCTTTTGAGGAGCTTCCCATTGGCCACACAGTCCCCCTTCTTCGGCAAGCGTGATCGCGAAACCGAACCCCTTGTCTCTCGTCCCGCGCCGCTGGTGGGCTCCGGCACCAACCTGTCGGGTGCACCCGTGACCCCCGCCAACCTTTCGGCACAATCGGCGACCAGCGCGGCAGTGAAAGAAGGCGGCAGCAAGCTCACCGTCGGCCCCAACATCAAGCTCAAGGGCGTGGAGATCACGGACTGCGACACCCTCGTGGTCGAAGGCCTGGTCGAGGCCACCATGGACTCCCGCGTCATGCAGATCGCCGAGCAGGGCGCTTTCAAGGGCTCGGCCGAGATCGACATCGCGGAAATCCGCGGTCTCTTCGACGGCAATTTGACGGTGCGCGAAAAGCTCGTCATCCATTCCACCGGCAAGGTCACCGGCAAGATCCGCTACGGCAAGATCGTGGTCGAAGAAGGCGGCCAGCTCTCCGGTGAGATCAGCTTCGGCGCAGCCGCCGGAAGCAGCACCGGAAGCAAGCCGGCGCTGCAAGCTGCTGCCTGAGGCCGCGGCCTCCATTCAGCTGCTCAGGCGTTGGATCAAGGCACCGGCAGCCGCCGGTGCCTTTTCTTTTGCGCCGTTGATGAAGTAGACGAAGACGTCGCGCGTGTTCTTGGCGCCCTTCGTACTCTTGGTCGCTTTCGCGCGCTCCTCGACGCAAGGCAGCGCCTCGGGCTGGCCGCCGCGGGCCCAGGTCTCTGCCACTTCCGCCCAGGCATCGAGTGCCTTGGAGGCATAGCCGGTTTTCTGTTCAGCGTCGCTCATCATCAGGCGTGCGTACGCGAAGTCACTCGTCAGGTCGGCAAAGGACGGGAACTTGTCAGAGTCGGTGAACACCGTTGCCGCATGGTATTTGCGTGCCAGTGCCACGTATTCCGGCGTCATGAAGCTCGGGTGCCGCACGTCCAGCACGTGGCGCAACGTACGGCTGCCCTCCTTCCTCGGCAGC
The DNA here is from genome assembly GCF_901827205.1 of Variovorax sp. PBS-H4. Lineage (NCBI taxonomy): Bacteria > Pseudomonadati > Pseudomonadota > Betaproteobacteria > Burkholderiales > Comamonadaceae > Variovorax > Variovorax sp. PBS-H4. The sequence continues at coordinate 6,413,098 of NZ_LR594675.1, read as the reverse complement.
AGCGCGAGAAAGGCCTCGAAGTCCTCGGCGTCGAAAGCCTTGGTCGGCATGAACTGCCAAACGATCGGGCCCAGTTTGTCGCCAAGTTCCGCGATTCCGCTTTCGACGAAGCGCGACACCGATTCCCCGGCGGTCGACAACTGCTTGCGGTTGGTGGCAAAACGCGAGGCCTTCAACGAGAACATGAAGTCCTCGGGCGTCTCGTCGTGCCACTTCTTGAACGTCGGCGGCTTGAAGCTGCTGTAGTAGGTGCCGTTGACCTCGACCGCCGTGAGTTGCCGGCTGGCGTAGTGCAACTCCTTGCTGTGCGGCAGCCCTTCGGGATAGAAGTTGTTGCGCCAGGGCTCGTAGGTCCAACCACCGATGCCGACGCGAATGCGCTTGTTCGTGCTGCTGCTCAAATCTGCCTCCGATCGAGATGCCACTGCGAAGCCGGCAGAGATTAGCCCAAAGGGCTGCGGCGCGCGCGGCATGCGCCCATAATTCGCGAGGCCCCTTGCCAGTTCCCACACGCGGAGAAACCCATGAACGCTCCCCTGCACCGCGAAATGCCTTCCGGCCTGCTCGACGCCGAGCGCGCCCTGTCCGATGTCTCGACGAAATGGGATCAGGACATCGTTCGCCAGCTCAGCGAGTACATCGCGATCCCGGCCAAGTCACCCGGCTTCGACAAGGACTGGGTGCAGAACGGCTACCTCGAAACCGTGCTGCGCAACGCGGCCCAGTGGGTCGAGGCGCAGAAGGTCGAGGGTCTCAAGCTGGAGATCGTCCGGCTCGAAGGACGCACCCCGGTGCTCTTCTTCGAGGTGCCCGCTACCGGCACCGACATGAAGGACACCGTGCTGATGTACGGCCACCTCGACAAGCAGCCCGAGTTCACTGGCTGGCGCAGCGACCTCGGCCCATGGACGCCCAAGTACGAGGACGGCCTGCTCTACGGTCGCGGCGGGGCGGATGACGGCTACGCGGTGTACGCAAGCGTTGCTGCATTGCAGGCGCTGAAGGCGCAAGGCGCTGCGCATCCGCGCGTAGTTGGCCTGATCGAGACCTGCGAGGAGTCCGGCTCCTACGACCTGCTCCCTTATGTCGACGCCCTGCGGCCTCGCCTCGGCGAAGTCGGGCTCGTGATCTGCCTCGACTCCGGCGCCGGCAACTACGACCAGTTGTGGCTCACAACCTCGCTGCGCGGCATGGCGAGCGGCACACTGAAGGTCGAGGTCCTGACCGAGGGCGTGCACTCCGGCGACGCCTCGGGCCTCGTGCCCTCGAGCTTCCGCATCATGCGTCAGGTGCTTGACCGCCTCGAGGACAGCAAGACCGGCCGCCTGTTGCCCGCGAGCTTCCACTGTGAGCTGCCGGCCGATCGGCTGGAGCAGGCCAAGGCTACCGCCGCCATCCTCGGCGACGAGGTCTACAAGCGCTTCCCCTGGGCGCACTACGACTGCGGCGGTGCGACGGCGTTCGCGCTGCCGACCACCACCGACCCGGTGGAGGCCCTGATCAATCGCACCTGGAAGCCGACGCTTTCGGTCACTGGCGCCGAGGGCTTCCCGGCCTTGAAAGACGCGGGCAACGTGCTGCGGCCCTACACCGCCTTCAAGCTGTCGCTGCGCCTGCCGCCGCTGGTCGATGCCGCCCGTGCCGTGCAGGAACTCAAAACCCTGCTGGAAGACAACGCGCCCTACCAGGCCAAGGTCACCTTCGAGAGCAATGGCGGGGCGACAGGCTGGAACGCACCTTCGACTGCACCCTGGTTCGAGCGCGCGCTCCATGCCGCATCGCAGGCGCACTTCGGGGCGAGCTGTGGCTACATCGGTCAAGGCGGCACCATTCCGCTGATGAACATGCTCAGCGTCGGCTTCCCCAAAGCGCAGATGATGGTCTGCGGCGTGCTCGGCCCCAAGAGCAATGCGCATGGGCCCAACGAGTTCCTGCACGTGCCCTATGCCAAGAAGCTGACTGCTGCAGTGGCCGAGGTGATAGCCGCGCTGCCGGTCGCCCAAGCGGCCGCCGCTTGAGCTTTCTGCCCCAGCTTGCGGCTGGATTGATGTCCGGCGCGGCCTAAGCCGCCGCTGCCGCTGCGCGCCGCCTGTGCGCCAGCCACAGCAGTGCCGCGCCCGTGAGCAGCACAGGCAGCAGCGAGCCGAGGTTCAGCAGCCGCCAGCCCTGCGTCGTGACCAGCACGCCGGAGGCGAAGGAGCTCACGGCCAGCGTCGCGAACACGCAGAAGTTGAGTGCAGCTTGCGCACGGTCTTTCTCCTCGGCCGTGTACGCCGAGAGTGAAAGAGTCGTGCTGCCGGTGAAGAGGAAGTTCCAGCCCACGCCCAACAAGAACAGCGCGGCGACGAACTGGTGCAGCTCGACGCCCGACAAGGCGATGGCAATGCAGCCCAGGTTGAGCAGCAGGCCCACGCCCATCACCGGTAGCGCGCCGAACCGGCGGATCAGGTGGCCGGTGAAGAAGCCCGGTGCGAACATGCCGATCACATGCCATTCGAGCACCAGCGCCACGTCGTCGAAGGGCAGGCTGCAGACCTGCATCGCGATCGGCGTGGCCGCCATCAGCAAGTTCATCACGCCGTAGCCGAGAGCGCCCGCCAGGGCGGAGACGATGAACACCGGCTGGCGCACGATCTCGCCGAGAGGACGGCCTGCCGCTGCCGCGCTTCTGGCGGGGCGAGCGGGAAAATCGATGAAGTGCATCAGGACCATCGCGAGCAGCGCGACCGCGGCCAGCGCGAGATACACCCCCGCGAAAGGCACCTCGAACCAAGTGCGCGTGACGGCCGCGAGGTTGGGGCCTGCCACGGCACCGATCAGCCCGCCCGCCATGACCAGCGACACCGCCTTCTCGCGCCATGCCGGCGCCGCAAGCTCGGCTGCGGCAAAGCGATAGAGGCTGGCATTCGCGTTGTAGTAGCCGGCCACGACAGTGGCGGCGCACAGGAGCCAGAAGTCTTTCCAAAGCGCGGCCTGCGCGCACAGCAGCGCCGACCCCAGGGCCACCGCCAGTCCGATCTGGAAAGAGCGGCGACGCCCGAAACGCTGCTGCGTGCGCGCCACTACACCGGTAGCGAGCGCCCCACCGACCACATACCCCATCACCGGCAACGTGGCCATCCAGCCGCGCGGCGCCAGCGCCAGTCCAACCAGCCCGTTGATCGCAATGAAGGCGACGTTGTTCGTCAGGAACAAGCCCTGGCAGGCGGCGAGCAGCCAGAGATTGCGATTCATCGACAAAGCCAGCTCAGCCCTTGTGGACCCACGAGCCGATCACGTCGCCCAGGCCGGCCTGTTCGAACTTGGAAACCAGTCCTCCGAGTCCGCCCCGCCTCCCCGTTGTCGGCGAGCAGCCCGCCGGGCGCGCCTGCATGGCTTCCACCGGACTCATCAAGGCCGGTCAAGCCTCCGGCCTGGGGCTGCTGCGGGTGCGCGCCGCCGAGCACTTGTCCAAGTACCGGATCGAGCAGTCCCATGGTGGGCTCCTGAAGTGAATGGGTGTGAGGGTCTGAGCGCCGACTACGACTTCGGACGTGGCGGACGCTTGGGAAGCAGCGGCTCGCTCACGCCCTGCACGCCGACCAGGCCGAGCACGGTCGCGAGGGCATTCTGCGCGCCTTTCCAGCCCTCCGTGACGTCGATCCATTCGGACAGCGCATGGAAGCCACCGGTCTTGCCGCCGCCGCCGACGATGATGGCGGGAATGCCCAGCGACATCGGCACATTGGCGTCGGTGCTGGCGCCCGTCAGCAAGGTCTTGTGGCCGAAGGCGCTGTTGGCGCGCACCGCGGCTTCGACGATCACCGAGTCCGACGGCGTGCGGCCGCCCGGCCGGTCACCGATCAGCTTGTTGCTGACGCTGAGCGTGGTGACGTTCCAGCGCTTGTTCTCTTCCGCGACCGCTTCGTCGATCGCGGCCAGCACCTTCTTCTCGGTCTCGAGCAGCGCGCCCATGTCATCGGACCGGATGTCGACCGCCATGCGGGCGTCGGGCGCAATGGTGTTGACCGAGGTGCCGCCTCCGACGGTGCCCACGGTGAAGGTGGTCTTGGGAAAGCTGGGCGTCTTGATCTCGGCGATCTTGGCGATCGCGCGGCCCATGCCATGGATGGCGCTGGGCACCTGGCCGAACGCCGCGTAGCTGTGGCCCCCCGGGCCCTTGAAGTTCACCTCGTAGCGGTGGCTTGCAGTGCCCAGCACCAGCACCGTGCCGTCGGGCGCGGGCTCGACACCCACCATGCCGTCGATGTCGAGATGATCGCGAAAGATGGCCTTCATGCCGCGAAGGTTGCCCAGTTCCTCTTCGCCCACATTGCCGACGAAGAGCAGATCGCCCACGGTCTGGACCTTGTTGTCGTTGAGCACCTTGAGCCACGACAGCAGTACCGCCAGGCCGCGCGTGTCGTCCGAGATGCCGGGCGCGTAGAGCTTGCCCTCGCGCTCCTTCACCTTGACGTCGGTGCCGGCGGGAAAGACCGTATCGAGGTGAGCCGAGATCAGCAGCTTGGGGCCGTTGCCCGTGCCCTTGCGCAGACCCACCACATTGCCTTCGGCGTCGATGTGCGCATCGGCGAGGCCCAGGGCCTTCATGCGCGCAAGGAAGGCCTCCGCACGCTTCTGCTCCTTGAAAGGGGGTGCCTCGATCTCGGTGAGCATCCGGAGGTCTTCGACCGAGCGCTCGTGATCGGCCTTCACCGCCTCGAGCAATTGCTTGACGGCTGGTGCTGCCAGCAACTGCGTGTAGGCCTGGTCGACGGCTGGCTTGACCTGCGTCGGGGTCGGCGCCACGGCCGTGCCCTGGGCTTGGACATGGCCCGCGATGCACAGTGCGGCGAGAAAAATAGGCGCGAGGCGGAATGGCGCAGGCGAGAGCAATGGCATGGGTGGGATAGGAAGCGAAGGGTTGAGAGAGCGGCCGAAGGATTCTGGTCAAGGGTGCGCCAGCAATGCAAGCGCCGCAAGCGCCGCGGTCTCGGCGCGCAGCACGCGCGGGCCGAGTGTGAGCGGTGCGAAGCCGCGCGCGGCCGCATCGCGCTCTTCGGTTGCACTCAGCCCGCCCTCGGGGCCGCTGAGCACGCACGCGCCGCGCAGGCCGGCAGCCGGGACTCCGTCACGGAGGTCGTGCAGGCTGCGGGCGCCCTCGGCGAGGCTCAGCACGAAGCGCTCGGCATCGTCGATGGGCGGCGATTCGATCCACGCGGCCAATGCGCGCACCGGGTGCACCAGCGGTACCCGATTGCGGCCGCATTGCTCGCAAGCCGCAATGGCGATCGCCTGCCAGTGCGCCCGCTTCTTGTCGGCGCGCTCGCCAGCCAGCCGCAGCACGCCGTGGGCGGTCATCAGTGGCTGGATGCTCGCAACGCCGAGTTCGGTCGACTTCTCGACCAACCAGTCCATGCGCTCGTTCGCCGGCATTCCGATCGCCAGGTGTACGGCCCGCGGCGCCTCGCGCTCGATCGGCGTGTGTGCGCCGACCTGCACCGTCACTTCGCTGCGCCCCATGCGATCGACCGTGGCTGCGTACTCGCCGCCGCTGCCGTCGAAGAGCGTGAGCGGATCGCCGGGCTGCATCCGCAGCACCTGGACATGGCGCGCCGCACCGGCCGGGAGCGCCATCGCGCCTTGCGCGGCCAGAGCGGTGGTGCAGTGGAAGCGCGGCGTCACATCCGCCCGTATGCGAAGCCGCTGATCGGCTGGGTACCTTCGATCTCGTCGATGGCGCGCAGGAGCGGCGTCAGCTCGCGATAACGGCTCGCGGTCGCCCGGATGTAGGCGATGAAGCGCGGGGTGTCGGCCAGGTAGCGCGGCTTGCCGTCGCGCAGCGTCAGCCGGGCGAAGATACCTGCCACCTTGAGGTGGCGCTGCAGGCCCATCCATTCGACTTTGCGGTAGAAGGCGCCGAAGTCTTCGTCGACGGGCAGTCCGGCCTTGCGCGCCTTTTCCCAGTAGCGCACGGTAAGGTCGAGCACGAAGTCTTCCTCCCAGCTCAGGAAGGCGTCGCGCATCAGGCTCGCGATGTCGTAGGTAATGGGGCCGTGCACGGCGTCCTGGAAGTCCAGCACGCCGAGCGCCGGTCCGCCCGTGATCATCAGGTTGCGGGGCATGAAGTCGCGGTGCACGTAGACGCTTGGCGCCGACAGGTTGTTCTCGACGATCAGCTGGAAGCTGCGTTGCAGCCGATCGTGCAGCGCGCCTTCGACTGCCACACCTCGATGCCGAGCCACGTACCAGTCGGGGAACAGCGCCAGCTCCCGCTCGAGCAGCGCGCGGTCGTATGGCGGCAGCACCTGCGGCCTGGATGCCAGCTGCCACTGGATCAGGGCATCGACCGCCTGGACATACAGGGTGCGCGCGGCCTCCGGATCGGCCGGGTCTATCACGTCGAGCATGGTCTGGCGGCCCAGATCGTCCAGGAGCAGGAAACCCCGAGGTTCGTCCCACTCGAGCACCTGCGGCGCGGTCAGGCCGGCATCGCGCATCAAACGGGCGATTTGTACGAAGGGGGCGCTGTTCTCCTGGGCGGGGGGCGCGTCCATCACGATGCGCGTGGCCGCCGCGTCCTCCGTATCGATGCGGAAGTAGCGCCGGAAGCTCGCATCGGCCGAGGCCAATCGCACCGTTGCCGGCAGCAGCCGGTGCCGCGGTCCTACTGCGGCCAACCACTGCGCAAAGGCCTGGGCGCGTTGCGGATCGCTCCAGCTGATCGTTGGGAATGGCGGTGCGGCGCCGCTGTCCGGGGGCAGGGAAGCTGTCATGGATAATCGATTCTACAAATCCACCCGGCGCGGACTGCCGCAACTCCGGGCCCTCCGGCGCCTATCCCCCGAAGATCCCCTTTCGTACCGATGCCTGACCTGACCCGAGTTGACTGGCGCCGGTGCCGACCGCCTCTGCCGCTGGCCTTGTTGACGCTAGCGCTGCTGCAAGCCCAGGGCGCCTCGGCACAGGACGCCGGCCTGGACGCGCCGATCACGCTGAAACGCACGCCGCAACTGCTGGAGACGATTCCCAAGACCCAGCGCGGCGAGCTGCCGACCTTCGTCGATGGAGACCGCATATCCGGCCGAACCGACCTCGAAACCGTGGTCGAAGGCAATGCCTCGCTGCGCCGCGGCGACACGGTGATCCACGCCGACCGGCTCGAGTACTACCAGCCCGAGGATCTCGCCAAGGCCAGCGGCAATGTGCGTGTGAACCAGGCCGGCAATGTCTACGAGGGTCCTCAGCTGGAGCTCAAGCTCGAGACGTTCGAAGGCTTCTTCAACAAGGTGCACTATCGCTTCCTGGCCTCGGGTGGCCAGGGCGACGCCGAGCGGATCGATTTCGTCGACAGCAACGTGTCGATCGCCCGCCAGGGCACCTACACCACCTGCAGGCGCGAGGACTATCCAGGCTGGATGCCGGCCTGGATCCTGAGCGCCGCCACCTTGACGACCGACACCGAGGAGAACGTCGGCGTCGCCACCGATGCGCGGATGAGCTTCATGGGCATCACGACGCCGCCCTTCCCATCGCTGAGCTTTCCGCTCAGCAACGACCGCAAGAGCGGCTTCCTGCCGCCGACCATCGGCGTGAGCAGCGTCAACGGCGTAGACGTCACGGTGCCCTACTACTGGAACATCGCGCCCAATCGCGACGCGACCTTCTACCCCGAGTTGATGGGCAAGCGCGGCATCAATCTCGGCAGCGAGTTCCGCTACCTCGAGAAGGACTACAGCGGCGACATGCGGGTCGACTACATGCCAACCGACAGCCTGCGCAACCGCAAGCGCTGGGGCATCTGGACGAACCATACGCAGACCTTCGACCCCAAGCCGCTCGGGCTCGACTTGCTGAGCGCCTCGATCAGATTCAATCGCGTGAGCGACGACGACTACTGGCGCGACTTCACGCGCACGCCCTCGCTCACGACCCGACTGCTCTCGAACGATGCCTCGCTGAACTGGACCAAGGGCGACTGGAACGGCGTTGTGCGCACGCTGAAATACCAGACGCTGCAATACGACCTCTCACCGATCATCCCGCCTTACGACCGCCTGCCGCAGATCACCGCGAACTACTACAAGTACGACTGGCACGGCTTCGACTTCTCGCTCAACACCGACTACACGCGCTTCCGTGGCGACCCGGTGCAGCAGAGGCAGCCCAATGGTGAACGGGTGTACGCGCAGGCTGCGCTGAGCCGCCCGTTCCTCACGCCGGGCACCTTCGTCGTTCCGAAGATCCAACTGCATACGACCAGCTACCAATTCGATGCGCCGCTCGCCAACGGCGCGAACTCGGCCAGCCGCACGGTGCCCACCTTCAGCCTCGACAGCGGCATGATCTTCGAGCGCGACGCCAGCTTCTTCGGGCGCGCTTTCCGCCAGACGCTGGAGCCGCGCGCTTTCTACGTCTACACGCCCTACCGCGACCAGAGCCTGCTGCCGAACTACGACTCGGCGGCCAACGATTTCAACTTTGCGACCGTCTACACCGAGAACGCCTTTTCCGGCAACGACCGCATCTCCGACAGCAACACGCTCACGGTCGGGGTGACCTCGCGGCTCATCGATCCCGAGAGCGGCGCCGAGGCGGCACGCTTCGGCGTCGCGCAGCGGCTGCGCTTCAAGGACCAGCGCGTCACGCTACCAGGCACCACCGCCGTGACCGACCGCGTCAGCGACCTGCTTTTCGGTGCCCAGATCAACTGGACGCCGCGGTGGAGCGTGGACGGCACCGTGCAATACAACCCCGACGACCACAAGTCGACCCGCACGGCCCTGAGTGCGCGCTACAACCCGGGGCCTTATCGCAACATTTCCGCGGCCTACCGCTATCAGGCAAACTCGACCCCGACGCTCAACGACGGCAACAAGTCGCTCGACGTGAGCTGGCAGTGGCCGCTCAATGACCTCTGGGGCGACAAAGGCAAGGACCTCGGCCCGGGGCGGGGCCAGGGTGGCGGGCGTTGGTATGCCGTGGGCCGGCTCAACTACAGCCTGCAGGATCGCAAGCTCACGGACGGCGTGCTTGGTCTCGAGTACGACGGCTGCTGCTGGATCGGGCGCGTCGTCCTGGAACGCCTCACCACTGGCCAAGCCACGGCCAATACGCGCATCATGTTCCAGCTCGAATTCGTCGGCTTCGCCGCCATCGGAGCAAGTCCCATGCGCACCCTGACCCAGAACATCCAGCGCTACCAGCCCTTGCGGCAACCCTTCGTTGCCCCCAGCCGCTTCACCAACTACGACTGAGCCCCTCCTCGCCATGAATCACATCCGCTCCATCCTCACCCTGGCGTGCCTCGCAACGCTGGCCGCGGCGGCCGGTGCGCAAGGACAGGGGGGCTCGCGCCCCGGCGTCGGCATCACCGACATCATGCGCGCGGGCCCGCGCCTCGTGCCGGCCCCGACAGTGCCGCGCGCCGCTCCAGCCCCTGCGGCGCCGGCCACCCAGCGCTCGGCCGAGTACATCGTGGCGCTGGTCAATTCAGAGCCCATCACCAATACCGACGTGCAGTCGCGGGTCGAGCGCCTCCTCAAGGAGAACGCCGAGGCGCAACGTGTGCCGAGAGCGGAGCTCACGCGGCTGGTGCTGGACCGGCTGATCGCCGAACGCACCCAACTGCAAGCGGCCAAGGACGCCGGCATCAAGGTCGATGAGCTCGCCATCGACCAGGCGGAGCAGACCGTTGCACGGCAGAACCAGATGAGCCTGACCGAGCTGCGCAGCCGCGTTTCAGGCGAGGGCATCTCGGTGCAGACCTTCCGCAATGACCTGCGCGACCAGCTCCTGCTGACACGCCTGCGCGACCGCGAGATCGAGGCCAAGGTGAAGATCAGCGATGTCGAGATCGACCAGTTCCTGCGGGAGCAGCGCAGCGGCGGCAATGCCGCGGTGCCTTCCAACATCAATATCGCCCAGGTGCTTGTAGCGGTGCCCGAGAACGCGAGCGAGGCGCAGGTCGCGCAGTTGCAGCAACGCGCCCAGGGCATCGCCCAGCGGGCGCGCGCTGGCGAGGACTTCGCCAAGCTCGCCCAGGAGTTTTCCGATTCGCCCGAGCGCGCCAACGGCGGTGTGCTGGGCATGCGTAGCTCCGACCGCTATCCGAGCCTGTTCGTCGAGGCGACCCAATCGACCGCGGTGAACGGGATCGCAGGGCCGGTCCGCTCCGGCGCAGGCTTCCACGTGCTCAAGGTCCTGGCCAAGAGCCAACCCGGCTCGGCCGACGCGGTCGTCACGCAGACCCAGGTGCGCCACATTTTGCTGCGCAACGATCCGAAGCGCACCACGGCGCAGGCGGTGGCGCAGCTGGCGGAGTTCAAGGAGCGCATCCAAAAGGGTGCCGATTTTGCAGGGCTGGCCCGCGAGAATTCGCAGGATGCCAGTGCCAAGGAAGGCGGCGACCTGGGCTGGTCGCGCCCCGGCCAGTTCGTGCCCGAGTTCGAGGAGGCCATGAATCGGCTGGCGCCGGGGCAGGTCAGCGATCCCGTCGTCTCCCGTTTCGGCGTGCACCTGATCCAGGTCGTCGCTCGGCGCGACGCCAAGCTGAGCCAGACCGAACAGCGCGAAGCCGCCCGTGCCGTGCTGCGAGAGAAGAAGCTGGAAGAAGCCTACGAGACCTGGGCGCAGGAACTGCGCACGCGCGCTTACGTCGAGTACCGCGAGGCGCCGCAACAATGACGCTCAATCCCAGCTTCCTTCTGCCGTGAGGGGCGTGAAGGCACGCCTGGCGAACGAGATGACAAGGCGCTGCGGCGGCTGTCGGTGAAGCACATTGCACGCAAGCGCTTCGGGCAGCATTTCCTCTCCGATGCCGCCATCATCGATGCGATCGTGCGCGAGATCGCACCGAGGCCCGGTGATGCGATGGTCGAGATCGGCCCTGGCCTCGCGGCGCTGACCCAGCCGCTGGTCGAGCGCCTCGGGCGGCTGACGGTGATTGAACTGGACCGCGACCTCGCGCAGCGGCTGCGCGCGCACGGCCAGCTCGACGTGATCGAATCGGACGTCCTGAAGGTGGACTTCGCAGCATTGGCCGCCCGCTTGGCCGTGCCGCCAGCCACCGCGCTGCGCGTGGTCGGCAACTTGCCCTACAACATCTCGACGCCGATACTTTTCCACCTGCTCGACTTTGCGCACCTGGTCGCCGACCAGCACTTCATGCTGCAAAAGGAAGTCATCGACCGCATGACCGCGCAGCCGGCGACCTCGGACTACGGGCGCCTGAGCGTGATGCTGCAGTGGCGCTATGCGATGGAAAACGTGCTGTTCGTTCCGCCGGAGAGCTTCGATCCCCCGCCGCGGGTGGACAGCGCCGTGGTGCGCATGGTGCCGTTGGTCGAGCCGCCATCGGTCGACCCCGCCCGGCTCGGCGAGATCGTGCAGGTCGCCTTCAGCCAACGCCGCAAGCTGCTGCGTCATAGCCTGGGCAAATGGCTGGAGCAGCATGAGTTCGACGGAAAGTTCGAAACACAGCGGCGCGCCGAAGAGGTGCCTGTGGCCGAATACGTGGCACTGGCGCAGGCTCTCGCACCATAAGAAAAGCCCGTCGAGGACGGGCTTTTTTGTCCGTGCGGGCCACGGGTGGCGGCCGCGAAGCGACGCGACCTGCACGCTTCGCGGCGAACCGACGACTATGCTGCGGCCAGCCAATAGCCCGCATTGAAGGGGCTGCTCATGCGCAGCGCCAGGGGCGACACGTCGACCAGCTTGTCGGTCGGCATCTTTTCTGCCGCCGGGTCACTGTTGTTCTGGAGTTCAATGCCCGAAACCGATTCGGTGCCGTTAGCCTCGTTCGCCCGTTCTGCTTGGCTGGTGGATGCAGAACGGGCTACAGAAAAGAATAGAAGCACCTGAACGGTATCTTCCGATCGCCCCAATAGTCGGCGGCGTCGCGGAAGATGTCCAGCAACTGCTCGCGTGCCTCCTTGTCGAACTTGGCGTTCGCCGGGATCTGCTCGAGCACGATGACAAAGCCGGGCTGCGGGCCCGATTTGTGCAAGGGGTCGGTCATGCAGTCGTACAGCGCGTCAAAGTTCTTGCCGAAGTGCTGCGGAAAGGTGAACTGTTGAGCGATCAGGTCCAGCACGTCCTGCTTCGACTGGGCGTTGCCCAGATTGGCATAGAGGAAGTGCTGCCCCGCCGCATGTGCCGCCTCCTGCAGATCGCTCACACGAAATGCACGAATCGATTGCACGATGTTGGGTCGCACGCCCCGAAGGGTGGGGGTCATCTCCGCTGGTCTTTCCATAGTTGTCGTGGTCATCTTTACCTCAGGGCGCCTGGGTGCGCCGCTCCAATCCAGTTCATCGCTCATGGCACGATCCGCCTGAAACTCGCGTAATGGTCTGCCGTGTACCAGCACACCGATGGCACCTTGCGCTCGCCTCCGCAGACGATGCGCCGTGCGCCGCGGTCCTGCGAGCCAGGCATTTCGACCGTGTACTCTCGGTAGTGGCCCCGGCGCTCTTGCGGCAGTTGGCGTTCGCGATTGCCGAACACCGAGCCGTCCTTTTCATGTCGGAAGGGGCCACCGTTCAAGATGGCTCCATAAGTGCGCTGGCCCTGCACCGGCAATTCGGCCAGCGCGATCGTTTCCTGTGCCGACCGATCGGCGCGGGTCCCTAACCATTCGCGGGCCTGGGCTCCAGCGCCCACGGCCATCAACAAGAGGCCGGTGAGCGCAAGTTTGGAGACCGGGAACGTGATCGAGGCGTAAGCCGCCATGGGGCACCAGAAGGAAAAGAGCGAGGGCCGAATCGCAGGTCAACCTCCGGGTTAACCCGCAAATTCAAGGCCGCAAGTGTGCCCGAGGGACGCACAAATAGCAAGCGCCTGCTCAATCTTTGAGCAGGCGCCAGGGTCTCGTCTGTGGCTCTGAAGTTAGCGACCGCTGTCGCACAAGGGCTTAACGCTCGGCATTTGCGTCCGCCACCGTCAAGGCCGTCATGTTGACGATGCGCCGAACCGTGGCAGTGGCGGTGAGGATATGCACAGGTTTGGCCGCCCCGAGCAGGACCGGGCCGATCGCGATGTTGCCGCCGGCGGCTGTCTTGAGCAGGTTGTAGGAAATATTGGCGGCGTCGATATTCGGGAATACCAGCAGATTGGCATCGCCGGCCAGGGCGCTGTGCGGCATGACCTGGGCGCGCTGCTTGCCGTCCAAAGCAACGTCGCCGTGCATTTCTCCGTCGACTTCAAGCCATGGCGCCTGCTCGCGAAGCAGCGCCAGGGTCTGGCGCATCTTGATTGCGCTGGGATGCTCGCTGGTCCCGAAATTCGAATGCGACAGCAGTGCGGCCTTCGGCTTCAAGCCAAAGCGCATCATTTCCTCGGCCGCCATGGTCGTGATCTCGGTCAGCTCCTCCGGAGTGGGATCGTAGTTGACATGCGTGTCGACCAGGAACACCTGCCTGTCAGGCAGCAGCAGGCCGTTCATGCAGGCGTAGATCGGCACGTCTTGCGGCGTGCTCGCGCAACCGCCAACCCGCTTGCCGATGACCTGGTCGATGTAGCGCAGGTGCAGCGCCGTCGTGCCCCAGGTGCCGCAGATGAGTCCGTCGACGTCGCCCTTGTGCAGCAGCATGGCGCCGATGAGCGTGAGCCGGCGGCGCATTTCGATCTTGGCGACCTGCACCGTGATGCCCTTGCGCTCCGTCATCCGGTGGTAGGTTTGCCAGAAGTCGCGGTAGCGGTGGTCGAAATCGGTGTTCACGACGTCGTAGTCCAGCTCTTCCTTGAGCCGCAGGCCGAACTTCTCGATGCGCTGGGCGATGATGGCGGGCCGCCCGATCAGCGTGGGCCGGGCGATGCCTTCGTCGACCACGATCTGCGCCGCGCGCAGCACCCGTTCCTCCTCCCCTTCGCTGTAAGCCACCCGCTTCTTCGGCGCGCGCTTGGCCGCGTCGAAGATCGGCTTCATCGTGGTGCCCGAGGCGTACACGAAGCTCTGCAGCTTGTCGCGGTAGGCGTCGAGATCGGTGATAGGCCGCAGCGCGACGCCGCTCTCGGCCGCCGCCTTGGCAACCGCGGGGGCGATCTTCATCATGAGCCGGGGATCGAAGGGCTTCGGGATGAGGTAGTCAGGGCCGAAGCTCAGCTTTTCTCCCACGTAGGCGGCCGCCACGCGCTCGCTCTGCTCGGCTTGCGCGAGTTCGGCGATGGCGTGCACGGCTGCGACCTCCATTTCGTCGGTGATGGTGGTGGCGCCGCAGTCCAGCGCGCCGCGGAAGATGTAGGGGAAGCACAGGACGTTGTTGACCTGGTTCGGGTAGTCGGTACGGCCGGTGGCCATGACGACGTCATCGCGCACTGCCTTTGCGTCCTCGGGCGTGATTTCCGGATTGGGGTTGGCCAGCGCGAAGATGACCGGCTTCGCCGCCATCTTGGCCACCATGGCGGGCTTGAGCACCCCGCCCGCCGAAAGGCCGAGGAACACGTCCGCGCCTTCGATCACCTCGCCCAGCGAGCGCGCCGAGGTCTTCTGCATGTACTGGCGCTTGTCGTCGTCCATCAGCTCGGTGCGGCCTTCGTAGACCACGCCGGCGAGGTCGGTCACGAACACGTTCTCGCGTTTGAGGCCAACCTTCAGGAGCAAGTTGAGGCAGGCCAGCGCCGCAGCACCTGCGCCGGAGGCGACCAGCTTGATCTGCCCGATGTCCTTGCCGACCACCTTCAGCCCGTTGAGCATGGCCGCAGCCACGGTGATGGCCGTGCCGTGCTGGTCATCATGGAAGACCGGGATCTTCATGCGCTTGCGCAGCTCGCGCTCAACGTAGAAGCAGTCCGGCGCCTTGATGTCCTCGAGATTGATGGCACCGAAGGTCGGCTCCAGCGCGGCGATGACTTCCACCAGTCTGGCAGGGTCCTTCTCGTCGATCTCGATGTCGAACACGTCGACGCCCGCGAACTTCTTGAACAGCACGCCCTTGCCTTCCATCACCGGCTTGGAGGCCAGGGGCCCGATGTCGCCCAGGCCCAGCACTGCGGTGCCATTGGTGATCACCGCGACCAGGTTGCCGCGCGCTGTGTACTTGAAGGCGTTGACCGGGTCCTTGACGATCTCCTCGCAAGGCGCAGCCACGCCGGGCGAATAGGCCAGCGCCAGGTCCCGCTGGTTCATCATCTGCTTGGTCGCCGCGATCGCGACCTTGCCCGGAACAGGAAGCTCGTGGTACTCGAGGGCCGCCCGGCGCAGTTCGTCGCGCTTGTCTTCAGGCGTGGGGATCGGGGAGGTCAGATCGGACATGTGCCTTGGCTCCGTGCAACGCTTCTTGTAGGGGGCGCCGATTGTAGACCTCGCATTGCAGGCGCCACGGGGCTCGGCGCACTGGCGCAGGCAGCTAAAAAGCCTCGGAGCGCCAAGCCATTGTGGCAATATGCCCGCTCAGAAAACCGGACGAGGAGCGATCATGGCGCTGATGGATTTCATCAAGAAGCAGTTCATCGACATCATCCAGTGGACCGAGACTGGAGACGGGACGCTGGCCTGGCGCTTTCCGATGGCGGAAATGGAAATCCAGAACGGCGCCTCGCTGACGGTTCGCGAATCGCAGGTCGCGGTCTTCGTCAACGAAGGCCAGGTTGCCGACGTGTTCGGCCCGGGCATGTACAAGCTGACGACCCAGACGCTACCGGTCCTCACCTACCTCAAGAACTGGGACAAGCTCTTCGAGTCGCCTTTCAAGAGCGACGTCTATTTCTTCAGCACCCGCCAGCAGGTCGACCAGAAATGGGGCACGCCCCAGCCGATCACGATCCGCGACAAGGATTTCGGCGCCGTGCGCCTGCGCGCCTTCGGCAACTACAGCTTCCGCATCGGCGACGCCAAGCGCTTCCATACCGAGATCTCGGGCACGCGAGACATCTACACGGTGGCCGACCTCGACGGCCAGCTGCGTGGGCTGGTGCTGCAGAACATCAGCAACGCCATCGCCTCAAGCGGCGTGCCCTTCCTCGACCTGGCTGCCAACCAGATCCAGTTCGCGCAGGCGCTGGCGGCGCAGCTGGTGCCCGAGTTCGCCAAGATCGGCATTCAGCTCGAGGCCATCACGGTGCAGAACGTCTCGCTGCCGGAGGAGCTGCAGAAGATCCTCGACCAGAAGATCGGCATGGGCATGGTAGGCAACGACATGGGCAAGTTCATGCAGTACCAGACGGCCCAGGCGATACCGAAATTCGCCGAAGGCTCAGGCCAGGGCAGCGGCATTGCCGGCGACGCGATGGGCCTCGGTGCCGGCGTGGCACTGGGCCAGGTGCTGGCGCAAAACCTGCAGCAAGGACTCAACCCGGCCAACGCTGCCCCCGCGGCGGCAGCGCAGCAGCAACCCAGCGTCGCGGTGATCAACCCGGCCGACGTGATGACCACGCTCGAAAAGCTCGGTGAGCTCAAGACCAAGGGCATCCTCACGCAGGAAGAATTCGACGCCAAGAAGGCGGAACTGCTGAAGAAGCTGGTCTGAGCCCTTTCCGTTCCGGTTGAGCTGTCGAAGCCCCTTCGACAAGCTCGCAGCGAGCGGACCCTTGCCGTCGCCTTTTGTGGTCACTGACTCTTCCCAGCAGCGCTACTACCGCGCGCCCTGCCCCGGCTGTGGCGCGCCGGTCGAATTCCGGTCGGCGCAATCCACCCATGCGGTCTGCCCCTATTGCCAGAGCACCGTCGTGCGCCAGGGCGACACGCTCGCCCGCACCGGCAAGATGGCGGAGCTGTTCGACGATTTCAGCCCGTTGCAGCTGTTCGCCGCCGGGCGCATCCAGGACCAGCCCTTCACGCTCGTCGGGCGGCTGCAGTACAGCTACGACGGCGGCCGCTGGACCGAGTGGATTGCCGCGCTCGACGCCGAACGCAGCGGCATCCTGAGCGAGGACAACGGCGCCTTCGTCTTCTCGCTGCCGTATGAGTTGCAGCGCACGGCCCCCCCTTCGGCCGAGTTGCGCGTGGGCGCGACCACGGCCTTCAATGGCCAGAGCTACACGGTAGCGTCGAACGAGCAGGTCCGGTTGGTCTCCGCCCAAGGCGAGCTGCCGCGCCTGCCCGAGCTTGGCCAGCCCTTCGCCGCGGTCGAGCTGCGCAATGACCAGGGGCAGGTGCTGAGCCTCGACTACGACACCCAGCCGCCCGGCGCCTACCTGGGTCGCGCGGTGCAGCTCGAGGACCTGCAGCTGACCGGACTGCGCGACGAATCGGCCAAGGAGGAAAAGGGCCGCAGCTTCAACTGCCCGAACTGCGGCTCGCCGGTCAACGTCAACTTTGCCGAGAGCAAGAGCGTCACCTGCCGCGCCTGCAACAGCATCATCGACCTGACGCAGGGTATCGGGGGCGAGCTGCGTCACGCCGTGCAGGACGAGCCGGTGCAGCCGCTGATTCCCATTGGGGCCACGGGCCAGTTGCAAGGCGCGCAGTGGCAGGTGGTCGGGTTCCAGCACCGCATGGGTGTCGCGCCCGGCGACGACGAGCATTTCGGGTGGAACGAGTACCTGCTCTACAACAAGAAGCGCGGCTTCAATTTCCTGGTCGATGCCGAGGATGGCTGGAGCCTGGTCAAGCCCACGACCGGTGCGCCCACCATGGCCGAGAACGGCTCGCGCGCCACCTACCTGGGCAAGGTCTACCAGCAGCAGTACGCGTACAACGCCGAGACCAGCTACGTGGCGGGCGAGTTCTATTGGCAGGTCGAGCGCGGGCAGAAGACCTTCAATCGCGACTTTGCCAGCGGCAGCGCACTGCTGTCGATGGAGCGCTCGGCCAAGGAGCTGACCTGGTCTTCCGGCAGCAAGATCGACAGTGCCGCGGTGGCGGCCGCCTTCAAGCTCGACGGCAAGAAGGACATGTTCAAGCGCGGCGACGCGCTGCCGGTCAGCGCGGCCGGCAAGCTCGGCTGCGGCACCATCATTCTGATCATCGTGGTGATCCTCATCCTCTTGATCATCCTGAGCACCTGCACCAGCAGCTCCGGCGGCTCGCGCAGCTCGGGCGGCTCCTATGGCGGCTATTCCAGTGGCGGCGGCCACAAATGACTTTTTTCCGGAGGTCCTCATGTTTGGAATTGAATGGCTAAGGCCCGCGGCCTTCCTGGGCTCGATCCTCTACGCGCTGATCGGCGTGCTGATGTTCTGGATTACCTTCGTTCTCATCGACAAGCTAACGCCCTACGACCTGTGGCAGGAGATCGTCGAGAAGCAGAACGTGGCGCTCGGCGTGGTCGTGGCCGCGATGAGCCTGGGCATCAGCATCATCGTCGCCGCCGCGATCCACTGAATCTTCGCGGCGGTCGATGAGCGAGGCAGCCTTGGACCCGGCTCCAGGTCCGTCTGCGGCGGCGCGCGGCCCGCAGCCAGTCGAGATCGCGCTGCTCGCCAGCGTGTTCGTGGTCGCGGCCTGCGGGCTGGTGTACGAGCTGAGCGCCGCGGCGCTCAGCTCGTACCTGCTGGGCGACTCGGTGCTGCAGTTCAGCACCATCATCGGCACCTATCTGTTCGCGATGGGCGTGGGCTCCTGGCTCTCGCGCTACTTCGAGCGGCAGCTGCCGGCGCACTTCCTGCGCATCGAGCTGATGGTGGCGCTGGTCGGCGGTGCTCTGCCCGCGCTGCTCTTCATCGCCAACGCCTACATTCCCGGCGCCTTTCGCCTGCTGCTCTACGGCCTGGTGCTGGTGGTCGGCACGCTGGTCGGCCTCGAGATCCCGCTGGTGATGCGCATCCTGCGCCGCAACGTGATGCTCAAGGACCTGGTCTCGCAGGTGCTGACCTTCGATTACCTGGGCGCGTTGGCGGTGTCGGTCGCCTTCCCGCTGCTGCTCGTGCCCCAGCTCGGCATGATCCGCACCGGGCTGCTCTTCGGCCTCATGAACGCGGCGGTGGCACTGTGGGCGCTGTGGCTCTTCAGGCACGAGCTGCGCCGCGTGGGCGCGCATGCGCTGGCCTGCGCGCTGGCGCTGGCCGCTCTGGCCGCCGCCTTCGTGTTCGCGGGGCACATCACGACGCTGGCGGAAGACAAGTTCTATCAAGACCGCATCGTCTTCAGCGAGAGCTCGCCCTACCAGCGCATCGTCGTCACGCGCGGCGGCGCCGGGCACCGGCTCTTCCTCAACGGCAACCTGCAGTTCGCCGAGCGCGACGAGTACCGCTATCACGAGGCTCTCGTGCATCCCGCCATGGCGGCGCAGGGCGCACCGAAGAAGGTGGCCGTGCTCGGCGGTGGCGACGGCATGGCAGTGCGTGAGATCCTCAAGTACGCCTCGGTGGAGAGCATCACGCTCGTCGAGCTCGATCCGAACATGACGCGGCTGTTCAGCGAACACGAGACGCTGGCGGCCCTCAACGCTGGCGCGCTCAAGTCGCCGAAGGTACGGATCGTCAACACCGACGCCTTCCAGTGGCTGCAGCAGACCGGCGATATGTTCGACGTGATCGTGGTCGACTTTCCCGATCCCACCAATTTTGCGATCGGCAAGCTCTACACGAATTCGTTCTACGCCTTGCTCGACAAGCGGTTGGCCGCCAGCGGCTATGCCGTGATCCAGACGACCTCGCCATTGATTGCTCGCAAGAGTTTCTGGACGGTGGTCGCCACCGTCGAGTCGGTCGGCCTGGTGGCGACGCCCTACCATGCGCACGTGCCCAGCTTCGGCGAATGGGGCTTCGTGGTGGCGGGCCGCAGGCCTTACCGGTTGCCACAGGCCCTGCCTGAGGGGCTGCGCTTCCTGACCCTTCCGGCGCTGCCCCAGCTGTTCGAGTTCCCGCGTGACATGGCGCGCGTGCCGGCCGAAGTGAACCGGCTGTCCAACCAGACCCTGGTGACGACCTACGAGCAGGAGTGGGGCAAGGTCGTCGGTCACGGCGGATGAAGCGCCGCGCATTCCTCGGTGCCGCCGCCCTGACGCTCGGCGGCTGCGGCGCGCGGCACGAGATCGAAGGGGGCTTCACCGGGATCGATATCGCGCGGGGCCACGCAATGCGCGACCAGGCGTGGCGCCGCGGCGAGGCGCCCTCGATCACGCATCGCACGCGCGTCGTCATCGCCGGCGGAGGCATTGCCGGGCTGGCGGCTGCGCGCGCCCTGCGCTTGGCCGGCATCGAGGACTTCGTGCTGCTTGAACTCGAGGACCAGGCCGGCGGCAACAGCCGGGGCGGCGAGGTCGGCGGCATCGCCTGCCCTCTCGGTGCCCATTACTTGCCGCTGCCGGGTCACGAGGCCCACGAGGTGCAGGACCTGCTCGAGGAGTTCGGCTTGCGCCAGCGTGTGGCGGGCCGCTGGGAGTACGAGGAACGTCACCTCTGCCACAGCCCCCAGGAACGCCTTTTCTTCCAGGGCGCCTGGCAGGACGGCTTGCTGCCCGTGCAGGGCATGCACGAACGCACCCTGGCGCAGTACCGGCTGTTCGCGAGGCGCGTGGATGCCCTGCGGCGCGAAGCGCGCTTCGCCATTCCGACGCTGCGCGCGCCGCTCATGCCGCGCCTGCTGGAACTGGATGCCTTGCCGTTCGCGGCCTGGCTCGAACGCGAAGGCCTCGACGATCCGCAGCTGCGCTGGTACCTGGACTATTGCTGCCGTGACGACTACGGTGCCGGCAGCGCGCACGTCTCGGCCTGGGCCGGCATCCACTATTTCGCGAGCCGGCACGGCTTCCATGCGCCGGGCGATGAGGACGCCGAGCGCGACGCGGTGCTGACCTGGCCCGAGGGCAATGGCTGGCTGTCCCGGCGGCTTGCGGCGCCGCTGGGGGATCGCCTGAAGACCGGCCATGGGGTGCTGCGCATTGCCGAGACACGCGCGGGCGTCGAGGTCGAAGCCTTCGATGCGATCGCCGGGGCCCGGGTGCGTTGGCAGGCCGAGCGCTGCATCGTCGCGCTGCCGGCCTTCATCGCCGGCCGCGTGGTGGAGAACGCCCCTGCGCTCTTGCGCGACGCCGCCAGCGCGTTGCACCATGCACCGTGGCTGGTGGCCAACGTGCACCTCCGCGAGCCGCTGGCCGACCGGCCCGGCGCGGCTCCGAGCTGGGACAACGTGGTCTACGGTACACGTGGGCTTGGCTATGTCGATGCGCGCCACCAGGCGCTGGATCCGACGCCGGGCGCCACCGTGCTGAGCTGGTACCGGCCGCTCGGCCCCAGCGCGTACGATGGCGCGGACGCCCGGCGCCTGCTGCTGGATCGACCCTGGAGCGGCTGGCGCGACGAACTGCTGGCCGAGCTGTCACTGCCTCATCCGGATCTTGCCGCGCTCGCCACCCGCATCGAGATCACGCGTTACGGCCACGCCATGGCCATTCCGGCGCCCGGACTGCTCGCCCGGCTTGGCGCGCGCGAGCGTATCGTCTCCGGCCGCCTTGCCTTTGCGCACAGCGACTGGTCAGGGTATTCGATCTTCGAGGAAGCCTTTGTGCGCGGGCACCTTGCCGCGGCCTGAACTCGCGGAGCAACCGCTTGAATTGCGAGGCTTTGCCCATTGGCGCAAAATGCGCCAATCAGGAGTCACACATGCCTACGCCAACCCCCTTCGCTTCCGTCAAGCTACCGGCCGCGCTGGTGGACAAGGCGCGCGATGCAGCCCAGCCCCTGCGCCGCTCGGTGGCGGGCCAGATCGAGTACTGGGCCACGCTCGGGCGCGCACTGGAGCAGACCGGCCTCTCCATCCAGGACAGCCAGGCATTGATCGCGCGCGAGGAAGGAGCGCGGTACGCCGTTGCCGCGGAGGTGCCGCCGGTGCTGTCGCCCGAACTCGGCGCCCTGCACGGCCACGTGCTGGCCCTCGCCCAGTCCGGCGCACTGGCCGAGCGAGCCAAGGCTGCTGTGGCCGAGAACCGCGCCAAGTCGCAAAGCCGTCCGCGCAGCCGCCGCGCGGCCTGATGCCTGTTCTCCACCTGATCGCCGGCCCGAACGGTGCCGGCAAATCGACGCTCTACCGGTACCTGATCCAGCCGCGCTACCCGCAGCTGCCTTTCGTCAATGCCGACCTGCACGAGCGCGAAGAGCTCGGTCACATTCGCCATGCGGTACGGCGCTCCGAGGCCGCGCGAACGTGGGCTGACGCCCAGCGCAAGGCCCACCTGGACGCTGGTCGCGCCTTCGTCAGCGAGACGGTTTTTTCACATCCTTCCAAGCTGCAGCTCATTGCAGAGGCGCGAGCCCTGGGTTTCGAGATCGCGCTCTACGTGGTTTGCCTCGACGATCCGCGGCAGCTCTTGGAGCGGGTTCAGCAGCGCGTGCACGAGGGCGGCCATGACGTGCCCGCGGACAAGATCCTGACGCGCTACCCGCGCACGCTCGAGAACCTGCGCATTGCCGTGCGCGAGGTGCAACTCGCCCTGTTGTTCGACGCCGCAGACACCGAGACCGGCGGGCCCCACCTGGTCGCCTCCGTCGTCGGTGGCCAGGTCCGCCCTCGCGGGCCGTGGCTCCCTGCCTGGGCGCGCCAGGTTTTGAGGCCTGCCGAGGTGGGTTAGGCCCGCATCAGAGCCTCGATCTCGTCCGGCTTGACCGGGACACCCCGTGAGATCAGCTCGCAGCCCGTTTGCGTCACGATCGCGTCGTCTTCGATGCGGATGCCGATGTTGTGGAACCGCTCCGGCACGCCTTCACCCGGCCGCACGTAGAGGCCCGGCTCGATGGTCAGCACCATGCCCGGCTTCAGGATGCGGCTGGGGCGGTTCTTGATGAGCTCGTTCGACAGCGGGTCCCTGCGCTCGCTGACCTCGCTCGCCTGCGCGGGCTCCACATAGCTGCCGCAATCGTGCACGTCCATGCCCAGCCAATGGCCGGTGCGGTGCATGTAGAAGGCGAAGTAGGCGCGCTTCTCGATCACGTCGTCGACGCCGCCCACCTTGTTGGCGTCCAGCAGTCCCAGGTCCAGCATGCCCTGTGACAGCACCTTCACCGTGGCATCGTGGGGGTCGTTGAAGCGAGCGCCTGCTCTCGTTGCAGCCACGGCAGCGTCTTGGCTTTCCAGCACCAGCTCGTACAAGGCTCGCTGCGGGCCGGTGAAGACGCCGTTCGCCGGAAAGGTGCGAGTGATGTCGCTCGCGTAGCCGTCCAGCTCGCAGCCGGCGTCGATCAGCACCAGTTCGCCGTCGCGCACGGGCGCCACGTCGGCGCGGTAGTGCAGCACGCAGGCGTTGGCACCGGCGGCCACGATGGAGGTGTAGGCCGGGTACTGCGAGCCGCCCAGGCGAAACTCGTGCAGCAGTTCCGCATCGAGGTGGTACTCGCGCACGTCCTGGCCTTCACGCAGCATGCGCGCCGACTGCTGCATCGCGCGAACATGCGCCCGCGCACTGATCTGTGCCGCGCGGCGCATCGTGTCCTGCTCGTGGGCATCCTTGATCAGCCGCATTTCATCCAGCGGTCCGCACAAGTCGCGCTGTTCATCGGGGCACAGCGCGCCATAACGGACCCTGGCACGCACCGCCGACAGCCAGCCGTCGACGCGCGACTCCAGACCCTTGTGCGTCGCGAAGGGGTACCAGACAGTCCTCTTGTTTTCGAGAAGCTTCGGCATGCGGCTGTCGAGTTCTTCGACCGAAAAAGACTCGTCGACGCCGAGCGCCGCCGGTGCAGCGTCCGGACCGAGGCGATAGCCGTCCCAGATTTCGCGCTCGAGGTCTTTCGGGGCGCAGAACAGGGTGGCATGCCCTTCGCTTGTGAGCACCAGGCAGGAATTGGGCTCGCTGAAGCCCGTCAGGTAATAGAAGTAGCTGTCGTGCCGGAACGGGAAATCCGAGTCGCGATTGCGCGGCCGCTCGGGTGCCGTCGGGATGATGGCTACCGCGTCGGCGCCCAGATAAGAAGAAAGTTCCTTGCGCCGGGAGCTTTGATGATTTGCGGTCATAACGTGACTATGCAATACCTTTGTAACTCCACTCCTGGAGAGTGAAAACACAACAAGAAAACAATTGCAAGAAGAGTTGCCCTGTAGGAGGACTCCCACGTACAAATGACTATCTTGTCAAATTGGAGGTATTTTTGTTGAAGTTTTCATATAAAGGCGCAGCGCTGCTTACGGTAGTCGCGAGCGCTCTCATCACGGGATGTGGAGGAGGTGGCGGTGGAGGTGGCGGTGGATTCGCCGCCCTCGGCGCGACAGCGACGGCCACTGACACGGGTACCACCGCCGGCACCGCCACGGACACGACTGCCGGCGCTGGCGCTGCCACCAGCACCGGCACCAATGCCACGCAAGGCACCCAGGCCCCAGCCACCACAACTCCCGTTGCAAACGAAGTGGTCGACACTTCCGGCGCTATCGCAGCCGACGCCTACAAGGCGACCGCCGCGCAGTTCGCCAAGGATGCGGGCATCGCTTACCGTTACGGCAATCCGGCTCCGGTCGACAACGCGGGCATTCCGACGCTGTCCCAGCGCTCCGACCAGACGATGACCTACCACGCCGGCACCTGGCAAGTCGGCGGGCCTCTTCTCGCCGACGCCGGCCTCTATTCGACCAACCAAGCTCACGTGGGCTTCGTGGCTGACAACCCGGCGGTGCGCATGGGCGTGGGCGATCTGCAGATCTCGGCAGTCGACCACAACACCTTCTCGCAGGCGCCGCAGCTGCCCTGGCAGGAAGCGGCAGCGTGGGACGGCAGCGCAGGGCGCACCAACTACAACGTCAGCACCTACAAGACGGCCGGTCTCACCAATGGCGATCCGGTGGCGGTGGCGCGTTGCGGGGGACGCACGGGCTTCTGCGCGACTTCGCTGGTTGCCTTCCAGAATGGCCTGATCGGCACGGCCGGCAGCAACACGGCGAACAACAAGGGTTCCGTCAAGCTGCCCGCCAACAAGGTGCCCACCGGCATCGCGATGACCAATACCAGCGAATACGCGCTGGTGACGGTGTGGGACACGACCGCGCTGAAGGGCCAGGTCGCGGTGATCTCGCTGGCCGGGCTGTGCAACAACTGCAATCCGTACGATTCCAACAAGAACGGCAGCTACGACGCGTGGTACGACTGGTGGCACGAGTGGATGGGTGTGTATCCGGGCTTGCCGAACATGGGCAACATCGCCTTCATGAAGGTGCTCGGCTACATCGACCTGCCTGGCATGAACGCGCCGACGGAAATTGCGGTGACCACCGGCTTCGACCAGTTCCAGACGGCGCTGCCTGAAAAGGGTGGGGAATTCATGGGCCAGACCTACTCGCCCCTGACCGATCCGTCCAAGCGCGCCACCTTCAGCGGTTCGGGCACCAACGCCAACCGATATGCCAAGGCGGGTGTGGCGGTGGTCATCTCCAAGTCGGAGAAGAAGGCTGCGTTCATCGACCTGAAGCCGCTGTTCAGCTACGTCAACAACGTCTACTTCGGCACCGGCCCGACGGAGTTCACGAACCTGGGACAGGCCGACAACCAGTGGCCGTACACCTTCGCGTACAAGCCGCAGCAGACGCCGACGGTGATCTCCACCGTGGCCCTGGACGATCGACCGACAGCAGTGAAGACGACTCTGTTCGGCAATGTGCATCGGGCCTGGATCGCGACCGAATCGGGTTCGCTGAGGATCTACGGCCTCGGTAATGTGCCCACCGGGACCGTGGTGGGCGACGTGACCGAGAAGGGCCGCGTCGCTGTCGGCAGAAACCCGACTTCGCTCGCGACCTCGAAGATCGATCCGGAGAACAAGACCATCGAGCCGCTGAACCAGCAGGTGCTGGTGGCCTCGCGCGGCGATCGCAAGATCCAGTGGGTGAGATTCGGCTCCGACGGCAACAGCGGCAGCGTGGTGCGCAGCCTGCAGGACTCGCGCATCATCGACCCGATCGCTGTGGAGGATGCCGACAACTTTGCCAGCGACAACATGGTCCTGAGCATTGCCGACTACGCCGGCAAAAAGGTGTCCAACTACCGTTATGGCTCCGTGATCTTCGCGAATCGCGGCGGCTCCTGGTCCTGCCAGCCGCCGGGCGGCTGTCCGGTGCAGCCCACCAACGGTGTCAATATTGAATTTGGCGGCAGCTTTGCGATGGAAGGCAAGCCGTTCAACATTCGAACCGCCAACGTGCCCTGATCTACTGAGATCCCGCGTTCTCTGACATCAAAAAGCCCGCTTCGTGCGGGCTTTTTGATGCTCGGTCGAATTCGCTGCCCGGCCCCTTCTCCTACACGAGTGAGCGCGAAGGTCTCCTTCCCGTCGCCGCCAATTTGCGTTGAACGCGTTAGCAATCACAACGTTAGTAACACCCGCCTAGGGAGCCGAATACACATAGGAAAGGAAGTGCAAGAAGAGTTGCGCGCGCCAGGGTTCACCCGTAAAAACCCCAACTCGATCAAACTAGGAGGGATTTGCTTGAAAGTATTCGACAAAAGCGCGCTTCTGCTTTTTGTTGCAGCAGGCGCACTCGCGGGTTGCGGGGGCGGAGGAAACAGTTCCGGCGGCGGCTTTGCCGCTTTGGGCTCCGACACGTCACCTACGGCAGCATCTTCAACCGGCGACGTGCCGGCCGAATCATCCACAGCGACCAAGGAAAACGCGGCAGCGCTGAGCAAGCTGGATTCCAGCTGGACCAAGGTAGCGAACGAGGGTCAAGCCTTCAACTTGGCTTCTGCGACTGTCGTCCAGTACGGCGCCAACGACACCTACGCGAGCAAGTCGTTGTCGGGCTCGGTGAACTGCGGCAACGGGACCTTCGGTGACCCGCTGCCCTATGTGGCGAAGGCGTGCTACGTCCAGACGGCGACTTCACTCGCGCCGGCGCCAGCCCCGGCCCCTGCACCCGCGGCGGGCACGCTGCTGGCTAACGAGGGCTCGTCGTTCACCTTGGCTTCCGCAACGCTGGTGCAATATGGCGCCAACGGGAAGTGGGCACAGAAGACGGTGAGCGGCAACGCCAACTGCACCAACGAATTCTTCGGCGGCGATCCCGCGCCCTTTGTCGTGAAGGCCTGCTATTCGCTCGGTTCGGCGACCGCTACGGCTCCAGCCCCGGCGCCGGCTCCGGCTCCGGCTCCGGCTCCGGCTCCGGCTCCGGTTCTCGCCGCCCCTGCCCCGGCCCCCGCCCCCGCGGTTGCCGGGGACGTGGTCGACAGCGCTGGCAACCTGCAAGCCGACGCGTACCGTGCCATGGCGCCGCTTCTCGCCAAGGCAGAAGGCATCGCCTACCGCTACGGCAACGCTCCGGGCGTCGACAACAGCGGCATCCCGACGCTGTTCAAGCGCGGCGACCAGACCATGAGCTATCACGCCGGTACCTGGCAAGTCGGCGGCCCCGTGCTGGCCGATGCCGGCCTTTATTCGACCAACCAGGCCCACGTGGGCTTCGTGGCTGACAACCCGGCGGTGCGCATGGGCGTGGGCGATCTGCAGATCTCGGCGATCGACCACAACACCTTCTCGCAGGCGCCGCAGCTGCCTTGGCAGGAAGCGGCAGCGTGGGACGGCAGCGCAGGGCGCACCAACTACAACGTCAGCACCTACAAGGACGCCGGTCTCACGACGGGCGATCCGGTGGCGGTGGCGCGTTGCGGGGGACGCACGGGCTTCTGCGCGACCTCGCTGGTTGCCTTCAACAACGGCCTGATCGGCACCGCCGGCAGCAACACGGCGAACAACCGCGGCTCGGTCAAGCTGCCTGCCAACAAGGTGCCCACGGGCATCGCGGTGACCAATACCAGCGAATATGCGCTGGTGACGGTGTGGGACACGACCGCGCTGAAGGGCCAGGTCGCGGTGATCTCGCTGGCTGGGCTGTGCAACAACTGCGACCCGTACAACCCCAACGGCGGAACGCCCACCGGCATACGAAGCGGGACCTACGACCGCTGGTACGACTGGTGGCACGAGTGGATGGGTGTGTACCCGGGCTTGCCGAACATGGGCAATACCGCCTTCATGAAGGTGCTCGGCTACATCGACCTGCCTGGCATGAACGCGCCGACGGAAATTGCGGTGACCACCGGCTTCGACCAGTTCCAGACGGCGCTGCCTGAAAAGGGTGGGGAATTCATGGGCCAGACCTACTCGCCCCTGACCGATCCGTCCAAGCGCGCCACCTTCAGCGGTTCGGGCAGCAATGCCAACCGATACGCCAAGGCGGGTGTGGCGGTGGTCATCTCCAAGTCGGAGAAGAAGGCTGCGTTCATCGACCTGAAGCCGCTGTTCAGCTACGTCAACAACGTCTACTTCGGCACCGGCCCGACGGAGTTCACGAACCTGGGACAGGCCGACAACCAGTGGCCGTACACCTTCGCGTACAAGCCGCAGCAGACGCCGACGGTGATCTCCACCGTATCGCTGGACAACAAGCCGACGGCAGTGCGCACGACTCTGTTCGGCAACGTGCACCGCGCATGGATCGCCACCGAGGAAGGCTCGCTGCGTATCTACGGGCTGGGCAACGTGCCGACCGGTACCACCGCGGCGGATGTCGTGGAAAAGGGCCGAGTGGTGGTTGGCAAGAACCCGACCTCGCTGGCGATCTCGAAGATCGATCCGGAGAACAAGACCATCGAGCCGCTGAACCAGCAGGTGCTGGTGGCCTCGCGCGGCGATCGCAAGATCCAGTGGGTGAGATTCGGCTCTGACGGCAACAGCGGCAGCGTGGTGCGCACGCTGCAGGACTCGCGCATCATCGACCCGATCGCGGTGGAGGATGCCGACAACTTCGCCAGTGACAACATGGTGCTGAGCGTTGCGGACTACACGGGCAAGGCGGTGTCGAACTACCGCTACGGCCCGGTGATCTTCGCCAGCCGTGGCGGCTCCTGGGCCTGCCAGCCGCCCGGCGGTTGCCCGGTGCAGGGGACCGGCAGCATGAACATGGAGTTCGGCGGCACCTATGCGATGGAGGGCCGGCCCTTCACGCTCAGGACGGCCAACGTGCCCTGATAGTTCGGTCATTCAAATTGCGGCCCGCCTTGCGCGGGCCTTTTTTTGCCTGTTGCTTTCGCAAGACAACGCCTGTCCACATCGAAATCTTCAGTATGCGAATTCCAAAAGTTCAAGTAACCAATTGAAACCGACGTAACTTGGCGCCCTCGGAATCGGCAACAAAGCAACCAAATGAAAGTAACGTAGGACGCATCCGACAGATCAACCCCCCTTTCTGGAGCCCCCTTCGATGAAAGTCACGGACAAAAGCGCGCTGCTTCTCTTTGTTGCCGCGGGCGCCCTGGGGGGTTGTGGAGGCGGAGGAGGGGGTGGCTCCGGCGGAGGAGCTCTCCCGGTCTCACTCACCGGTGCCGCTACATTGAGCCCGGCGCCAGCGGCCGATGACCCGACGGTCGCTGAAGTGTCCGAATCGTCCTCCAAGCCCCTCGGTTCGAGCTGGACGAAAGTCGCCGATGAAAATCAAGGGTTCACCTTGGCTACCCTGCAGGCGGTCAAGTACGGCGCGAAGTCGACTTGGGTGACCAAGTACCTGTCTGGCTCCGTCGCCTGCAACAACGCGACCTTCGGCGATGTGCTGCCTAACGTCGCTAAAGCGTGTTACGTCCAGACCTCTGCACCTGCACCTGCACCTGCACCTGCACCGGCACCGGCGCCTGCACCTGCACCGGCGCCTGCACCTGCACCGGCACCGGCACCTGCACCGGCACCTGCACCGGCGCCTGCACTCGCACCTGTCGCAGGAACACTGCTCGCAACAGAGGGCGCATCGTTTACCGTGCCTGTTGCCACCTCGGTGAACTACGGCTCTGGAACTTCGTGGATCGGGAAGACGGTGACTGGCGCCGCGCAGTGCACCAACGAATTTTTCGGCAGCGACCCTCTACCCTTCGTGGTCAAGGCTTGCTACTCACTTGGCGCGGCCGATGCCGCACTCGTGCCTGCACCCGCCCCGGCACCCGCGCCCGCCCCGGCACCCGCGCCTGCCCCGGCACCAGCCCCGGCACCCGCACCAGCCCCAGCACCTGCCCCCGCACCAATCACCACGGGCGACGTCGTCGACAGTACTGGTCGCGTCGTTGCCGACGCCTACCGCTCCATGGCGTCCAGGTTGGCGAAGGCCGACGGCATCAGCTACCGCTACGGCAGCGCGCCGGCCATCGACAACAGTGGCATCCCGACCCTGTTCAAGCGCGGCGACCAGACCATGAGCTACCACGCCGGTACCTGGCAGGTCGGAGGGCCGGTCTCGGCCGATACGGGCCTGTATTCGACCAATCAGGCCCACGTGGGCTTCGTGGCCGACGATCCGACGGTGCGCATGGGCGTGGGCGACCTGCAGGTCTCCGCGGTCGATCGCAACACCTTCTCGCAAGCGCCGCAGTTGCCGTGGCAGGAAGCCATGGCCTGGGATGGGAGCGCCGGGCGCAACAACTACAACGTCACCACTTACAAGAGCGCCGGCCTCACGACAGGCGACCCGGTGGCGGTGGCGCGCTGCGGTGGACGCACGGGCTTCTGCGCGACCTCACTGGTCGCCTTCAACAATGGCCTGATCGGCACCGCCGGCAGCAACACGGCGAACAACCGGACCTCCCTCAAGCTGCCCGACGGCAAGGTGCCGACCGGCATGGCGATCACCAACAACAGTGAATACGCGCTGGTGACGGTGTGGGATACGGTGGCGCTGAAAGGCCAGGTGGCCGTGATCTCCCTGGCCGGGCTGTGCAACAACTGCGACCCCTTCAACCGCAATGGCGGCACCCCGACCGGCATCGGAAGCACGACCTACAGCGCCTGGTACGACTGGTGGCACGAATGGGGAGCCGTCTATCCCGGCCTGCCGAACATGGGCAATACCGCCTTCATGAAAGTCCTGGGCTACATCGACCTGCCCGGCGTGAACGCACCCACCGAGATCGCGGTCACCACCGGCTTCGACCAATTCCAGACGGCGCTGCCAGAGAAATACGGCGAGTTCATGGGCGAGACCTACACGCCCCTGACGGACCCGGCCAAGCGCGCGACCTTTACCGGCACCGGCAGCAACGCCGATCGATATGCCAAGGCGGGTGTGGCGGTGGTCATCTCCAAGTCGGAGAAGAAGGCTGCGTTCATCGACCTGAAGCCGCTGTTCAGCTACGTCAACAGCGTCTACTTCGGCACCGGCCCGACGGAGTTCACGAACCTGGGCTACGCCGACAACCAGTGGCCGTACACCTTCGCGTACAAGCCGCAGCAGACCCCGGCGGTGATCACCACTGTGACGCTGGACGACCGGCCCACGGCAGTGCGCACCACGCTGTTCGGCCCGGTGCACCGTGCGTGGATCGCTACCGAGGCCGGTTCGCTGCGAATCTACGGGCTGGGCAACGTGCCGGCCGGTACCACCGTCGCGGATGTCGTCGAGAGGAGCCGCGTGGCCGTTGGCAAGAACCCGACCTCGCTGGCCATCTCGAAGATCGATCCGGAGAACAAGACCATCGAGCCGCTGAACCAGCAGGTGCTGGTGGCCTCGCGCGGCGATCGCAAGATCCAGTGGGTGAGGTTCAGCTCCGACGGCAACAGCGGCAGCGTGGTGCGCACGCTGCAGGACTCGCGCATCATCGACCCGATCGCGGTGGAGGATGCCGACAACTTCGCCAGCGACAACATGGTGCTGAGCGTTGCGGACTACACGGGCAAGGCGGTGTCGAACTACCGCTACGGCTCCGTGATCTTCGCGGACCGCGGGACCTCCTGGGCTTGCCAGCCGCCTGGCGGCTGTCCGGTGCAGCCAACCGGCGGCATGAACATGGAGTTCGGCGGCAGCTACACGATGGAGGGCCGGCCCTTCATGCTCAGGACAGCCAACGTGCCCTGATCATCGAGTGCCGCGATCTAGCGATGCTCCGGCCCGCCTTGTGCGGGCCGTTTTCTTTCCGCATTCAACGCAGCCAGTCGCTCGGGCGTCCCGACGTCGGTCCAGGCGCCCCTGTAGAGCTCGGCGCTGACCAGGCCGTCGCCGATCGCCGCGCGCAGCACGGGCGCGAGCGGCGCCTTGACGCCATCGGGATTGCCGGCCGCAATGTGGCAATAAGGCGGCGCAAAGAGTGCGGCACGGTACAGGCCGATGGTCGAGAAGGTGTGCTTTGCCGACGCATCGTTCAATGCCAGCCCGTCTGGCGAGATCCCGAAGTCGCCGGCTGGGTTGTGCGGCGGATTCGGTACCAGCCACAGGTGTGCGAGACGCCCGGCTCCCACAAAGCGGTCCACCGCCGCTTGGCTGAACACGAAATCCGGCGCGAACACGTCGCCCGCGAGTACCCAGAACACAGCTCCCAGCAGCGGCAGCGCGCGCACGATGCCGCCCGCCGTCTCGAGCGCACCTCCGAAGTCCCGCCCCTCGTGCGAATAGACGATGTCGGAAGCGGCGTGGCGCGGTCCGAAGCGCATCGCAATCTGTTCGCCCAGCCAGGCGGTGTTGACCACCAGCTGCGCGAATCCGCCGGCGGCCAGCGCCTCCATGGGCCATTGCATCAGCGGCCTGCCATGCACCTCGAGCAGGGGCTTGGGCTGCACGTCGGTCAACGGCCGCATGCGTTCGCCGCGCCCCGCGGCGAGGATCATTGCTTGAATGCTCACTGGCCAAGCTCCGCCTGGATCGCGCCGCGCTGCAATACATGCCGCTCCGCGCGGCCGGGCACGAACAACGCCTCCAGCGCCGCCATCAGCGCCCTCGCCCTGGCCGAGTGGTCGGCGCCGAAATTGCAGACATACACATCGAGCGTCGCACTGCGCTGCTCGGGCCAGGTGTGGACGCACAGGTGCGACTCGGCCAGCAGCACGGTGGCCGTCACGCCGCCCGGGCCACGCGGACCCGGCGGAAAGGGATGGAACAGCGTGCCCACGGCCTGCAGGCCCACCGCTTCGACCGCCTCCACGCATGCGACGCCCAGGTCCTGCGCGTCGACCAGCCAACGCATCTCGCAACGGCAATCGTGGAGATCTGCGGTCAGGTGCAAGCCATGCATGGCCGGCACTCTATCAGCCCTCTGCCCGGCCTCCGGGCGGAAGCCAGGCACCGCCCGTTAAAATCGCGGGCTCCCCAACCTGCTCCCCAAGAAAGTTCCGACCTCATGGCCAACCAAGCCTTGATGGCCAACGCGATTCGCGCGCTGGCCATGGATGCCGTTCAACTCGCGAACTCGGGGCATCCGGGCGCACCGATGGGCATGGCCGACATGGCGGTCGCCCTGTGGGGCGATCACCTCAAGCACAACCCCGTCAACCCGCAGTGGTTCGATCGCGACCGCTTCGTGCTGTCCAACGGCCACGCGTCGATGCTCATCTACGCCGTGCTGCACCTGACGGGCTACGCACTGCCGGTGGACGAGCTCAAGCGCTTCCGCCAGCTGCACAGCAAGACGGCCGGCCATCCCGAAACAGGTATCACGCCCGGCGTGGAGACCACCACCGGCCCGCTCGGCCAGGGCTTCACCAACGCGGTGGGTTTCGCGCTGGCTGAAAAGCTGCTGGCCGCAGAGTTCAACCGTGCCGATCACCTGATCGTCGACCACCGCACCTACGCCTTCCTGGGCGACGGCTGCCTGATGGAGGGCATCAGCCACGAGGCCGCTGCGCTGGCCGGCGCCTGGAAGCTCGGCAAGCTGATCGCGCTCTACGACGACAACGGCATCTCGATCGATGGCCCGGTGAAGCCATGGTTCATCGACAACACGGCGGAACGCTTCAAGGCCTACGGCTGGAGCGTGATCGGGCCGATCGACGGCCACGACGTGAAGGAAGTGTCGGACTCCATCCACCGGGCCCGGCAGCAGGACGAGCGGCCCATCCTCATCATCTGCAAGACGCAGATCGGCAAGGGCAGTCCCAACCGCGCCAATACCGCCAAGGCCCACGGCGAGCCGCTGGGGCCGGACGAAATCGGCCTCACCCGCACGGCACTGCAATGGCCCCACGAGCCCTTCGATCTGCCGCAGGCCGTGTACACGGAATGGGACGCCAAGGCCGCCGGCGCTCAACGTGAAGCCGCGTGGAACGACAAGTTCGCCGCCTATGCCAGGCAGTACCCGGACCTGGCGGCCGAGTTCACCCGCCGCATGAAGGGCGAGCTGCCGAAGAACTTTCACCAGACCGCTTTCGATACGGTCGTCACGGCCCACACCAAGGCGGAGACCGTCGCTTCGCGCAAGGCCTCGCAGTTGGCGCTCGAAGCCTTTACTGCTGCCTTGCCCGAGCTGCTGGGCGGCAGCGCCGATCTCACCGGCTCCAACCTGACCAACACCAAGAGCACGCCGGCGCTGCGCTTCGATGCCACTGGCGCCGTGGTGCGCACCGAAGGCAACGAACAGCTGCCCGACGGCATGCCTGGCCGCCACATCAACTACGGCGTGCGCGAGTTCGGCATGGCGGCCATCATGAACGGCGTCGCGCTGCACGGCGGCTTCATTCCGTACGGCGGCACCTTCCTGACGTTCAGCGACTACAGCCGCAACGCCATCCGCATGGCGGCGCTGATGAAGCAACGCGTGGTGCATGTATTCACCCACGACTCCATCGGTCTTGGCGAGGACGGGCCCACGCACCAGTCCATCGAGCACGCCGCCTCGCTGCGGCTCATCCCCAACCTCGACGTCTGGCGCCCGGCGGACACGGCCGAGAC
Organism: Variovorax sp. PBS-H4; assembly: GCF_901827205.1. Lineage (NCBI taxonomy): Bacteria > Pseudomonadati > Pseudomonadota > Betaproteobacteria > Burkholderiales > Comamonadaceae > Variovorax > Variovorax sp. PBS-H4. The sequence continues at coordinate 6,378,627 of NZ_LR594675.1, read as the reverse complement.
CGTGGTGGCATGGGCCGTCGCACTCCAGAACACCACGCGCCCGACAGCGTTGCTGCTGTCACGCCAGAACCTGCCTTACGCCCCCAAGAAGGATCTTTCCGACATCAGCAAGGGCGCCTACGTACTGGCCGAGCCCGAGCTCAAGAAGAAGTTGCAGGCGGTCATCATCGCCACGGGTTCCGAAGTGCAGCTGGCGCTCAAGGCCCAGGAACTGCTGGCCGCGAAGAAGATCGCCGTGCGAGTGGTCTCCATGCCTTCCACCACCACCTTCGATCGCCAGAGCGTCGCCTACAAGAACAGCGTGCTGCCGCAGGGAACCCCGCGCATCGCGGTCGAGATGGGCGTCACCGACGGTTGGTGGAAGTACGGCGTCGCCGCCGCCGTCGGCATCGATACCTACGGCGAGTCGGCGCCTGCCGGCGTATTGTTCAAGCATTTCGGCTTCACGGCAGAGAACGTCGCTGCCACGGTCGAGGCGGCGCTCGCGCGCTGATCCGGCTGCACCCCAGTTTTCAACTTCAGGAGCAAACCACATGGCTATCAAACTCGGCATCAACGGCTTTGGCCGCATCGGTCGCAACGTGCTGCGTGCGGCGGTGCAGAACTTCAAGAACGACATCGAGATCGTCGCCATCAACGACCTGCTCGAGCCGGAATACCTGGCCTACATGCTCCAGTACGACTCGGTGCACGGCCGCTTCCAGGGCGAGATTACCGTCGAGGGCAACACCCTGATCGTCAATGGCAAGAAGATCCGCCTGACGCAGGAGCGCGATCCGGCCAACCTCAAGTGGGGCGAAGTGGGCGCCGAGGTGGTGCTCGAATCCACCGGCCTCTTCCTCACCAAGGAAACGTGCCAGAAGCACCTCGACGCGGGCGCGAGCAAGGTGATCATGTCGGCGCCCAGCAAGGACGACACCCCCATGTTCGTCTATGGCGTGAACGACAAGAAATACGCCAGCGAGGCGATCATCAGCAACGCCAGCTGCACCACCAACTGCCTGGCGCCCCTGGCCAAGGTGCTCAACGACAAGTGGGGTATCAAGCGCGGCCTGATGACCACCGTGCACGCCGCCACGGCCACCCAGAAGACCGTTGACGGCCCGAGCAACAAGGACTGGCGCGGCGGCCGCGGCATCCTCGAGAACATCATCCCCTCCAGCACGGGCGCGGCCAAGGCCGTTGGCGTGGTGATTCCCGAGCTCAACAAGAAGCTCACCGGCATGAGCTTCCGCGTGCCGACCTCCGACGTGTCGGTGGTCGACCTCACCGTGGAGCTGGTCAAGGAAGCGACCTACAAGGAAATCTGCGCCGAAATGAAGGCACAAAGCGAAGGCGCGCTGAAAGGCGTGCTGGGCTACACCGAGGACAAGGTCGTTGCGACCGACTTCCGCGGCGACCCGCGCACCTCCATCTTCGACGCTGAAGCCGGCATCGCGCTCGACGGCACCTTCATCAAGCTGGTGAGCTGGTACGACAACGAGTGGGGCTACTCCAACAAGTGCCTGGAAATGGTGCGGGTGGTCGCGGCCAAGTAAGGCGCCCTTTGCGTTCGATCTGAAATGCGCCCCTGGGGCGCATTTTTTATGCGGCAGTGGGTGTCAGGACTGCGCGTTGAAGCCGATGCGCTTGATCGACGCGGCCCAGCGTGCATGCTCGCTGCGCAGCAGCTGGTCCAGCTCCTCGGGCGTTGATCCTTTCGCAGCCACGCCTACACCGGCCAGCGCCTTGACCACCGAGGAATCCTTCAGCGCGTTGTTGATGGACTGGTTGGCCGCTTCCACGATGGGGCGCGGCGTGCGGGCCGGCAGATGGAACGCGACGACCTCCTCGGCCACCAGCCGGCGGAAGCCCTGTTCCGCGAAGGTTGGCGTGTCCGGCAGGAAGGCGTTGCGCTGCGCCCCCGATGTGGCGAGGATGCGAATCTTGCCTGTACTGGCATGCGCCAGCAGCTCCGTGATGCCCGTGACCATCGCGGGGACCTGCCCACCCACCGTGTCGGCCACCGCGGGCGCGGAGCCACGATACGCGATCGCCGTCATATCCAGGTTGGCTTCCAGCGCCAGCAATGCGCCGACGAAGTGGGCAATCGAGCCGGAGCCGGGATTGGCGTAGGCGCCCCGCGTCTTCAGGTCTTCCTTGACCCAGGCCAGGTACTCCGGCAGCGTCCGCACGCTGGCGGGCACGACCGGACCTATCGAGAGCATGAGCGGAAAAGAGGCCGCGGTCGACACGCTCGCAAAATCCAGCAGGGGGTCATAGGGCAGGGTCTTGTAGGTGTGCGGGTAGAGCGCGGTGCAGGAAAAGGGCGCGCACAGGATGATGCTGCCATCGGCGGGCGCGGACTTGAGCGCCGCGCAGGCGATCTGTCCCCCCGCGCCGGTGCGGTTTTCCACCAGCGCCGAACTGCGCACGTAGTTGCTTGCGCCCATCTTGCTGGCCACGCTGCGCGCGACGGTGTCGTTCGCGCCACCTGCGGCGAAGCCCATCAGCACTTTCACCGTGTCGAATGCCTGGCTCCAGGCCGGAAGCGCGCCAAGGCTCGCCAGCAGCGATGCACCTGCGCCATATTGGAGTACCTGTCGACGTGAGTTCATGGCCTTTGTCTCCTGGAGATTCTTGGGGAAGCCTGGGGCGGCGGGGCGGCGCGGGATAGCCTTGGCAAGGCCCGTGTTCCCTGCTCAACTCGTGTAGCGTGCCTCGATCTTTCGCCAGTCCGAGAGCCGGACGGTCTCGAACAGCTCGTTGCCCTTCTCGTGAAAGGGCACCATGCGGTCGTAATAGCGCTCGGTGGTGCCGTCCTCCTTCAGGACTTGAAGCACCTCCTCGATCGACTTAATGGCCGCCATCCAGGTGGAGCCCGGATAGATCACGAAATGAAACCCCAGCTCCTGGAGCTCGGCCGGCGGCATGATGGGGGTGCTGCCACCCTTCTCCACCATGTTGGCCATGTGCAGGCCGGGGATGGAGGATGTGATCTTCTTCATGTCCGCCAGGCTGCCGGGCGCCTCCACGAAGGTCACGTCGGCGCCGGCTTCCTTGTAGGCGAGGGAGCGCTCGATGGCGGCATCGAGGCCTTCCACCGCGATCGCATCGGTGCGCGCAAAGATCGTGAGGTTTGTATCGCGCCGTGTGTCTACCGCGGCCTTGATCTTCTGAACCATCTCCTGCTTGGAGACCAGTCCCTTGCCGGCGATGTGACCGCACTTCTTGGGGATGATCTGGTCTTCCATCTGCAGGCCTGCGACGCCGGCGTTCTCGAAGTCTCGCACCGTGCGTACGACGTTGAGCGGATTGCCGTAGCCGGTGTCGATGTCGCAGATCACGGGCAGGTTTGTCACGTTCACCACGTTGCGCGCGTTGTCCAGGATCTCGGTCATCGTCGTCAGGCCGATGTCCGGATACCCGATGTTGTTCACCGCGACTCCAGCGCCGGAGATGTAGATGGCGTCGAAGCCCGCCTTCTCGATCAGCACGCCCGAGACGGGATTGAAGCAGCCGGGTGCGAGAAGAATCTTCCCGCTGTTGAAAAGCTCCCGCAGCCGGGCTGTCTTCTGTTCACTGGTCTTGAACTTGGTTTGCATGAGTCGTCCAATCAAATCCCCTGGGATTTCGGGCCGATGCGCAGGGGTGGGCACATCGGTCTTTCGCATGCGTCGAAGCCAAACTACTGGCGCTGAAAGAACTGCGCCTTGAAGACGGCCGGTGTCGTGGCCCGGTTCTGAGCGGTCCAGACCCAGGGCCTGCGCTGCCGGTCCGCCTGCTGCCATGCGCGAATGTCATCATCCATCTCGAGCGTCCTGTCGACCTCGTCGCTCCCCGTCAGCAAGGACTCCCGCTGAGCTTCGTCGACCGCAAATAGGACGTTCTGGCCTTCAGCCGTGGTGATCGCGCAGTTGCGAAGGTCGACCGTGAGGGCCTGGGCCGAATCGCAGGCGGCGAAAAGGGCTTCCATCTGCGCCTGCGACAGCCGGATCGGCAGAATGCCGTTCTGGAAGCAGTTGTTGAAGAAGATGTCGCCGAAGCTGGGGGCGATCACACAGCGGATGCCCATGCCCGCGAGGGCCCAGACCGCCGCCTCGCGAGATGAGCCGCAGCCGAAGTTGTCATCCGCGAGCAGGATGCGTGCGCCAGCGTACCGCGGATCGTTCAGAGGACAGTCGGGATCAGGCGAGCCGTCGTCGCGCATCTTCAGGCTTTCGAAGCCATAAGGTCCCAGCGTGTGCGGCGGCAGAATGGACTTCTCGATCCGGATGATCATGTCGGTGTCCACGTTGCTGCGCCGAATTGCCACCGCCGGGCTGGTCACTGCGTCGAAGGGTCTGGCGCTCGTCACAGGTTCCTCACGTCGGTGATATGGCCTGCGATGGCAGCGGCGGCGGCCATTGCAGGGCTTGCCAGGTGCGTGCGCGCGCCGGGCCCCTGGCGTCCGACGAAGTTGCGGTTGGAGGTCGAGATCGATCGTTGCCCCGGCGGCACGCGCTCGCCGTTGGCCGCGACACACATGCTGCAGCCCGGTTCGCGCCAGACGAAGCCCGCGGATTCGAAGACCTGCCTGAGACCTTCCTGCTCCGCCGCCTGCTTGACCTTCTCGGAGCCGGGCACCACCCAGGCGGTGACGCCGTCGGCAACGTGGCGGCCCTGCACCACGGCGGCGGCACTGCGCAGGTCCGTGAGCCTGGCGTTCGCGCAGGAGCCGATGAACACCCAGTCGATCGCCGTGCCTTCGATCGGCGTGTTCGCCTCGAGCCCCATGTAGTCCAGCGCATCCTGGATACCGAGTTCCGCGCCCGGTCCTTGTGCGGATGGGTCAGGAATCCGCTCGTCGATGCGGATGGCCTGCTCGGGGTTGGTGCCCCAGGTGACCATGGGCGCAACCTCGTCCGCTCGCACCGTGAACTCGGCATCGAAGACCACGTCCTCGTCGCTCTGCAGGGACAGCCAGTGCGATGCCGCCAGGTCGAACGCGTCGTCCTTGGGTGCGTAGGCACCGCCCTGCAGGTAGCGCACGGTCTTCTCGTCAGGCGCCACCATGCCGCATCGTGCGCCGAGTTCGACGCTCATGTTGCACAGGGTCAGGCGGCCTTCGATGTCCAGCGCGGTGACAGCGGGGCCGGCGAACTCGACCGCGTAGCCGATGCCCGCCCTGGCGCTCAGCTGGCGGATGATGTGCAGCGCCAATTCTTTCGCCGAGACGGCCGCGTCCAGTTGCCCAGTGCAGACGATGCGCATCTGCCGTGGCCGTCGCTGGCGCAGCGTCTGTGTCGCCAGCACATGGAGGATCTCGGACGAGCCCACGCCGAAGGCCAGGGCGCCCAGGCCGCCGTTGGTGCAGGTATGGCTGTCACCGCAGACGGCCGTGGTGCCCGGAAGAACGATGCCCAGTTCTGGTGCGGTGACGTGGACGATGCCTTGTCCCTGCCGGCCTACATCGAAGAAGGCAATGGCGGCCGCCGCGGCTTCCGAGCGCGCCTTCTCCACATGGGGCCCCGGCGCCTCGTTGGTGCGGCCCGGACGTGTGGTTACGGTGTGGTCGATGGTTGCGAAGACCAGCTCGGGGTTGTGCACCTTCAGGCCGCGCGTTCTCAGCTGGGCCAGCGCATCCGGGCCCACCAGGTCATGGAGCAGCGGTCGGTCGATGTGGATCAGATCCCATCCACCTGGCAGTGCGCGAATGACATGCGCATCCCAGATCTTCTCGAAAAGTGTGCGTCCCATGGCGTTCAGCGATGCCGGGGAGTGGGGAGGGTCAGGGCCATAGAATCTGCGGGTCCGTAGACTGTCTTAATGTATTAACCTTAATACAGTAAGACATTTCCACCCCCTGGGGTTACCACTAACCGAATGGAATGTTGATGGAAGACGACCTGCCGCCGCAGTCCGCCGCATTCAAGCTGTCCAAGGGGACCTCGCTCCACCGGCAGTTGCTGCTGATGTTGAAGAACGAGATCGAATCCGGCACCCTCGAACGCGGCGGGCTGTTCCCGAGCGAGGAGTCCCTGTGCGAGCGCTTCTCACTCTCCCGGGTGACAGTGCGCAGGACGCTGGGTGACCTCGCGGCGATGGGGCTGATCGAGCGCAAGCCGGGCCGGGGCACCTTCGTGCGCAAGGAGCTGCCGCCGCCGCGATTGATCCCCACGCTGGGTGTGATCGATTCCCTCAAGAACACGGAGATGAAGACGCAGGTGCGGGTGCTCGCGGTGTCGCACGCGGTGCCGCCGCGCGAGATCGGCATGGCACTTAACCTGCAACCGGGGGAGGAGGCTGTCAATGCGGTTCGCCTCAGGAGCTGTGACGGAAGTCCCGTCATGCTGACCGACGTCTGGGCGCCGCTCGCCTTCAAGGCGTGCATCACCCCCGAGGCGCTGAGCAAGATGGCCTTCTATGAGATCCTCGCGGCCAACGGCGTGACCTACGGGCGCGCCGTGCAGGAAATCACCGCAAGCATCGCGGACTTCCGCAACGCCGGCCTGTTGGCCGTGGAGAACGGCGCGCCACTCTTGAAGATGCGGCGCGTGATGTACGACAGCCAGGAGCAGCCCGTCATCTACAGCACGGTCTACCTGCCATCCGATGCGAGCCGCGTCCTGATGGACGTCAGCGGCCAGGCAGTGAACACCATGGCCGCCGGGCAAGTGGTCTTCGACACGCGGCGGGGCGGCCCTCAGGCCTGAGCCTCAAGCGCCGGCTCCCAACGGCTTGGCCGGGTACCAATTGCGCTGCGGCATGTCATGGGCGTGATGCAGCTGAGTGCCCTGGCTGAGGAAGGTCAGGACGCCTCGCCGCTTCAGGGCGTCGGTCACGATGCGGGAACCCATCGAGAGTGAGTCGATGGGCGCCGACATGAAAGCCGTCTTGGTGTACTCGCGCTGATCGCGCGGCCGGCGTGCGCCGACCAGGCGGTCCAGCACCCGGCTCGAGAGATGGTCGGGGTTGCCGGCATTGGGTACCTGCATCAGCCGGAGATTCGTGGGCAGGCCGAGGCCCAGGTGTTCGGCAAAGGTGGAGGCGTCGCTCAGTGCCCGAATGCCTGCGTTGCTCGTCAGCAGCACGCCCCTGCCTTCGAATTCGCCGTACAGCACGGCGCTCGACTCGTCCTCCGCGGACGTCGCCGCGTCACGGGGCAAGGGTTCGAAATCCCAGCGGCTGCTCATGCCGGCACTCGCCAGCCGCATCCATCGCGCCGCGTCGGCCAGCGTCAGCCCGGCGCCCCGCGCCAGCGTCATTCCGAAGGCCGGCAGCAAGCTCTCCACGTACCAGCTCCGGTTGGGCGACAGTACCGTGAACGGTCCGATGACCGCGCCGGCGAAGGGCTCGTTTACCGGCACCTGTCGCGCGTGCGCGATGGTCTCGAGCTTCCGGATCAGCGCCATCGCCTCCCAGGTACGGTCGGTGTGCGCCCAGGGCCGGTGCACCCACAGCTCCCCGACGCTGAGCTTTTCGAGAATGAGCCCGAGACCCTCCGCACCCCTGGCGCCGGGATGCGAGCTCACCACGTAGTCCACGTGCGAACTGAGGCAATACGCCTGGACATGGTTGACCAGCAGCTGGGCCGAGGCCGGTGTACCGCCGTCGCAGACCAGCAACTTGAAGTTGCCGGGCGTGCCCCACCGCACCAGGATGGCCGTGCCGCCGGTATCGCCAGTGAAAAAGTCGACTTCGTAGCCCACAGCTGTGCTCCCTGAATGTTTGTGCATCACTAGACTTGATGCACTGAAACTTGTTGTTGAATGCGGAGAGTGTGTGCGAGACAAGGCCGAAGTGCAAGTAGCATGCGCATCATGTCGATTCATGCAGTGAACACGCTCCTGGGCGCGGAGGTTCGTATACGAGCCGGTCATCCTTTCCGTGGCGCCATCAAGGAGGTCCGGGGCGGCGGGGTTCATGCGGTGCAGATGAAAGACCTGGACCCCCTCGACGGCGTCGACTGGCGAAGCGTCATCCGGACGCAACTGGCCGGACGGCGGGAGCCTGAATGGCTGGCGGCGGGAGATCTGCTCTTCGTCGCACGCGGTACGCGCTTCTACGCCGCGTGCGTTGGAGATCTTCCCGGGCCGGCCGTGTGCGGCCAGCACCTCTTCCATCTGCGGGTGAAGCCCGCGCGCGCATTGCTGCCCGCGTTCCTCGCCTGGCAAATCAATCAGGCTCCCTTCCAGCGGGCTTTGCAGCGCGCTGCCGAGGGCTCCAGCCAGCTGAGCGTGCGGCGGCCTGTGCTGGAATCGCTGCCCATCGGCCTGCCATCTCTGGCCGATCAGGAGAATATCGTCGCGCTCGCCCGCCTTGCGCGACGCGAGCGGCAACTGCAGGACCTGCTCATCCGCAACCGCGAACGGCAGTTCGAATCAATCGCCGAAGCGCTTGCCAGCGCCTCCGGCAACGCATGACACGACCCAGGGAAATCGAGCAACGCATGAATCAGACAGCCATCAGCGCCGTCAGCCAGGACAGCATCAATGCCGCCGTGTGGGCGGCCTGCGACACCTTTCGCGGCGTCGTCGATCCGAGCACGTACAAGGACTACGTGCTGCCGATGCTCTTCCTCAAGTACGTGTCGGACGCGTGGCAGGACCACTACGACGGCTACAAGGCGCAGTACGGCGACACCGCCTCCGACCTCATCGAGGAACTGCTCAAGACCGAGCGCTTCGTCCTGCCGCCCACCGCCAGCTTCTACGCCCTGCATGCCGCGCGCTTTGAGCCCGGCAACGGCGAGCGCATCGATCGCGCGCTGCATGCCATCGAAGACGCCAACATCGCCAAGCTGCGCGACGTGTTCCAGGACATCGGCTTCAACTCCAACAAGCTCGGCGACGAATGGCAGAAGAACGACATCCTGCGTCACCTGCTCGAAGACTTCGCCAGGCCGGAGCTCGATCTTCGTCCCAGCCGGATCGGCCAGCTCGACCTGATCGGCAACGCCTACGAGTACCTCATCAGCCACTTTGCCTCGTCGAGCGGCAAGACCGCCGGAGAGTTCTATACCCCACCCGAAGTCTCCAGCCTCATGGCGCGCCTGATGGACCCCCAGGAAGGCGATGAGATCTGCGACCCGGCGTGCGGGTCCGGCTCCCTGCTCCTGAAGTGCGGCCGCCTGATCCGTGACCGCACCGGCTCCAAGCGCTACGCCCTCTACGGCCAGGAGGCCATCGGCAACACCTGGTCGCTGGCCAAGATGAACATGTTCATGCATGGCGAGGACAACCATCGCATCGAATGGGGCGACACGTTGCGCAACCCCAGGCTGCTGCTCGGCGATGGCAGTCTCAGGCACTTCGACGTCGTCGTGGCCAATCCGCCATTCAGCCTCGAGAAGTGGGGGCACGAGGGCGCGCAGACGGACAAGTTCGGCCGCTTCCGCCGCGGCGTGCCGCCGCGAACGAAGGGCGACTACGCCTTCATCCTCCACATGGTCGAGACCATGAAGCCCGGCGCTGGCCGCATGGCAGTTGTCGTGCCGCACGGCATCCTGTTTCGCGGGGCGGCCGAGGGGCGCATCCGGCAGAAGCTGGTGGAGGAGAACCTGCTCGATGCCGTCATTGGCCTGCCCGAGGGGCTCTTCTATGGAACCGGCATCCCGGCGGCTGTGCTGGTGTTTCGCAGGAACAAGGCTGATGACAAGGTGCTCTTCATCGATGGCAGTCGCGATTTCGAGGCCGGGAAGAATCAGAACGTGCTGCGCGAGGCGGATCTGCAGCGCGTGCTTGATACGTATGGCAAACGCGAGCCGGTGGAGAGGTATGCCTACCTGGCCACGCCTGCGCAAATTGCAGAGAACGACTTCAACCTGAACATTCCGCGCTACGTCAACACCTTCGAGAGGGAAGAACTGCTGGACATAGCAGTACTCCAGCAAGAGCGAGAGGCACTCAAGGAGGAGCTTGCCGGCATCGAGGAAGAAATAGCTGCCCAGCTGACCGAGATCGGCGTGTGAGCGCAGCGCCGGAATCTTCCCGAACCCACCGTTTCGTTGGCCTCGACGCACCGAACAATTGTTCCTTCGCACGCGACAACAAAGTGCAGCAGTCATGCGCCGGCTGATCCCCGACTGCCACACGCAATGACTTTCAATGCCTCCACCGGCGAGCCATTCAGCGCTCACATGTCCGCGCTGCACATGCTCTGCAACCTGGGGTGGAACTACATCAGCGCTACCGAGTGCTCCAGGTTGCGTGGCTCGGCACGCGAGGTCCTCCTCAAGCCGCGCCTCATCGAAGTGCTGCAAACCCGACGCTTCGAGTACAACGGCGACGTCTTTCCTCTCTCACCCAGCGCCATCGATCAGATCCTTCGCGAGCTCATGACAGTTCGGCTCGGCGAGGGCCTGTTGCCAGCCAACGAGCGCATCTACGCCAAGCTCGCCTACGGAATCACGGTCACCGAATTCATGCCCGACGGCCGGAGGCACCAGCCGACGATCCAGGTCATCGACTGGACCGATCCGAGCGCCAATCGTTTCGATGTCACTGAACAGCTGCGGGTGCTCTCCAGCCACGGTACCCACCATCGCTCACCGGACATCGTCGGCTATGTCAACGGAATTCCGCTGGTCGTGATCGAGGCCAAGCAGCCGCACGGGCGCCACAGCGGCAGCATGGCCGACGCGATGGTGCTCGAAGGCATCAGCCAGCAATTGCGCAACCAGCGCCACGACGAAATTCCGGAGCTCTTTGCCTACGCTCAGCTGCTGCTGTCCATCAGCCAGACCCAGGGCCGCTACGGCACCACGGCCACGCCGGCCAAGTTCTGGGCGCAGTGGAACACGGAAGAAGAATTCGACGACGCTCATGTGGGTGCCTTGAAGAACGCACCGCTGTCCGCCCGGTCCCATGCAGCGCTCTTGAAGGGCAAGCCTGCGCCGATACGTGAATGGTTCGAGTCGCTCCGGTCCCGGCCGGCGCTGCCCAACGGGCGAGACCGCTTGCTGGTGTCTCTGTTGAAGCCGCAACGGCTGCTTGCCCTGCTGCGCGGTTTCGTGCTGTTCGACAGCAAGGTCGGAAAAATCGTCGCGCGGCACCAGCAGTTCTTCGGTGTTCGCGCACTGCTCGACCGGCTGGCCGGGCGGCGAGCCGATGGCGCGCGTACCGGTGGCGTGATCTGGCACACCACGGGTTCGGGCAAGAGCTTCACCATGGTCTTCCTTGCCAAGGCCCTCCTGTTGAACGAAGGCCTGAAGGAATGCCGGCTCGTGGTGATCACCGACCGGCGCGATCTCGAACAGCAGCTCGCACGCAACTTCATGACCGGAGGCGCCTTCGGATCGTCCATCGCCACGCACAAGGAGGGCGAGCACAGCCGCGCCATGACCGGGCGCGACCTGGCCCGTCGCATCGGGCAGGGCACGAAGCGCATCACCTTCGCGCTGGTGCAGAAGTTCAACACCGCCGCCAGGCTGGCGGAGTGCCGCAACGAGTCGCCCAACATCGTGGTGCTGGTGGACGAAGGCCATCGCAGCCATGGTGGGGAAACGCACGAGCGCATGAAGAAGGTGCTGCCTCGCGCGGCCTACGTGGCCTTTACCGGCACGCCGCTGCTGAAGGACGAGAAGACAGCGCAGAAGTTCGGCCCCATCGTCCACGCGTACGCCACGCGGCGCGCAGCCGAGGACCATGCCGTCGCACCGCTCCTCTACGAAGAGCGGGTGCCCGGGCTGTCCATCGATGCCGACGCGGTCGATCGCTGGTTCGACAAGATCACCGCCGGCCTCGCCGAGGCGCAACGCGCCGATCTGAAGAAGAAGTACGCCAGCAGCGGAACGGTCTACAGCGCGGCCAATCGCATCGAGCTGATCGCATGGGACATCGCCACGCACTTCCATGAGAACTTCAAGAGGCTGGCGTCTGGCCTGAAGGGGCAGATCGCCACGGCCAGCAAGCTCGATGCAATCCGCTACAAGAAGGCGCTCGACGCGACGGGCCTGGTCACGAGCGCCGTCGTGATTTCCCCGCCCGACATGCGCGAGGGCAACAAGGAGGTCGACGAAGACGGCATGTCCGAGGTGCAGCAATGGTGGAAGCAGAGCGTGCTGAACCAGGACGTCGACGCGCTGCACCACCAGAGGCAGGTGCTTCAGGCCTTCGGGACCGATGGCGACCCCGACCTGCTGATCGTGGTCGATCGCCTTCTCACCGGCTTCGACGAGCCGCGCAACGCAGTGCTCTACATCGACAAGCCGCTGAAGGGCCACAACCTGATCCAGGCCGTAGCCCGCGTGAACCGCCTGCACGATGCCAAGCGCCACGGCCTGCTGGTGGACTACCGCGGCATCCTGAAAGAGCTCGACACGGCGATCCGCGCCTACCAGGACCTCGAGGCCCGGACGCAAGGCGGCTTCGACATTGCCGATCTCGATGGGCTCTATGCGCAGGTGAGCACCGAGTACAAGCAGCTGCCGATGCGGCACGAGACGGTGTGGTCCTTCTTCAAGGGAGTCGCCAATCGCAAGGACCCTGAGCTGCTGCGCCAGGCGTTGAGTCCTCGCTTCGTGAGCGACAAGCAGGGCGGCGAATACGACGTGCGGCAGAAGCTCCGCGACGACTTTTATGCAGCCCTGACGGCCTTCGGTGCCTGTCTGCAGACGGCGCTGTCGTGCCGTGGCTTCTTCGAGGACCGCGGCGTTTCCGAGGCGCTCATCGCGCAGTACAAGGCGGATCTCAAGGCATTGATCCAGGTACGACAGATGGTGCAGCGCGACGCAAGGGAGACCGTCGACTTCAGCGAATACGACGAGCAGGTCATCAGGCTGATCGACGAGCAGGTGATCGGAACAGATGTTCGCGAGATCGGCGGGACCTATGTGGTGCACAAGCTGGCGGCGCCCGATGTTCCAGAGACCTGGCCGCAGGACAAGGCACGCAACGAGGCAGACCTGATCAAGACCCGCTTGCGCAAGACCATCGAGCAGGACCTGGCGGACGACCCCTATGCAAATCAAGTGTTTTCCGAGCTGCTGAAAGGCGCGATCGAGCAAGCGGAGGCCATGTTCGACCATCCGCTCAGGCAGTACGCGCTCTTCAAGGAGCTCGAGCGCGACGTGGATCGGCGGATCACGCCCGGCATGCCGGAAATCCTGGCCTCCAACCCACGGGCGAAGGCCTGCTATGGCGCGATCCTGATCGCATTGGGCGATGAGGCAACGAGGCTGGACGAGGCGCAGCGCAGCCGGCTTGTCGACCACGCGCTCGCCATCAGCGGCGTGGTGCAGGCTGCGCTGGCCGAGCATTCCTTGAACCCGCAGGACATCGAAGCCGCCATCCGCAAGGGTGTGCTGCAGCTGCTCTACGCGCCGCTCGGCCTCGACAGGGCCAACGCCGTGATCGGGCATGTGCTCCAGATCACCCGCGTCGCGCTGGGGCGCCGCGCATGAGCGATGCGGGCTTTCGAAGCCTTCGCTACGGCGACGAACGGATTGCGTTCAGCGTGCGCGTCCATCCTGTGCGCAGGGCACAGCGCATGGCCATTCATGTCGAACCCGACGGGCGCGTCGTGGTCGACGTTTCCGAGCAAACACCCGACGCCGTGGTCCAGGCGGCCGTGCAGCGGCGCGCACGCTGGATCAGCGCTCAGGTCGCGGCGGCTCGGGCGCGTCTTGCAAATGCGCTGCCGCGTGCGCATGCCAGCGGCGAATCCCTGTTCTATCTCGGCCGGCGCTACGTGCTCAAAGTCGTCGTGGACGAAGGCCGGGATGGCAACGTGCGCTTGCACGGCGCGCGCATTGAAGTCGCGGTGGCAAAGGCCGATACCGCGCGCGTGCAGGCATTGCTCGACGCCTGGTACCGAAAGCGCGCCGGCGGGGTGCTGGCCGCGCGCCTCGCCGTCCTTGCGCACACGCTGAGCTGGGTCCGCACGCCGCCGCCGATGCAGCTGCGCGTCACGAAGAAGCGATGGGGCAGCTGCTCGCCGGCGGGGCGGCTCACGCTCAACCCGAATCTCGTCAAGGCGCCGTGCGAGTGCATCGACTACGTGCTCCTTCACGAGCTGTGCCATCTTGGCGAGCACAACCACGGGCCGCGCTTCTGCCGGCTGCTGGACACACGGATGCCGGACTGGCGCCGGGTCAAGGCGCGTCTGGACGCCCTGGCGGAGCAACTGCTGCCCGCCTGATGCCCCGCGCGGCCCAGCGCGCCATTTGCGCCGCAAGCCACGGCCCGTCATCCAGGGGCAGGTCGTGGCCGGCGCTGGGGTGCTCCGCGATTTCGGCGCCCCACTGGCGCGCCAGCCTCCTCGAGCAGTTCGGGCTGACCAGGCCGTCGCGGGCGCTCGCCACCACCAGCAGCGGCACGGAAGGGACCTGCCGCGGCGCCCTGTAGCGCGCGGCGGACAGCACCTGGCGCACCGCGTTTGACGGCGACACCGGCCGTGCCTCGCGGATCGCCGTCCAGTCGTCGAGCACCGCCGTGCCGCCGCCGGCATGGCGGGTGGTGAGCCGCAGGATGGTCGCCTCGCGCTCGCGAGCGTTCTGGCGCCCGAAGGCCAGGCCGAGCAGGGCGCCGTAGTTGGCCGGGCGCAGGCGCTCGTAGAACGGACTGAACGGGCGCAGGCTGGTGTTGATCAGCACGCAGGCTTCGAGCTCGCGCGGGTGCTGCACCGCCCAGTCCACCGCCACCATCGCGCCCAGCGACATCCCGAGCAGGCGATAAGGCGGCGCGATGCCGAGCGCGCGCAGCTGCTCACGGCAGGTTTCCATCGCGGCCCCGATGCGCGCCGGGCTGCGCAGCTGGTTCAGCCGCCCGTTGCCGGGGAGGTCCAGTGCCACGATCCGCGCGGCCGGAAAGGCGTCCTCCAGCAGGCCGATGAAGCGCCCCCAATGCCCGCTCTCTCGCGTGAGTCCGCGCATCAGCACCCAGGTGTCCATCAGTGCCCCCCGTACCAGCGCGCCTTCGCCTGCTGCTCGTGCTGCGCCCGTTGCGCGCCGGTGGGCAGCCAGCGTTCGTGGCTGCCGACGGCGCGGGTGATGAAGTCCAGCCACGCCATGTGCTGGCGCAGCACGCGTTGGTGCCGGTGCTCGATCACCGGGTTGAAGATGCCATGGCGCGAGAAGAGCTGGCGCGGGTTCTTCTTGACCCAAAGCCACGATCCCATCTCCAGCGTCACCGGCAGAAAGACACTCCCGGCCCGGCGCCTGGCACCGAGGTAGAGGTGGTCCCAGAGATCGCCATGGGCCAGGTACTGACGGCTCTGCGGCTCCAGCTTGTAGCGATGGTGCAGCAGGCTCTGGTCGAGGATCTCGCAGAGCGCGTGCATTTCCGCCAGGTGCCCGATGGGCCGCGTGGTGTGCGCATACGGGAACCAGATGCGGTCGCTCAGGCCGAAGCCCGAATGGCAGTCCACCGCCACGCTGAGCGGCCGGCCCAGCAGCTCGGCCTCGACCAGCATGCACAGCGCGGCGCTCTCGCATTGCATCGGCTCGTCGGGCGCGCCGCGGTACCAGGGCAGCTTCGCGCTGATGCGCTGGCCGCCGATCAGGTACGGCACATGCTCCTTCGATTCGACCGGCGCATTGCGCATCAGATCGACGCCGTTGGGATTGGCGCGCGTGCCGAGCCACGTGCCACCGGGATTCACCAGGGGCATGAAGACCAGGCGCATCGTATCGAGCTGGCGGTGCAGCGTCTCGTCCCAGGCGAGCCGCATCACGAGGCTGCGCAGGTAGGCGATCACGACCTGCGCGCCGATGCGTTCCAGGCCGTGCACGCCGCCGAAGAAGCCGACGGCCGGAGCGTCTGCTCGCGTGCTGCCGAGCAGAAAGGCCTGAATGGGGAAGCGCCTCTCGCCGGCCGCCACTTCGCACATGGTGCGCACCTCCACTTGCGTACCGGCCAGCTGGACCAGCTGCGCCAGCTCCAGCAATTCGGGCAAGTCCGGGGAGTTCACGCGTCGGCATCCGGGAAAGGGGTGCGCGCAGGATAGCGGCAATGCATGCCATCAACTTGTCATGCAAAGCTTTTAGGGTTGCAAGACGGCTCTACCCATCGACGGCATTCTCGAGACCATGCACGCTTCCCACTTCTGGCCCCCTACGACCGACGGCCTGCGCGGACTCGGTGCTGCCGTCCTTTGGGGCTTGATCGAAGTCCTGGCTCTGGCGCGCTCGCGCCGCAACAGGCACGAATCGCTTTAAAGCGACCCGTCCGCGGACGGGGGCCTCATGGAAAGCGCCTTGCAGCCGACGATGGTCGGCCGTCTTGTGGTTCGAAACCGCTCAGGCCTTCGGCCCTGGCACGATCACCATCCACCCGACCCCGAAGCGGTCCTGCACCATGCCGAAGCAGGGCGAGAAGAAGGTCGGCCCGAGCGGCATCTGCACCTGGCCGCCCTCGCCGAGCGCCGCGAACCTGCGCTTGGCATCGGCTTCGTCCGCCGCCGTCAGGGACAGCGAGAAGCCGCGGAAGACGGGCGCGTCCTTGGCCATTCCGTCAGAGGCCAGCAGCGTGGTGTCGCCGATCTTGAACTCGGCGTGCATCACGTTGTTCTCGGGGGGCGGGCCGGACATTTCGGCGCCGGCGCACATCTCGGCGTTGCCGGTGGGGACGGGGCTGTCCTTGAACCGCATCAGCATCGTCACTTCGGCGCCGAGGCGGGTGCGGTAGAACTCGAGTGCCTCCTCGCAGCGGCCTTCGAAGAAGAGGTAGGGCTGGACATGCATGGCAATCTCCTTTGCGTGGTGGTGGGGCGGGTGAGGGATTCGATTCGTGCGGCGCTCAGGCCTGCGGGAAGGCGCTCATGTCCATGTATGCGAGCTCCCACATGTGGCCGTCGAGGTCCTGGAAGCCGTGCTGGTACATGAAGCCGTGGTCCTTCGCCTCGGTCGGCGTGCTGCCGCCGGCACGCAGCGCCTTGGCGACCTGGGCCTCGACCTCGGCGCGGCTTTCGCACGACAGGCACAGCAGCACCTCCGTGCTCTTCGACGCATCGGCGATGGCCTTGGGGGTGAAGGTCTTGAAGAAACTCTCGACCAGCAGCATCACGTAGATGTCGTCGCTGATCACCAGGCAGGCACCCTGCTCGTTGGTGAAGCGCGGGTCGAAGCTGTAGCCCAGCGCCCCGTAGAAGGCCTTCGACTTCTCGAGGTTCTTGACGGGGAGATTCACGAAGATCTTGGTGCTCACGGCGGTTCCTTTGGAAAGAGCTGGGGTCAGGGAGGAAAAATTCCGTTGTTGTGTACAACGTCCACAAAACAATAGCAAAGATAATGGACGGCGTCCACATGGAAAACGAAAATACACTCCCTGGCACCACGCCCCCGCCACGCAACACCTATCGCCACGGCGATCTGCGCCGGGCGTTGCTGGAGGCGGGGGTCGAGCTGGCGCGACAAGGCGGCCCCGAGGCGGTGGTGCTGCGCGAAGCCACGCGGCGTGCCGGCGTTGTGCCCAATGCGGCCTACCGGCATTTCGCCAGCCGTCAGGCGCTGCTGCTGGCGGTGCGCGCGGCAGCCCTGTCTGCCGCCGCCGGGGCCATGGAGGCCGAGCTCGCCGCGGTGCCCCGCGACGGTTCCGCTGCCGACATTGCGCGCGCGAGCGTTCGCGCGATCGGCGCCGGCTACCTGCGATTCGCCCAGGAACAGACGGGCCTGTTCCGCACCGCCTTCGGTGCACCCGTGGCGCTGCAGGATCCCCCCGACGACGCCAAGGGCGGCGCGAGCGGGCTCAATCCTTTCCAGCTGCTCGGCGCTTCGCTGGACCAGATGGTGGCCGCGGGTCTCCTGCCGCCTGAACGCCGTCCCGGCGCCGAGTTCCTGGCCTGGTCGGCGGTCCATGGCCTGGCGCTCCTGATCATCGACGGACCTCTGCGCGGCGTGCCCCGCGAGCAAACCGACGAACTGGGCCGCAAGCTCCTCGAAATGGTGGAAAAGGGACTGTGAGCCAAACACGCATTGCCGCCGACATCGATTTCCTCGCACCGTCGCACGAAGTGGCACCGCGCCTGATCGGCCTGGTGCTGCTCGTCGGGGGCGTCGGCGGCCGCATCGTCGAGACCGAAGCCTATGACCGGGACGACCCGGCTTCGCACACCTTCGGCGGCCTCACTCCGCGCAATGCTGCGATGTTCGGGCCACCCGGCCGCGCCTATGTCTACCGTTCCTACGGCATCCATTGGTGCCTCAATTTCGTCTGCCGCGAGGAAGGCCATGGCGCCGGAGTGCTGATCCGCGCGCTGGCGCCAACCGCGGGGCTCGAACGCATGCGCGCGCGGCGCGGCATGGATGACGTGCGCTTGCTGTGCGCGGGGCCCGGCCGCGTTGGGCAGGCGCTGGCAATCGATGCCGGCTTCAACGGCAAGCGGCTCGACCGGCCGCCCTTCGCGCTGCTCGCCGCGCCGGACGATCACCCGGCGGTGGTGGTCGAGACCGGCCCGCGCATCGGCATCACCAAGGCGGCCGACGTGCCCTGGCGTTTCGGAGAAAAGGGCTCGCCCTTCCTGAGCAAGCCTTTCAGGTCTCCGCGCGCCTGAGGTTCTCCTCGCGCGCGATCTGCTGCAGGCTCTCGTAGATGAGCCGGCGCGGCGCCACCTTCCAGCCCATCAGCGACTCGATCGCCGCGACAGCTCGCATCGCCAGCAGCGAGTGGCCGCCAAGGTCGAAGAAGTTGTCGGTGCGGCCAACCTGCTCGACGCCCAGCAGTTCCGACCAGACGCCGGCGATGACCTGCTCGCCGTGCGTGGCGGGCGCCACGTAGCTGCGGCCGTCGGCCAGGGTGACGTCCATCACCGGCGCAGGCAGCGCGGCGCGGTTGACCTTGCCGTTGGGCAGCAGCGGCATCGCGTCGAGCGAGACGAAGTGCTGCGGAATCATGTAGTGCGGCAGCCGCGTGCGCAGGTGCTCGCGCAGTACCGGCGGCGCCGGCGGCACGGGGCCGCGCGAGACGAAGTAGGCCACCAGCCGCACGTCGTCCTCGCGCTCGGCGCGCGTCACCGCCACGCAGTGCGCGAGCTCGGGATGGTCGAGCAGAGCGGACTCGATCTCGCCCATCTCGACGCGGAAGCCCCGCAGCTTCACCTGGTGGTCTGCGCGGCCCATCAGCTCGAGCAGCCCGTCATGGCGCCAGCGGCCCAGGTCGCCGGTCCGGTAAAGGCACGCGCCGGGCGCATCGCCGAAGGGGTCGGGCACGAAGCGCTCGGCCGTGAGCTCGTCGCGGCGGTGGTAGCCCAGCGTGACGCCCGCGCCGCCGATGTAGAGCTCGCCCGGCACGCCGATCGGGCAGGCGTGGCCGTGCTCGTCGAGCACCCAGACCGCGACGTTGTCGATCGGCCGCCCGATCGCGATCGCCTTGCGCGGCTCGGTCACCTTCCAACCGGTCGCCCAGACCGTGCTTTCGGTGGGCCCGTAGATGTTCCAGAGTTCGGCCATGCGCGACAACAGCTGTTCGGCCAGCACCGGTGGCAGCGACTCGCCGCCGATCAGCCCGCGGAAGCCCGGCGCGCCCGCCCAGCCGGTCTCGATCAGCCCGCGCCAGGCGGAGGGCGTGGCTTGCAGCAGCGTGGCCCGGTGCGTCTCGAGCAACGCGCGCAGCGCGGCCGGGTCGTGCACCTGCTGCTGCGAGGCAATGATCACCTTCGCGCGCACCACCAGCGGCAGCAGCAGATCGAGTACCGACGGGTCGAAGGAGGGGCTGGTGATCGCCAGCAAGCAGTCCTCCGCCGACAGGCCCGGGGCCTTCACCATTCCCGCGAGAAAGTTCACCACCCCCCGATGGGGAACGCGCACGCCCTTGGGCTGGCCGGTGGAGCCCGAGGTGTAGATGAGGTAGGCCTCGTCCACCGGCGTGGCGTCGAGCGCCGGGTCGGGAGCCAGCGGCTGTGCGGGATGGCCGGACACCAATTGTTCGTCATCGAGCGACAGCATCGGGATCGCCAGTCCTTCCAGGATGCCGTGCGTGTCCTGCTGCGCCAGCACGGCGGCCAGGTCGGCATCGGCCGCCATGAAGCGCAGACGATCAGGCGGGTAGTCGGGGTCCAGCGGCACGTAGGCCGCGCCAGCCTTCATCACGGCCAGTTGCGCGATGAGCATGTCAGGGCTTCGCGCAATGCACAGGCCCACACGCTGGCCACGTGCAATGCCGCGCTTGCGCAGCGCGTGGGCCAGCCGGTTCGAGCGCGCCTCGAGCTCGCCGTAGCTCAGCGTGCGGCCGGCCGCGTCGATCACCGCCACGCGTTCGCGTACCTCCGGCGCGCCCAGGTCCAGGTAGTCGTGCACCAGCTGCCGCGCGGGCAGCGGCGAGCGCGCCCCGTTCCAGCCGTTGCGCAGCAGGTTCAGCTGCGCCGGCGCGAGCATCTCGTGCGTCGAGATCCGCCGCTCCGGCTGCGCGAGCAGCCGTTCGACCAGCGCAAGATAGTTCTCCAGCATGCGCGCGGCGGTCGCCTCGCTGTAGAGATCGCTCGCGTACTCGAGGTGGATGCGGTGCGAGAACTCGGTGTCGATGTGCATCGACAGGTCGAACTGCGCGGCCACGCGCTCGAAGTCGAATTCGTCCACCTCCAGCCCGAAGAGCTCTGGCTCGCCCACCGGCGCATTGAGCACGTTGAAGAGCACGCGCACCGGGCCCTCGGGCCGCAGCGTGCGGTCGTGGCCCAGCGCGTCGATCAGCTCGTCGAAAGGCGCGTCCTGGTGCGTGTACGCCTCCAGCGCGTTGCGGCGCACGCGATGCACCAACTGCGTGAAGCTGGGATCGCCACCGAGGTCGGTGCGCATCACCAGCGTGTTGACCAGCGTTCCCACGAGCGGCTCGGCGGCGAAGCGGTGGCGGTTCGCGATCGGCGTGCCGATCGCGATGTCGTCGCTCTTCGCGTGGCGCGACAGCATCAGCACGAAGGCCGACAGGTAGACCACGAAGGGCGTGACCGCCTCGCGACCGCCGAAATCGCGCATGGCCTCGCGCAGCCGCGGCGGCAGCCCGGCCGAAACGCGCGCGCCCCGGTGGCTGGCCTTCGCCGGCCGCGGGAAGTCGGTGGGCAGGTCCAGGTCGGGCAGGTCGCGAAGGCGCTCCAGCCAGTAGTCGAGGTGCGCCCGCCGTGCCTCGACGGCCGCCGGACTGCGTTGCCAGGCCGCATAGTCGGCATAGCCGATGGCCGGGGGGTCCGACACCGGCTCGCGCCCGATGGCCAGCGCGCCGTAAGCTGCGAGGGCTTCGCGCATCAGCAGCGCCCCCGCCCAGTTGTCGGTGATCGCGTGGTGCAGCACCCAGAACAACACGTGCTCGCGCTCGCCCAGCCGGATCAGGGTCGGCCGGTGCAACGGGGCCTGCGACAGGTCGAAGGGCTGGGCCGCGCGCTCGGCGAGCAGCACGCGCGCCTGTGCATTGCGCTCGCGCTCGGGCAGGCGGCTCAGGTCGATCTGTTCGACCGGAACGGCGAGCGCGGGCAGGATCGACTGCATCGGCTCGTGCTCGCCCATCACGAAGCAGGTGCGCAGGCCCTCGTGCCGCTGCACCATGGCGTCGAGCGCCTGCTGGCACAGCGCAGGATCGAAGGGGCCGCGCAGCCGGATCGCGATCGGCACGTTGTACGCGGTCGATGCCGGGTCGAAATGCTGGATCACCCACATCCGCCGTTGCGAGAGCGAGGCCGGCAGCGGTGCGCCGCGCGGCACGGGCTCGATGCCGGCCGGTAGCAGCGCCCGGCTCTCCTGCGGCGCCTGCTCGGCCTTGGCGACGTGTGCGGCCATCGCAGCCACGCTGGCATGCTCGAACAGCTCGGCCAGCGGCAGCGCCACGCCGAAGCGGGCCCCGAGCCGCGAGAGCACCTGCGTCATGCGCAGCGAGTTGCCGCCGAGCTCGAAGAAGCTCTCGTCCACGCCGAAGGCACGCGTGCCCAGCACTTCGCACCAGATGTCCCACACCGCCTTCTCGCGCTCGTCGCGCGGCGCCACGTAGCCCAGGCGCCCGCGGCGCTCGCCGTCTTCGGCGCCCTCCTCGTGCATGGGCTCGGTGCCGGCATCGATCGGCACCGCCAGTGGCAGTTCGTTGGCCAGGAAGGCCTCACGGCAACGGTGGCGCTGCACCTTGCCGCTGGAGGTGCGCGGCAATCCGCCCGCGCGCAGCAGGGCGACGGCATGCACCGGCAGGCCGTGCTCCACCGCGATGGCCCGGCGCACCGCGCGGAACACGGCCGCGGCATCGGCGTCGGCCTGGGCCCGCCGGTCCAGCTCCAACGCCAGCACCACGCCCTCGCCGGCGGGCGTCTCCAGCGCGAAGGCCGCGCCGAAACCCGGCCGCAGCGCCGGATGGGCGCGCTCCGCGCTCCACTCCAGGTCCTGCGGATAGTGGTTTTCGCCGTGGACGATGATCAAGTCCTTCGATCGGCCGGTGACGAAAAGCTCGCCCTCGTCGAGGAAGCCGAGATCGCCGGTGCGCAGGAAGGGGCCGGTACCGTCCGCCAGGTGCCCCGCGAACGTGGCCTCGGTCGCCTCGGGCTGCATCCAGTAGCCGCCGCCGACGCCGGGCGCGCGCACCCAGATCTCGCCGACGCAGCGATCGGCGCAGGGCTGCTGCTCTTCGTCGACGATGAGGATTTCCGTATCCCGCATGGCCTGTCCGCAGCCGACCAGCCGCCGCCCCTGGCCCGCGCCTCCAGGCAGCGGCTCGAAGCGGTGGGCCAGCAGGGCCCCGGCGTCCGCCGAGACGATGCGGGGCGCCGCTTCGAGCGTGCTCGCGCTGACACCCAGCACCGCCTCTGCCAGTCCATAGGACGGCGCGAACACGCGCGCGGGCATGCCGGCTGCACCGAACACCGCGAGCACACGCTCGACGGTGTCGGCCTTGACGGGTTCGGCGCCGCAGTTCAGCGACACCAGGCTGTCCAGGCGTGCGCCCAGCGGCTTGTCGCCCAGGGCCTGCAGACAGGCGACGAACGCCGAGTCCGGCGCGCCCGTGTGCGTGATGCGATAGGTCTCGACGGCCTCCAGCCAGCGCAGCGGCCGGCGCAGGAAGGCCACGGGGGACATCAGGTAGCCGGTGCCCCCTGCCACCACCGGCGCCAACACGCCGAAGGCCAGGCCGTAGTCATGGAAATGCGGCAGCCAGCTGAGTCCGCGCGAACCGGCATCTGCATGGCCCGCGGCGATCATCGCGCGCACGTTCGCCAGCACGTTCAGGTGCGACAGGCGAACGCCGCGCGGCGCCGATGTGGAACCGGAGGTGTACTGCAGGTAGGCCAGCGCCTGGGCATCGAGCAACGGCGGGATGAAGTCTTGCCGCATGGCCGCCAGCTGTGCTGCATCGGGCAGGGCCGTCCAGCGCGCCATTGCCAAGGTGGCAGGGTCCAGCGCGGCGGCCGCGGCGTCCAGCAGCTTCGCGCTGGTCAGCACCAGTGCCGCGCGCGAATCGGCGATCACGCTGCGCAGGCGTGGTGCCGCGTGATGCAGGCGCATCGGATCCGGCGCCGGCACCGGCACTGCGACCCGTCCGCCGAGCAGGCAGGCCCAGAAGGCCCGCACGAAATCCAGCCCCGGCGGAAATGCCAGCAGTACGCGGTCGCCTGGACGGGTTGCGGTAGCCAGCCATGCGGCAATGTGGTGGACCTCGTCACGCAACCGGGCATAGCTGCTGTGCTGCGCGAGGGACAAATCCTCCGCAAGGAACCCATAGGCCAACTGCTGGGGGCGTGCCGCGCATTGCTCCTCGAAGACGAAGGCCAGGGTGTCTTGTGGCGCTTGAGTTGCAACGGGCTGCAAGCTGTCGATGGAGTGCGAATTGAACATGTATGGGAGCGCCCTGCGGTTGAAGGGGGGGCATCGTGCGACGCAACGAGCGCTGCCTTTTTGTCATCATGTTGCGCTGCAACACGCCGGTGATATTCGTCAGTTCGATGGTGACTTTGTCTGACAGGAGGTTGAGGATGGGAAAGCGCAGTTCCTTGCCCATTTCTTGGCGCGGGAATCTTCCGTGCTCCCCCGTTACTCAGCAGCACCGAGCCAAAAAGGCTTCTTCGGGAACATCCACCGTGCGACTCACTTCCTTGCAAATCATTTCCGGCGGACAGAAACCGCTTCGCCCCACTCCCACACCTCAGGAAAACAAGCCGCCGATGGTCTACGGCCGGCCGGGCTTCCAGATCCGCGCCGATGGCACCGTGCTCGTGGCACCTGAGGTTTCGGCAGGCGGGCCCGCCAACGTCCACCAACTGTTGGTGCGGCTGTTGCACAGCGAAGACCCGGAGACGCGTGCGTTCATCATCAAGGCGATCGAGAGCGATCGATGCGAGGTGGACGTCGCTGCGCTGCGCGACGCGCTTCGACTGAGTGCGGACGTCATGAAGGGCCTGCGGAAGGGCTTTGACTCGAGCTCCCTGCGCAAGCTGGGCGCAGAGGAGCCGCCCTGTTCGTCTTCACCTCGAGCCGTCGTCGAAACACTGCAGCGGGAAGTCGACCGCATGCGCTCGTGTCTGTCGCTGCCGGACGTGCTGACCCTGGCCAAATTCGCTGCGCGTGAAATAGCAAGACGATTCCCCGCCGGCGAGCGCATTCCAGACCCGTATCAAGCGCGGCAGCTGTATCAAAGCATGACGGCGCATGAATGCTTCCAGGGGCGGACATTGCACAACGATTCGCTGTTCAGCGGCACGCTGAACGCGATCGACATGGAAGTGGCCGAGCAACTCGCGGAGGCGCACGACCCGCTGGCGCCTTTGCTGAGCGCATCGGCGCGTTGGCTCGACAGACTGCTTGTTCGAGCGGCGGACACAAAGGTGCCATTGACAGAGGACAACAAGAAGGATTTGGCGAAGGCCATCGGCACTGCCTACTGCGCCGTGCTCGGTCACTCGTTCTGCCTGGGTGAAGAGGGGCCCCAGCACATGAATCAACGGATCCAGCATCACGTGCACGTGGCACTCGATAAGCTCGGCCCCGGCAACAGAAAGCGGGGCCCTGAGGATCTGGAACAACCCCCTGCAACCAGGACATTCGGCGACCCCGCGCAACACACGCAACAACAAGCGGCGCGCGTTCAAGGACTGCACATGGCCGCCAGTGCGCGCGCCATGTTGAGCGTTGACTTCGAGTTCCAGGCAGGCTTGCGCTGTCTGCAGCATGCCTTCAACAACGGCTGGACCAACTGGCTGGCGCTGCACCGCCCCGAGCTTCCGTTTGAAAAGCTTTCCCTGCCCAACGAAGCCCAGGAACTGAGCCGCATCGACGCCATCCAGACGCCTGACGGATATCCCATGCAGAGGCTGCGGCTCATGCCTCGACAGTGGCATGCGCTGATGCCCGAACTCGAAGCCCATCTGGATCTCGCGATCGTTTTCAAAGGCCCCACCAACCTGCAATTCGGCGACTCGCAAGTCCACCAGACCCACCACTACACGGCCTTGATCAATGTGAACGGCGTGTGTTTCGAACTGGAGTCGATGGCCCCGGATGACACGGCGGCCAAACGCTGGCTTCCGAGCCTTCAGGACTACCTCGAGAGCCTGCAAGGCGGCGTCTACATGGCCATTCGGGGCGACGGCGACCATCCGCTGTCGAAGTACGTGAAGCTGATGGCCATCGAGCTTTTCTGGAGGACCTGCGAGGCGCTCGGGGTCTTGCTTAACAGGCAACCCATCATCGAACTTGCGAAGTCGCTCCCCTTGAATGGCAGGGAGGACGCGGCGCGCCAGATCGACGCAGACTTTGCGGCGGCGTTCTGCCGCGGCAGCCTTTCTCTGCCCCATGCTGCCAGTCACCAAAAGAGGGTTCCGGAGGGGCTTGGCCGTAGCCAGGAGATCGTGAGCTGGCTCGATACACTCGGAAGCACCGAGGCCATCTTGTGGACGGGAACCGACCCCATGGTGGTGGCCGTGGCGCGCGCCGCCTCGGGCGAATGGCTTGCGTTCGACAGCGCGACCAGGTCGCGGCGTTCCTTGTGGGAGGTCTTGAACGGGCAACAGGCGCTGTTCAAGAGACTCGCTCCTGACGAACACATGAAACGCGCCGGGTTTGCGCGCGCGCTGACGGTGACGCCTCGTGTCGTCCGGGTCACTTCACCCAAGCTCGTCCTGGGCGCAGCTCAAGCGTCTCGCCCCGTCGAAGCGGCGGGGACATGGGTCTTGCGTCCTCCTGGCAACGTCGAAAAGCGAATTTCGCAGACCTCGAGCGACCCGGCGGTTCTCGCGTCTCAGCAGGTGATGTTGCATGCGTTCCAGCAATACTCGTCTTATTCGAATAAGCAGGCGGCCATCAGGAACCTGAAGTCGGACCCCACTGTCACGACCGGCGCCCAGGCCATCGAACGTGTGGTCTACGGCAAACTAACACCCGCCCAGTACGAAACACTGCTCACGATGGCACGCAATTGGCAGGCTTCGGATCCGATACCTGGCGGGTACCTCGCGACGCTTTTCCTCACGGGCCGGCGTGCCCCGAAGCACAAGGATCTGCTCGAGCTGCTGCCTGACGGATTTCCGCTGTGTCTCGTGCCCTTTGCCCAACTCATTCGAAGCAACGTGTCAGGCTGGAGCTTGCCGAACAGAAAGCTCGGCAATGCCGTGCTGGTCAAGCTCGGGTTGATGCAGATCGTCGACCTCACGTAGCCCGAGGCGTGGCGCTCAGGCGTCCACCTTCACCTTGCCGTCCCGCACCACCCGGCCCCATTTCTGGATCTCCGACGCGATGAACTGGCGGAACTTCTCGCGCGAGCCGCCGCCGTCTTCCGCGCCGTAGGTGTCGAGCTTTTCCTGCACGTCGGGCATTGCCAGCACGGTGTTGACGTCGCGGTTGATCTTGTCGGCGATCTCCGCCGGCAGCTTGCCGGGCCCCGCCAGGCCGTACCAGGTGGTGGCATCGAAGCCTTCGAAGCCCTGCTCCTGCATGGTCGGCACGCTCGGATGGCCCTTGGCCCGCTTCAGGCGCGTCTGCGCCACCGCCGTGACCTTGCCGCTCTTCACGTGCGGCGTGGCCGCCGTCATGGTTTCGAAGCTGTACTGGATCTGGTTGCCCATCAGGTCCGCGAGCAACGGCCCGCTGCCCTTGTAGGGCACGTGCAGCGCATCGACCTTGGCCTGCAGCTTGAACATCTCGAGTGCCAGGTGCTGCGCCGAGCCCGCGCCGGCCGAGCCGAAGCTCACCTTGCCCGGCTCGGCGGCGCACAGCGCGACGATGTCCTTCACCGTCAGGGCCTTCTGCGCCGGCCCCGCGATCAGCAGGTTGGGCGTGACGCCCACCAGCACGATCGGCACGAAGTCCTGCTCCACGCTGTAGCGCAGCCTGGGCTGCAGGTTGGGCGCGAGCGCGTGGCTGTTGATGTGCGCCATCAACAGGGTCGAGCCGTCGCTCGGCTGCGTCGACACGTACTCGGCCGCGAGCACCCCGGCCACCCCGCCCTTGTTCTCCACGATGACCGACTGGTTCCACAGGGTCGTCAGCTTCTGCGCCACCACCCGCGCCAGCGCGTCCGTGCCTCCGCCCGGCGGAAAGCCGACCACGATGCGCACGGGGCCGCTGGGCCATGCCTGGGCGAACACGCGCGGCACGCCGAGGGTGACCGCCGCCGCGCCTGCTGCCTGAATCAAGGAACGTCGTTGCATGGTCGGGTCTCCTGGTTGATTGGCTTCGGCCGGCGTCGATTCAGGCCGCCTTCTTCAGCGCCGCCGGCGCCGGGTGGCTCGCGAAATGGTCCATCGCCGACTGCACGCCGCTGCCCGCGAGCTTCACGCCCGCAAGCTTCAGCCCCATCTCCACGCCGGCCACCATCGCCACCAGCGTGAGGTCGTTGCTGTCGCCCAGGTGGCCCATGCGGAACATGCGGCCCTTGAGCTTGCCCAGGCCCGTGCCCAGCGAAAGGTCGAAGCGTTCGTGGATCAGCCGCCGCAGCGCATCCGCGTCCACCCCTTCGGGCGTGATCACTCCGGTCAGCACCGGCGAATGAACCGCGGGGTCGGCGCATTGCGTCGGCAGGCCCCAGGCCTTGACTGCGGCGCGCACCCCCGCGCCCCATCGCTGGTGGCGCGCGAACACCTGCGGCAAGCCCTCGCCCAGCAGCATGTCCAGCGACTCGCTCAGCCCGTAGAGCAGGTTGGTGTTGGGCGTGTAAGGCCAGTAGCCGCCCTGGTTCATTTCCACGATTTCGTCCCAGGCCCAGAAGGCCTTGGGCAGCTGCGCAGTCTTGCTGCGCTCCATCGCCTTGGGCGACACCGCGTTGAAGCTGATTCCGGGCGGCAGCATCAGGCCCTTCTGCGAGCCGCTGACGGTCACGTCCACGCCCCACTCGTCGTGGCGGTAGTCGGCGCTCGCCAGCCCCGAGATGCTGTCGACCATCAGAAGGGCGGGATGGCCCGCCGCATCGATCGCGCGGCGCACCGCCGCGATATCGGAGGTCACGCCGGTGGAGGTCTCGTTGTGCACCACGCAGACCGCGCGGATTTTCCTGTCCGCGTCCCTGCGCAGCCGTGCTTCGATCAGGTCGGCCTGCACCCCATGGCGCCAGCCGCGCGGCAGGCCGGTCTCGTCCACGCCCGGCAGGCTCAGGAACTCGGGCGCCAGGCCCAGGCGCAGCGCCATCTTCTGCCACAGCGTGGCGAAGTGTCCGGTCTCGTACATCAGCACCGCGTCGCCGGGGCTCATCACATTGGCCAGCGCGGCTTCCCAGGCGCCGGTGCCCGAAGCCGGATAGATCACCACCGGGTGCCGGGTCTGGAACACCTGGCGGATGCCTGCGAGCACCTTCAGGCCGAGCGCGCCGAACTCGGGCCCGCGGTGATCGATCGTGGGCAGGCTCATCGCGCGCAGGATGCGGTCGGGTACCGGGCTCGGGCCGGGGATCTGCAGGAAGTGGCGGCCGGTGGGATGAAAGTCGAGTTGAAGCATGGCGATCCTTTTTTAAAGTTTTGCATGCAAAATATATCGGGCCATGATGGATTACCCTGAAGGCATCGCCCAGAGGCCACTAGTTTTTGCATTCAAAATGCATCCGGAGAGGAAAAGAGCCATGGCAGAAGTGATCGAGATCTCGCGGCTGGCGCTGCACGACCAGGTGGCGGCCCGCCTGCGCACCATGCTGATCGAAGGCCAGATCCCGCCGGGCGCCAAGCTCAACGAGCGCGAGCTGTGCGAGCAGTTGCGCGTCTCGCGCACGCCGCTGCGCGAAGCCATCAAGCTGCTGGGCGCAGAGGGCCTGGTGGACCTGCTGCCCAACCGAGGCGCGGTGGCCGTCAAGCTGACGGAGGCCGACGTGGAGAACACCTTCGAGCTGCTGGCCGCGCTCGAAGGCCTGTCGGGCGAGCTGGCGGCAAGTCGCATCACCGCCCCTGAAGTGGCCGAGCTGCGCGCCCTGCACTACGAAATGATGGCCTGCTTCGCGCGCCGCGATCTCTCGGGCTACTACCGCATCAATGCGCGCATCCACACCGCCATCAACGACGCCGCCAAGAACCCCGTGCTCGCCAACACCTACCGCGCGATCAATGCGCGCGTGCAGTCGCTGCGCTTTCGCACCAACCAGGACGAGGCCAAGTGGAAGCAGGCGGTCGCCGAGCACGAACGCATGATCGACGCGCTCGCCGCCCACGACGCCGCGGCCCTGCGCGAGGTGCTGATCGAGCACCTCCATCGCAAGCGCGACACGGTGCTGGCGCTGCTGCGCGCCGGCCAGGTCTATCCCGAGGCGGCCCAGGCGGGCAAGCGCTGATGCGCATCGATCCTGCCAGCCGCCTGCGGCCCGCCGGCACCGTGCTGCCGTCCAACGAGGTCTGCGCCCAGCTCGCGCGCCGCCTTGCGGCCGAAACCGAGGGCGAGGTGCTGTTCGACGACGCCTCGCGCGGCCGCTATGCCACCGACGCTTCCATCTACCAGATCATGCCGGTGGGCGTGCTGGTGCCGAAGACCGAGCGCGACGTCGCCATCGCCATCGACATCGCGCGCGACCTGCAGGTGCCGGTGCTCGCGCGCGGCGCTGGCACCAGCCAGTGCGGCCAGACCACCGGCGCGGCGCTGGTGATCGACAACAGCAAGCACCTGCGGCGCGTGCTCGAGCTCGATGTGGCCGAGCGCCGCGTCACCGTCGAGCCGGGCCTGGTGCTGGATCACCTCAATGCGCAGCTCAAGCCGCACGGCCTGTGGTTTCCGGTCGATGTCTCCACCAGCGCGCAGGCCACGCTGGGCGGCATGGCGGGCAACAACTCCTGCGGCTCGCGCTCCATCGCCTACGGCAACATGGTGCACAACGTGCTGGGCGCCAGCGCCTGGCTGTCGGATGGCGAGCTGGTCGACTTCGGCCCCGTCGCCACGCTCGGCGCGCGCGCCGCGGGCCTCGCGCAGCATGTGCAGCAGCTGGCCCGGCAGCACCGCGCCGAAATTGCCGAGCACTGGCCCAAGGTGATGCGCCGGGTCGCCGGCTACAACCTCGACATCTTCGACAACCAGAGCGAGCGGCCCTACACCGCCGACGCCAGCGTCAACCTCGCGCACCTGCTCATCGGCGCCGAGGGCACGCTGGCCTACACGCGCAGCCTGACGCTGCGGCTTTCCGAGCTGCCGCGTGCCAAGGTGCTGGGCGTCGTCAACTTCGCCAGCTTTCACGCCGCGATGGATTCGGCCCAGCACATCGTGAAGCTGGGCCCGACCGCCGTCGAGCTGGTCGACCGCACCATGATCGAGCTGAGCCTCGGCAACCCGGCTTTCCGGCCGACGGTCGAGAAGGCCCTGATCGGCAAGCCCGCCGCCATCCTGCTGGTGGAGTTCTCCGGAGACGATAGCGCCGGGCTGCTGCACCAGCTTCAGCAGCTGGTCGAACTCATGGGCGACCTGGGCCTGCCTGACAGCGTCGTGCGCATGCCCGAGGAGGGCGCGCAGAAAGCCCTGTGGGAAGTGCGCAAGGCCGGCCTGAACATCATGATGAGCCTCAAGGGCGACGGCAAGCCGGTGAGCTTCATCGAAGACTGCGCCGTGCCGCTCGAGCACCTGGCCGCCTACACCGACGGGCTGACCGAGGTGTTCGCGAAGCACGGCACGCGCGGCACCTGGTACGCCCACGCATCGGTCGGCACGCTGCACGTGCGCCCCATCCTCGACATGCGCACCGATGGCGCCG
Source organism: Variovorax sp. PBS-H4 (assembly GCF_901827205.1). Taxonomy (NCBI): domain Bacteria; kingdom Pseudomonadati; phylum Pseudomonadota; class Betaproteobacteria; order Burkholderiales; family Comamonadaceae; genus Variovorax; species Variovorax sp. PBS-H4. Next base: position 6,347,629 of record NZ_LR594675.1, on the reverse strand, counting down.
CCAAGATGCGCGCCATCGCCGAGGAAGCCGGCGAGCTGGTTCGCAAGTACAAGGGCGCCTTCAGCGGCGAGCACGGCGACGGCCTGTGCCGTGGCGAGTGGATCGAGTGGCAGTTCGGCCCGGCCATCAACGAGGCCTTCCGCGCCATCAAGACCCGGTTCGACCCGATCGGCCTGTTCAATCCCGGCAAGATCATCGACCCGCCGAAAATGGACGAGGGTGCCCTCTTCCGCTTCGCGCCCGCCTCCGCACCGCAGCCCTACAAGCGCATTCCCATCACGCCCGTGCTGGACTGGTCCGCCTGGAACGTGCAGGCCGATCCGGTGACCGAGGAGACCACCCTCCCCGGCACCGGCGGCGACGTGACCGGCGGCTTCGCCAAGGCCGTCGAGATGTGCAACAACAACGGCCACTGCCGCAAGTTCGACGCCGGCACCATGTGCCCCAGCTACCGCGTGACGCGCGACGAGCAGCACCTCACGCGCGGGCGCGCCAACACGCTGCGCCTGGCGCTCTCCGGCCAGCTCGGCCCCGACGCCTTCACCGGGGACGCCGTTCGCGACGCCATGGACCTGTGCGTCGGCTGCAAGGGCTGCAAGCGCGATTGCCCGACGGGCGTGGACATGGCGAAGATGAAGATCGAGTTCCTGGCGCACCACAGGAGCAAGCACGGACACACGCTCGCCGACCGGCTGGTTGCCCGCCTGCCGGAGTACCTGCACACCGCCAGCCGCATGCCCTGGCTCTTCAACCTGCGCAACCGCATGCCGGTCCTCGCCCGCCTGGGCGAGCGGCTGCTGGGGCTGTCGGCCAGGCGCTCGCTGCCGGCGTTCCGCGGCGACACCTTCTGGCGCGAGCGCGACGCCGCACTCTTCACCAGCCGCGACATGGTCATCGCCGCGGCCATCAGCGGGCGCAAGGCCGCGGTGCTCTTCGTCGACACCTTCAACGGCGGCTTCGAGAGCGAGAACGCCTGGGCGGCAGCCCGCGTGCTCAAGGCCGCTGGCTACCTGCTGCACACCGTCGAGAAATTCGGCGGCCACCATTGCTGCGGCCGCACCTACCTGGCCACCGGCATGGTGGAAGAGGCCAAGGCGCGGGCGGGTGCCCTCATCGACGCGCTGCTGCCCCTGGCCGAGGAGGGTGTCCCCATCGTCGGGCTCGAGCCTTCCTGCCTGCTGACCCTGCGCGACGAGACGCTGGCCATGGGCCTCGGCGACAAGGCGCAGACGGTCGCCGCGCAGGCGCTGCTGTTCGAGGAGTTCGTGGCGCGCGAGATGCGCGAAGGCCGCTTCAAGCTCGGCTTCAGGCCCGCCGGCAAGCCCATCCTGCTGCATGGCCACTGTCACCAGAAGGCCTTCGGTGCGGTCAGCCCCATCCTCGAGGTGCTGAAGCGCATTCCCGGTGCGAAGCCGGAACTCATCGAGAGTTCCTGCTGCGGCATGGCCGGGAGCTTCGGCTACGAGGCCTCGCACTACGAGGTGTCGATGCGCATGGCCGAGGCCGCCCTGCTGCCGGCGGTGCGCGGCCAGCCCGACGCGATCGTCCTGGCCGATGGCACCAGCTGCCGCCACCAGATCGCCGACGGCGCGCAGCGCCGGGCGGTGCATGTGGCGCTGCTGCTGGACGCGCTGATGGTCTGAACGACGAGCGCCGGCGATGGATCGAGGCGCCTAGCCTTCCTCGCCCTCGCCGCCGATCTCGCTCGCCAGCCGGACCGCCTCGGCGAGGTGCGACAGCTCCAGCGCATGCTGCCGCGCGAGCTGCGACAGCACCTTGCGCCCCTTGGGAAGCAGGTGCACCTCCACGAGCCGCCGGTCGACGGTGCTGGGCTGGCGCCGGACCAGGCCGGCCTCCTCGCAGCGCGATACCAGTGCCACCACCCCGTGCGGCTGCGCCTGCAGGCGCTCGGCAATCTCGCTGATCGAGGCCCACTCGCGGCCCGGGAAACCCTGCGTGTGCAGCATCACCTGGTATTGCTGCACGGTGACGCCGGCCTCGCGCGCCGCATCCTCGCTGAATCGCAGGAAGCTGCGCAGCCGGTGCCTGAACGCCGACAGCGCCTCCATGCGCCGCTTCGACGCGCTCTGCTCGTTCTTGGACATGTTGATCTACCTGCGGGAAGTCCCCGCAATGTAGCAAGGCGCTTCCTTTCCTGCCGAGCGGCACAAATGCCGGGGCCAGGGTAATTACTCATTATGTGAGGTAAAAAGCCTCATAACATGACGTAATTCGATCGCGGCGCCGTAGACGGACCTGCATCCGCATGCGGGACGGGCGTCGCCTGCGCCTGCGCGGCCCTCCGGCTGCGCATGGCCGACCGGCCTGCGCCGGCACGGCGGTCGTTTCCTCCTTGTCCCGATCCTTCGAAAGTGCATTCATGAAAATCAGGAGCCAACGAGACTTCTTCGCCGGCTTGATGTTCGCAGTCGTCGGCGCTGCGTTCGCCATCGGCGCCACCAACTACAGCATCGGCACCGGCGCCCGCATGGGTCCGGGCTATTTCCCGCTCATGCTGGGCGTGCTCCTGGCCGTGCTGGGCCTGGGCGTGATCCTCGGCGCCGTCACCATCGACACTCCCGATGGCGAACCCATCGGCCGCATTGCCTGGAAGCCGCTGCTTCTCATCATCGGCGCGAACCTGGTCTTCGGCATCCTGCTGGGCGGCCTGCCCAGCATCGGACTGCCGGCCCTCGGCCTCGTTGTCGCGATCTACGCCCTGGTCGTCGTCGCCAGCCTGGCCGGCTCCACCTTCCAGATGAAGGCGGCGCTGATCCTGGCCACGGTGCTTGCCATCGGCAGCTACGTGACCTTCATCCTCGGCCTGAGCCTGCAGTTCCAGGTCTGGCCCACCTTCATCACGGGCTGAGGACCCGCATCATCATGGAACTCATCGAACATCTCGCGCTCGGCTTCGGCCATGCGGTCACGCTGCAAAACCTGATCTATGCCTTCGTCGGCTGCCTGCTGGGCACGCTGATCGGCGTGCTCCCGGGCATCGGCCCGGTCGCCACCATCGCGATGCTGCTGCCGGCCACCTATGCGCTTCCGCCGGTGGCCGCGCTGATCATGCTGGCCGGCATCTACTACGGCTCGCAGTACGGCGGCTCCACCACCGCGATCCTGGTCAACCTGCCGGGCGAATCGTCCTCGGTGGTGACGGTGATCGACGGGCACCAGATGGCCAAGCAGGGGCGCGGAGGCGCCGCGCTCGCGGCCGCCGGCCTGGGCTCCTTCTTTGCAGGGTGCGTCGGCACGCTCATCCTCGCGGCCTTCGCACCGCCGCTGACCGAGCTGGCCTTCAAGTTCGGCCCCGCCGAGTACTTCTCGCTGATGGTGCTGGGCCTGATCGGCGCGGTGGTGCTGGCCTCGGGCTCGCTGCTCAAGGCCATCTGCATGATCGTGCTGGGCCTGCTGATCGGACTGGTCGGCACCGACGTGAACTCCGGCGTGGCGCGCTTCAGCTTCGACATTCCGGAACTGACCGACGGCATCAGCTTCATCGCCATCGCCATGGGTGTGTTCGGCTACGGTGAAATCATCTCCAACCTGGCGCAACCCGAGCACGAGCGCGAGGTCTTCACCGCGAAGCTGCAGGGCCTGTGGCCGACGCGGGAGGACTTCAGGAACATGATTCCGGCCGTGCTGCGCGGCACCGCGCTGGGCTGCTCCCTGGGCATCCTGCCCGGCGGCGGTTCATTGCTGTCGGCCTTTGCCTCGTACACGCTGGAGAAGAAGCTCAGGCTCGGTGCCGGCGAGATTCCCTTCGGCAAGGGCAACATCCGCGGCGTGGCCGGGCCCGAGTCGGCCAACAATGCGGGCGCGCAGACCTCCTTCATTCCGCTGCTGACGCTCGGCATTCCCGGCAACCCGGTGATGGCGCTGATGGTCGGCGCGATGACCATCCACAACATCCAGCCCGGCCCGCAGGTGATGACCAGCAACCCGGAGCTCTTCTGGGGCCTGATCGCCTCGATGTGGATCGGCAACCTGATGTTGATCGTGCTCAACCTGCCGCTGATCGGCATCTGGATCAAGCTGCTGTCGATTCCCTACCGCTGGCTGTTCCCGGCCATCGTGCTGTTCTGCGCGATCGGCGTTTACTCGACCAACAACAACACCTTCGACGTCTGGATGGTGGGCCTGTTCGGCATCATCGGCTATGCCTTCAGCAAGCTGGGCTGCGAGCCTGCACCGCTGCTGCTGGGGCTGATCCTCGGACCGATGATGGAAGAGAACCTGCGGCGTGCGCTCCTGCTGTCGCGCGGCTCCTGGAGCGTTCTCGTCACGCGGCCCATCTCGGCCGGCCTGCTGGTGGCCGCCGCTTTGCTGCTGACCATCGTGCTGATGCCCGCGGTACGGTCCAAGCGCGAGGAGGCCTTTGTCGAGGAAGGTTGATGGCCGGTGGCGTGGATCCACCTGAAGACCCAGGCCAGGGAGCGGGTGGAATGGGACTCGCAGCGAGTCGTCGAAACTCCCCGGCGATACCCGATTCCGGGTCGGCGCTCTTCGGGTCGACCCGCAATGCTATGGCGTGAGCCGGCGGGGCTGACCTACGAGCGCTGGTACATCGCCCACTTCAATGTCAACAGGTCTGCGGCGATCTTGGCGGCGTTGACCCCCGCATAAGACTCCTCAGGATCGAACTCGAACGCCTGTTGGTATCTGACGATTTCCGCGTAGTCCTTGTCGAAGACCATCGGACCCGTCAGTTCGGCCGGATCGACTCCAGCCGGAAGGGCCAGAAATTTCTCTGGATTGGTGGCACTCTGATAGAGGTCGACGCTCAACAGATTCATACATCAGTCCTCGATAGTCCGCCGGATGATTGCCGGCAATCGGGACGCGCGCAATCAGCGCCGGCCTACACGGCGTTCAGCGCGATTTCAGGTCGATGACGCCCGGGGCCTGGCCGCGCCGCCCCTGCGCGCGGCGGGCCGCGCCGGCGCGCCCTCCGCGCGGGCCGTCTCCTCCAACAGCTCCAGGAAGCGCAGCGCCAGCGGAGGCAGTGCGGCACCCTTGCGCGTCAGTGCGCCGATGGTGCGCGTGAAGCGCGCATCGGCCATCGGCAGCGGTACCAATCCTTCGCCGATGGCCATGCCCAGCTGCGACTCGCTCATGATCGACACCAGGTCGCTCTGCGCCACCAGCCGGTTCAGCTGCCCGCCGGCTGTGTTGCTCACTTCCACCGTCACGCGCGGCGGCGGCAGCCCGGCCTCGGCCAGCCGGCCTTCCACGTTGCGCCGCGCCGCGACCGCGGGCCCCGGCAGGATCCAGCGCGCATCGACCAGGTCCTGCAGCCGCAGGCGCCGCTTCGACAGCAGCGGGTGGTGCTCGCGAACCACCAGGCACAGCGCGTCGTCGATCAGCGGCAGCGCCTGCAGGTCCGGCGCGACCACGCCCGGCAGCGCGTTGATCGACAGGTCGATGTCCCCCAGCCGAAGCGCCGCCACCAGCGCATCGTTCAAATTCAGCATCAGCCGCAGCCGCGCGGCCGGTCGCTGCCGGTGCAGCGCCACCGTTGTTGGTACGAACAGCCGCTGCGCGTACAGCGGCGAGACTCCCACTCGCAGCAGTCCCAGCTCGCCGAGGTGCATGTCCGCCGCCTCCTTGATCGCCTCACCGAGGCTCGTGCGCAGCGCCTGAGTGCGTTCCCGGAACTGCGTGGCCACGGCCGTCAGCTGCATCCCGCGGCTGCTGCGCTCGAAGAGCGGAAAGCCCAGCTCCTTCTCCAGCCGCTGCAGTCCCTGCGTGATGGCCGGCTGCGAGACGTCCAAGGCCGCCGCGGCGGCCCGCACCTTGCCGTGATGCGCCACCGCCAGGAAATAGTCGATGTCGTCGAGCCGCACGCCCATGTCGCTTGCCTCCGGGCCCTGCGCCGGGCCCTTGTCTGGTGATCACGCCAGCTTATCAGGGCTGCCGTTTCGCTTATCCAGCGTTGCCCGCCGTCTTCCTAGACTGCAAGCCATACGGAGACACCTCATGAACCTCGGCACGTACACCGCGCGCAGCGCACGCTTCTGGGCCGACCGGCCCGCCATCCTCTTCCGCGACCGCGTGGTCAGCTACGCCGAGCTGGAACGTCGGTCCAATCGCCTCGCGCACGCCCTCCTCGCGCTCGGCCTGCAGCGTGGCGACCGCGTGGCCGTCGTTTCCCCGAATCGCCCCGAGATCGTCGAGCTCGAATGCGCGCTCTACAAGCTGGGCCTGGTCAAGGTCGCGCTCAACGCGCGCCTCGCTCCCGCCGAGCTGGCCGATGCGCTCGCCAACGCCGAGCCGGTGGCCTGTCTCGCCGGCCCCGAGCACCGCACCATGGTTGACGAAGCCGCCGCCCCGCTCGAGGGCCTCAAACACCGCATCGCCTTCACCCCCGCTCCCGCCGAGCGTGGCTGGCTCGACTACGAAGCCCTGCTGGCCCAGGCCTCGGACACGCACATTCGCGTCGACATGCGCCCCGACGAACTCGCCGTGCTGCACTACACCTCGGGCTCGACCGGCAAGCTCAAGGCGGCCATGCAGACCGTGGGCAACCGCATGGCATCGCTGCGCAAGATCGTCATGGGCCGCATGCATGCCGGCCGCGGCGACCTGCTCATGCTCTGCGGCCCCATCACCCACGCCAGTGGCATGTTCATCCAGCCCATGCTCTACCAGGGCGCCACGGTGCTGCTCATGGAGCGCTTCCAGCCCGCCGAGATCCTCGAGGCCATCGAAAAGCATCGCGTCACCATGTGCTTCTTCGTCCCCGCGATGATCAATGCGCTCCTTGCCGAGCCCACCATCCGCACCCGCGACCTGAGCAGCCTGCGCCTGGTCTCCTACGGCGCCGCGCCGATGTCCCCGGCGCGCATTCGCGAGGCCTGGGCCGCCTTCGGCCCCGTCCTGTCGCAAGGCTACGGCGCCGGCGAGACCACCGGCGGCGTGATTGCCCTCGGCATCGAGGACCACGCGCTCGCCATCGAAGGCGGCCGCCCCGAGCTGCTCTCCGCCTGCGGACGCCCCTCCTGCGAATCCGACATCCAGGTGCTCGACGAGCAGGGGCGCCCCGTCGAGGGCGACGACATCGGCGAAATCTGCGTGCGCGGGCCCGACGTCTTCGCCGGCTTCTGGCGCGCCCCCGAGTCCACTCGCGAAGCCCTCGGCGACGACGGCTGGCTGCACACCGGCGACCTCGCCCGCGTGGACCGCGAGGGCTACATCCACATCGTCGACCGCAAGAAGGAAATGCTCGTTTCCGGCGGCTTCAACGTCTACCCCACCGAGGTCGAGGCCGTGCTCGCGCAGCATGCCGCCGTGTACGAGGTCTGCGTCATCGGCGTGCCCGACGACCATTGGGGCGAATCGGTCAAGGCCATCGTCGTGCTGCGAGACGGCGCCCAGGCCGAGGCCGGCGAGCTCATGGACTTCTGCCGCGGCCGGCTCGCCGACTTCAAGCGGCCGCGCTCGGTGGAATTCATCGATCACCTGCCCAAGAACGCGAACGGCAAGCTCTCACGCAAGGACGTGCGCGAGCCCTACTGGCGCGGCCGCGAGCGACGCGTCAACTAAGCACGGGGCCCACGCCATGGATGCAAACACCACCTCCACCCCCACCCTGCGCAGCGCCGAAGCCCCCCGTTTCGAAGGCTCCGAAGCCGCCCGGGATTTCATCGCGCGCGTGCTGGCCTTCATCCGCGAGGAGCTGCAGCCCCTCGTGGCCGAGCACGGCATCGACTACGAGTCCGGCGCGCCGCGCCCGGTGCTCGACGAGGTCTGGCGCCGTTCGCGCGAACACGGCTTCTACGGCGTCACCCTGCCCAAGGCTTTGGGCGGCGCCGGCTTCAGCGTGCATGACCACTGCCTCATCAAGGAAGCCATCTACGCCAGCGGCTCGCCCCTGGCGGCGCACGTGCTCGGCGAGCTGTCCGGCCCGCCGCGCGTCGGCGCGCTGGCAAAGCACGCCACGGCTGACCAGATGGGCCGCTTCATCCTCCCCGTGGCCCGCGCCGAAAAGGCCATCTGCTTCGCCATCACCGAACCCGAGGCAGGCTCCGATGCGGGCGCCGTCCAGACCCGCGCCGTGCGCGTGGGCGACGAGTTCGTCCTCAACGGCACCAAGCGCTTCATCTCCGGGTCGCCCTTCTGCGACATGGCCGTCGTCATCGCCTCCACCAGCGACGACCCCGAGCGGCGCGAGACCACCGCCTTCTTCGTGGAGCGCGACCGCCCCGGCTTCAAGGTCGAGACCGGCTACAAGACCATGGCCGGCCAGTCGGGCACCGGCAACATCGTGCTGACCGACTGCCGCATCCCCGCCGCCAACCTCATCGGCGAACAGGGCAAGGGCCTTGCGCTTGCGCTCGGGCGCATCACCGTCAATCGGCTGCTGCACTGTCCTGCCATGCTCGGCCTTGCGCGCCTCGCCCTGCAGGATTCGTTGGCCCACGCGACGCACCGTCGCCAGTTCGGCCAGCCGATCGGCGCCTTCCAGGCCGTGCAGCACATCCTGGCCGACATGGCCACCGAGCTGGCCGCTGCCCGCGCGCTCATGCTCAGCGTCGCCCGCACCCTCGACGCCGGCGGCGAGGCCCGCGCCGATGCCTCGATGGCCAAGCTCTTCTGCTCCGAGACCGCCTTTCGCATCGCCGACCGGGCCGTGCAGGTGCACGGCGGAGAAGGCATCGTCCAGGGCAGCCGCGTCGAGTTCCTGTTCCGCCTGCTGCGCATGTACCGCGTGCTCACCGGCACCAGCGAGATCCAGCGCAACACCATCGCCCGCGAACTGCTGGGCGGCGCAGTCCGCTGACGCCTTCCATACAACAGCCTCTGGAGACACACCCATGAACACCATTCGCCGCGCCCTCGTCCTCGCTGCCGCAGCAGCGGCCGCCCTCGCCACCACTGCCGGCGCGCACGCGCAGGACTACCCCAGCCGCCCCATCAAGTGGATCGTCCCCTACCTCGCCGGTACCGCGCCCGACACCACCGTGCGCATCACAGGCGACGCGATGTCGAAGATCCTCGGTCAGCCCATCGTCATCGAGAACCGCGGCGGCGTCGCCGGCAACATCGGCGCCCAGCTCGCCGCCAAGGCGCCCGCCGACGGCTACACCTGGGTCTACAGCGGTTCGCCCATGGCCACCAACATGCGCATGTACCGCAAGCCCGGCTTCGACGTGATGAAGGACTTCATCCACGTCGGCCGCATCACGCAATCCGACTCGGTCATCGTGGTCAACCCGGACTCGGGCATCACCAGCGTGAAGCAGCTCGTCGAGCACCTGCGCAAGAGTCCCGGCAAGATGGCCTATGCCTCCGGCGGCGTCGGCACGCCCTCGCACATGGGCGCCGAGCTGATCCTGGCAGCCACCGGCACCAAGGCGCTGCATGTGCCGTACAAGGGCGCCTCGGAATCCACCAATGCCGTTGCCGGCAAGCAGGTCGACTTTGCGCTCTCCCTCGTCGCGCCTGCGCTGCCGCACATCCAGGGCGGCAAGCTCGTGCCGCTGGCGGTCCTTTCACCCGAACGCAACGTCCGGCTCGACAAGGTGCCCACGCTGGCCGAGGCGGGAGTACCCGGCATTTCACTCGTTTCCTTCGGCGGGCTGGCCCTGCCCAAGGGCACACCCGCGCCCGTCGTGCAGAAGGTGCGGGAGGCGTTGGGCCAGGCGCTTGCGACGCCCGAAGTGCGGGAGAAGCTCGAGGCCAATGGCGCGGCAGTCGTGCCGAGCACGCCTGAGCAGTTTGCTCAGAGCCTGCAGGCGGAAATCGCGCTGACCGAGAAGCTCATGAAGGTGGCGAATATCGAGCCGCAATAGCCCTTGCGGCTGCACGCGGCCGCCGACGGCCGCGTGTGAAGTTTCTGACTGGGCGGTTGGCGGAACTCAGGGCTTCTTCGTGACCGTCTTGACGGCGTCCTTCACGTCGCCGACCTTCTTCTGCACAGCGCCAGCCGTCTTGTCCGCAGTGCCTTCGGCCTGCAGTCTTTCATTGCCGGTTGCCTTGCCCACGGTCTCCTTCACACTGCCCTTGGCCTGCTCGAGGCCGCCTTTGACTTGATCCTTGTTCATCTCGATTCCTCTGGAAGGTGTTGACCCGGGAGCGATGGCACCACCGTGTCACTGCCATGTGGCAGCAGTCGAGGTGTCGGCTGATGCCAGTCCAGCGCTGGAGCTATTTCGTCGCGTCTTGCTGTAGTACCTGCCTGACACCTCGCTGGTTTCGCATTCGAGACAGCGCGATCACGGCGCGAACTCCTCGCGCTGCAGCGCCGGCCTATGCGGCGTTTCTCACGAACTTCAGGTGAGTCACATCCGGGGCCGTGACCGTTTTGGCCAACGCGAGCGCCTGCAGGGAGCCGAGGCCATCGAACAAGCGCTCGCCACCGCCGAGCAGCTTTGGAACCAGGTGCAACTGCATCTCGTCGACCAGCCCGGCCTTGAGGTACTGCTGCGCAGCGCGCGCGCCGCCCGCCAGCGCGACGTCCTTTCCGCCGGCGGCGCGCCGCGCCTGATCCAACGCACTTTCGATTCCGTCGGTGACGAAGGTGAAGCTCGTGCCGCCTTCCATGATCAACGGGTCGCGCGCGTGATGCGTCAGCACGAACACAGGGTGACGAAAGGGCGGATTGCGGCCCCACCAGCCCTCCCAGGGGTCTGTCTTGCTCCACGGGCCCGGCCCGCCGCCGAACATGTTGCGGCCCATGATGGTCGCGCCGATGTTGGCAAGTTCCTCTTCCATCACCGGCGTGCTCTCGTTGGCCACGCCGCCCTCCAGGCCATGCGGGCGCCGCCAGGCCTCCAGCGGGAACACCCACTGGTGCAGCTGCTCGCCGCCGGTGCCCAGCGGCTCCTGCAAACTTTGATTTGGACCCGCGACGAATCCGTCCAGCGACATGGAGATCCTCAATCGAAGCCTTGACATGCTGTTCACCCGTTGAATGCGAAGCAGCGAGTCTAGGAGCTGCGGATTCGCGCAGCAATGACAATCAAGCCGCGGTTTCTGCCGCCATTGAGAATGACGCTTCGCTCCATGACCCGCGTGTCGCCCCTTCCCCCCATTACCGATGCCATCTCAGCCCGAGTGGCCATGCACCCCATCGCTGCCCGCCTGCGCGCCGAGGGCATACAACAATTCCGTGCACCGCCCCCCGAACCCACCACCTGCTGCGGCAGGGGCTGCAACGGTTGTGTGTGGGAAGGCTACTTCGCGGCCGTGACGTGGTGGTGCGAGGATGCGTTGGAGCACCTGGCGCGCGGGCCGGGCTGACTGCCAGGCATCCGAGCCTAGAGGAACCTACTCACGCCGAAGGTGCGGCACAGTGGTCCGGCCGCTCACGGTTTGCGCTGGCAAAAAAACCTTCGAGTCGGGTCCCTGTTCCTCCCGACATCGCTAACGAACGATGATCTCGAACCCCTTGTTTGACGCTCTCGAGGCTTGCAACGGAGCCTTTGGTCAGGGTTCAGCCGCGAAATACAGTCCGCTGAAGAACGGGAACGAACGTTCCGGGTAGCCCGGCAGGTACAGGGATCTCTCGTGAACTAGCCATCGATCCCGCAAGGTGTAGCCCAGTGCCTCGACACTGCGAATCAAGCGATCTCGGTTGAACACATGCAGGGGCGCGAAGCATCCCTCGCCGATGTTCTGGGTGGTCACGAAGTCATCACCGTCGTAGAGAGGCAACTTGTTGAGCAACAGGTGCATGGGCATCGCCTTGCTCCGCTTGAGCAGATCGCCCGGTCGCGCATCTTCCATGTACTGGAGAGCGCCCGCGGAAATCCAGACCTCAGCGCCGCCGCTCAGAGCTCCTTCCAGGTCATCGGTAAAAAACAGTTCGGGAACTCCACGTTCGGCAGCGAGCTTGCGGCCGATCGAGACGATTGCCGGAACCTCGACGACCCGCCAAGTCACCTCGGGAGGCATTTCGATGTAGCGCCGATAGGCAAGGCAATGGACACCGACGGAGCCGCCTATGTCCAGCACGCTCCTGGCCCCATGACGAAACGCGCGCTCGAGCCACCACATCACAGGATAGTCATAGGCGAATACCTGCTGGGTCCGGACTTCGACGTATTCGGTCGCCAGAGCCTCGTTGTTGAATTCCGGGTTCGGAGGCAGCCATGCCCGCGCAGCCGCAAAGCTGTCGAACAAACCGAAGTAGAAGCCGAACCCATCCTTGCCAAGAAACTGTTTCCGCCGCCATCGCACCAATGCGGATCGAGTGACCGGTCCCTCCAAAAGCTCGCGCACGATCTGCGCGGCGCTCGCATGTGTCGTCATGGCAACCTCCTTCTCGGCGGCTTCGCAGGGGCCGGGCTAATGCGCCGCTTCGAGCGTGGTGACCGTGAACTTGCAGTCGACGTTCTCGGCCTGAAAGCAAACCTTGACGCAAGCCTGAACCGTGTCGGGCATCGCGTCCTCCTTCACCTGGAAGACCATGGTCGTGGCGGGCATATCCAGGTTCTTCACCGGGCCGTGCTTGAGCGTGAGCTTCTTGCTCTCTTTGTCCACCTTGCGGACCTCGCCTTCGGCGAGCTCGGTGGTGGTGGTGGCGGGATCACCGCTTGTCGCTGGCGCTGCGCCGCCGCATAGCGTTGTCGAGGGAGGCACCAAGCCGGTGGCCGCTGACCGTGGCAGAGCTGGATGCGCGAGGCCTCGCATCTATCAGCTATCGGATGTCAGAGCTAAATCACCGATCTGATTGACGCGCGTTGGCGGAGCATGCGAGTCGTCGTCCGGACGCGGCCGAGGTCGTTGTGCAAACGCTTGGCCCCATTGTGAAGTCCTTAGTACGTGAAGGCGGCGGACCTCTTGGCGCGAGATGTCATCGGAGCTGGTGAACTCCGCTTTCGATTCATATTCCACTTTGATGGCTGAATGCGGGCCAGGAGCGGTCGTCCCATGGCGCGTCTGCGGCGTTCGCGAACGAGTCAAATGCGGGCATTCGCTGATTCGAACGATCATCCAATTGCGATGTACATTGATGTCGGCCTCCGGGTGCATCGCCTGGGGGGTCTGTGCATTCCGATCGGGCGATGAGCGGCGCGGCCAAGCGGCGCAACGCGATGTGCTCTCTGCCAGGAGGTTGTCGTGACTGAGCAAACCATTGCGTTCGACTACGCCGAGAAGGGTTCAGGCCCCGCCATCTTGTTTCTGCCCGGGAGTTTCGGAACGGGCACGGGCTGGAAGGCCGTTCTGGGACATCTCGGTGACCACTACCGCACGGTCACGACCAGCCTGCTGGGCTACGGATCGACGCCCGACACCCGGCCGGACGGCAATGCCACCATGGCGCAGCAGGTCGATCTCGTCGATCGGATCATCCACCGGATCGGCACGTCTCCCCATGTCGTGGGGCACTCGTACGGTGGACTTTCCGCCCTCGTGCATGCCCTGACGGGGCGGCGCAAGCCCCAGAGCTTGCTGCTTGTAGAGGCAAACCCTCTGGGCCTCCTGCGTGCGGCGGGCGATCTGGAGCACTACGCGATGTTCGAGTCGATGACGCGTCCGTACTTTTCCGACTTCGCGCGGGGCGATGCCGAGGCGGCTCGCCACGTCATCGACTTCTATGGCGGCCTGGGCACCTTCGATTCGATGCCGCCGAAGGTTCGCAGCTACGTCGTCTCGACCACGGCGGTGAACGTACGCGACTGGTCCTCCGGAACGCCCTTCGAACCCGGCAAGGAGACGCTGCGGTCGATCGCCATTCCGACGACGGTGGTTCGCGGAGCAAACGGCCACCCTGCCATGCGCCGGATCGCCGAGCTTCTATACGATTCGATCCCCTGGGCCCATCTCGTCACGATCGAGGGCGGGAGCCACTTTCTTCCCAGCAGCCATGCGGCGGAGATCGCCGCAGTGATCAGGCAACACGTCGATGGAATGCCGACGACGTAAGGCATGACGTTCGCCCGCGTGGCCCGGCGGCCATGTCTGCGGCCCGAACCCTTCGGTCGAGGCGAAGTGTTCTATCGCCTGCGCCGTGCGATCTCTGCCGCTTGAGCGCCGATCAAGTCCGCACGTTCCTTCATCACTTGCACCACGCTTTGCACCCGTTTGTCCGGAAGCCGTTCCGTGATCGTGGCGATCGCCAAGCCGGCAATGGTGCGCCCATCCGCCAGGCGCACGGGAACTGCGAGAGCACGAGAGCCCGGCACGACGCCGACTGGGGCGTAGGCATAACCCAAGGCGCGGGCCCGTGCCGCGCGGTCCAAGACTTCGTCCGGGTCGACGTGCATGGCTTGCAGCCGGTGTGTGTTGCGCCGCACGATCTCGACGGTCTCTGCATGGGGCAACGACGCGAGCAGCACCAGGCCGCTGACCCCAACGCCCAAAGGCCGGCGGGCACCGATCTCGATCGACAGCACCTTGACAGGAAAGCTGCCCGGCCAGCGATCGATGCAGACCGAGTCGGCCCCGTTGCGGATGGTCAGGAACGCGGTGTCGCCCAAAACGTCGCTGAGATAGCGCAGATGCGGCTCCGCAATGGCGCGGATCGGAAACCGTGCTGATCGCGCAAGGCCAAGCAGCGAGACATCTCCGCCGATCATGTAGCGCCTTGTTGAAGGGTCCTGTTCGACCGCGCCTTCCTCGATCAGCACGCGTAGCAAGCGATGCACGGTCGGGCGATTGAGCCCGGTATGACTGACGACGTCCGTGAGCCGGACGCCGCGCTCCTGCCCAGAGGCGAGCACGCGGAGGACTGCCAAGGCACGGCGCACGCTTTGCGCACCCGCAGTCCCTTCGCCTTCATCAGGGGGCATCAGCGATCCATCACCGACTTGGGAGTCTGCTGCATGCCTCGCAGGGTGACGATCTCGCCGAGCCTCGCGTAGTTCGGCCCGCCGATGCGACAGACCGGATCCAGCAGCCGGGTGTCCACCTTGCCGTCGCTCACCAATCCTTCCCGAAGGTGGAAGGTAGTGACTTCGCCGACAAAGAACTCTGCGCCTGTGCTTCCGAACTCGATCACTCGCTCCAGCCGGCACTCCATGCTGATTGGCACTTCGGCAAGACGAGGCACACGGATCGTCAGGCTGGGCAACGTGGGCAGTCCCAGCAACTCCGTCTCGCTGACGTCCGGTTGGTGCTCCGCGCTGCTCTCGTGAATGGCCGTCAATTGCGACGCGTTGCCGATGTTCACCACGAACTCCCCCAGCGCATGAATGTTGGCCCCGGTGTCCTTTCGCTGACCCGCCTTGCGACCCACGTTCACGCCCAGTAGCGGCGGCTTGTTGGACACGAAGGTGAAGCAGGAGAACGGGGCAAGATTGACCACCCCTTGAGAGGAGAGCGAGGTGATCCAGGCGATCGGACGCGGCACCACGATGCCGCTCATCAAGCGGTAGGTGGCTTCCGGCGACAGTGTGGCAGCTTCCAGGAACATGGCGGGGCCTCTTGCCAAAGTTGCAGTGCGCTCGATTGTCCGCAGGCGTGCACCGCATGCCGACCAGAGACTTCCAAAAACGTCCACCTTATGGACTTAAGTCTGCATCTGCCATTGCAGCGAGGCAAGCTGATTTCTACAGTCTCCATTCGGCCACGGAGCTCGCGAATCGTGGCTCCACCCACAGGAGACATACACCTTGAAAATCGCCAACGTCATTCTTGCTGTCAGCGCCGCTCTGGCGGTATTGCCTGCGGCGGGCCAGAGCAACTGGCCGGACAAACCCGTCAAGCTCGTGCTTCCGTATCCGCCGGGCGGAAACGTCGATGGAGCCGCCCGGATCATCAGCGAGCAGTTGCAGGCCCTCCTGAAGCAGCCCTTCATCGTCGACAACCGACCCGGGGCCGGCGGAATGATCGCCGGCGAAGCCGTCGCCAAGGCGCAACCGGACGGCTACACCTTCTTCATGGGTGCGAACGGGCCGATCCTGTTCTCTCCAACCATCTTCAAGCGCAACAACGCCTATGACTGGAAGAAGGACTTCGCGCCGGTCAGCTCGGTGTCATTCACACCGCTGGTGCTTCAGGTGCATCCATCCACGCCGTACAAGACGATTGCCGACCTGATCGCTGCAGGCAAGAAGTCTGGCAACGCGCTGACGATGGCCTCGCCCGGCGCCGGAACTCAAAACCATCTGGTCAGCGAATACCTGCAGCGGGAAAGCGGCGCGCATTGGACCACCGTGCACTACAAGGGCAACGCGCCGGCGACCACGGATCTGCTCGGCGGCCAGGTCCAATTCAACTTCGACCAGATCTCGGTGGCAGGCCCGTTCATCCAGCAAGGCCGCACGCGTGCGCTTGCCGTGACGTCGCCCAAGCGCCTGCCGCAGCTGCCCGACGTTCCGACGCTGCAGGAAGCCGGCTTCAAGGACTTCAGCACTGAAACCTTCACGGGCATTCTGGCGCCGCGCGGCACCCCGCCCGAGATCGTGGCGCGCTTCTCGGAGGCGCTGCAGAAGATCCTGGCCGACAAGGCCGTCCAGGGCAAATTCCAGGCGCTCGGCTCCGAGGCGCGCGGCAGTTCCCCCGAGCAGTTTCGTGAGTTCCTGACCAAGGAAGACGCGCGCTGGATGCCCGTCATCAAGCAAGCCAACATCACCGCAGAATGACTACGGCCCCAAACCTCGGGCGTGCCGCTCCGGCCGCGCGCACCAGCATCTACGTCGAGGGATTCAGCCACAAGAATCCCATTCCCGCGGCGTGCCGGATCGGCCCCCTGCTGGAGAGCGGGAGCATCCAGGGCAACGACCCCGCGACTGGCAAGCCGGCGGCCACGATCGAGGCGCAATGCCGCTTCATGCTCGAGAACATGCGTCGCATCGTCGAGTCGGCTGGCGGCGGCACGCAGGACATCGTCAAGGTCACGGTCTGGATGAAGGACCGCAGCCAGCGCCCGGCGCTCAATGTGCCATGGCTCGAGCTGTTCCCGGACGCTGCCTCGCGGCCCGCCCGCCACGCGATCATCGCGCCCGAACTCGACATGGGCAAATTGATCGAGTGCAGCTTCACGGCCTGGATCGCCTGAGCCGCCCCCGATTTCCGGAGTTTCCATGCCCGACTATCTTCCTTTCGACCCGCATCCCCGCGCGCCCGCGCCTCTGCCTCCTGCACTTGCTTGCGACAGCCAGTTCCATGTCTTCGGTCCGCGCGAGCGCTATCCGGTGCGGCCGAATGCCGCCTACGAGATGCCGAGCGCCACCTGGCAGGTGGCCGCAACCATGCATGCCACGATCGGCATCGAACGCGGCGTCATCGTGCAGGCCACTACCTACGGCGCCGACCACAGCGTGGTGCTCGATGCACTGGAGGGTCTCAATGGCGGAGGGCCTCGCCGCTACATGGCGTGCGCCAATGCCGCAGTGCTGACCGAACGCGACGACGCCTATCTGCAGAAGCTGCATGACGCCGGCGTGCGCGGCGCTCGCTTCACGCGCGGCGGCCTCGGCATCAGCCTGAGCGCCAATGAGCAGGCGCGTGCCTTCGCGCGCGTCAAGGAACTCGGCTGGTACGTGAAGGTGCAGCCGGAACCCGGCGGCATCGCCGAGCAGCTTTCTACCTTCGAGGGGCTCGATGTGCCGGTACTGCTCGATCACATGGGACGGGCCGATCCATCTTTGGGTGACGCCGATCCAAGCCTGCGACGCATGCTTGAGTTGTTCAAGCGCGGCAACTTCTGGGTGATGCTGTCGCTTTCCGAGAAGCTGTCCAAAGCCGGCGCACCATGGGACGACGTCGTGCCGCTGGCGCAGCGCCTGATCGATGCGGCGCCCGATCGCTGCGTTTGGGGCAGCGACTGGCCGCACCCGGTGTCTGTCAAGCAGCCCCCCAACGAAGGCGCGCTGCTCGAACTTCTCTACCGCTTCGCGCCCGACGCGCCAACGCGTCGCAAGATCCTCGTCGACAACCCTGCCCGCTTCTTCGGATTCGAGACCCCATGAAACTCGTCAGCTATCTCCACGAAGGCGCTGCGCGCTGGGGGTGTGTCGTCGACGACGGCATCATCGATCTCGGCCGCCGACTGCCATCGTTCTCATCGGTTGCGGCGTTGTTGGAGGGCGGAGAAGCCGCTCTGTCCCAGGCGCGTGCCGTGGCCGAAGGCGCCGCTGCCGACCACGCGTTGGCCGACGTCCGCCTCGACACGCCCGTTGCCCGACCGCGTCGCGTGTTCTGTATCGGCGTGAACTATGCACACCGAAACGCCGAGTACAAGGACGGCAGCGAGCTGCCGAAGTATCCAAGCATCTTCATGCGCGTGGCCGAATCGTTCGTGGCCCATGGCGAGCCTCTGCTGCAGCCGCTCGAATCGAGGCAGCTCGACTACGAGGGCGAGATTGCCATCGTCATTGGCCGCCGTGCGCGCAGGGTCAAGGACGGCGATGCTCTGGCCTGCATCGCAGGCCTGACCTGCATGAACGAGGGCACGATCCGCGACTGGGTGCATCACGCCAAGTTCAACGTCACGCAGGGCAAGAACTGGAACGCTTCCGGCGCGATCGGACCTTGGATCGTGACGGCGGACGAGTTTCCGCAGGGCTATGGCGATCTGCGCGTGCAGACGCGAGTCAACGGCGAGACGCGGCAGGACGACACCACCGCGAACCTGATGTTCGACTTCGCCTATCTGATCGGCTACCTGTCGACGTTCACCACCCTGGAGCCCGGAGACATCATCGCCACCGGAACACCCATCGGTGCAGGCATCCGCTTCAACCCGCCGAAGTTCCTGCAACCCGGGGACGTGGTCGAGATCGAAGTCGGCGGTGTCGGCGTCCTGCGCAACACGGTGCATGCCGAAGGAGTTGCGTCGTGAGTCTGGACGCGGACACCTTGGTGCGGGCGGCCGAGCGACTGGAGCAAGCGGAGCGCACCCGCGTGCCCTGCCGCCAATTCTCGCTCGACCATCCGGAAATGACGATCGAGGACGCCTACGCGATTCAGCATGCGTGGATGCGGCTCAAGGTGGACAACGGCCGGTTCATCAAGGGGCACAAGATCGGCCTCACTTCCAAGGCCATGCAGCGCGCGGTGGGCATATCGGAGCCGGACTATGGCACCTTGCTCGACGACATGTTCTACCGGGACGGCGCCGTGATTCCCGCCGACCGCTTCCTGCAACTGAAGATCGAGGCCGAACTCGCCTTTGTGCTGCGAAAGCCGCTGTCGGGCCCGGATTGCACGTTGTTCGACGTGTTGGACGCGACCGCCTACGTCACGCCGGCGCTGGAAATCCTCGACGCGCGGATCCAGCGCGTCGACCCCGAGACCCAGCGCACGCGCAAGGTGGTCGACACCATCTCCGACAACGCCGCCAACGCGGCCCTGGTGCTCGGAGGGCGACCCTTCCGGCCCGATGCGGTCGATGCCGACATGCGCCGCATCGGGGCGATCGTGAGCCGCAATGGCGAGGTCGAGGAAACGGGGTTGGCAGCGGGCGTGCTGAATCATCCAGGGTACGGCGTCGCGTGGCTCGCGAACCGGCTGCATCGCTTCGGCGTGACCCTGGAAGCAGGGGAGGTCGTGCTGGCGGGCTCCTTCATCCGACCGGTCGACGTGGCCAGGGGTGATACGGTGGTCGCCGACTACGGCGAGTTCGGGACGGTCTCCTGCTACTTCGGATGAACGGCATGCCAGTACCTACCAATGCATTCAAGCGCGCCCTCGCCGCCGGACAGCCGCAGATCGGCCTTTGGTCGACCTTGCCAGACCCCTATGTTTCGGAAATCGTCGCGGGTGCTGGCTTCGACTGGATGCTTCTCGATACGGAACACACGCCGACGGACGTGCCGCGCATGCTGAACCAGTTGCAGGCGGTCCAGGCGGCAGTGCCAGCGGACCCGTTGCGGCGAACCGCGGCGGTGGTTCGGCCCGACTGGAACGATGCAGTGATGATCAAGCGCTACCTCGACATCGGGGCGCAGAGCCTGTTGCTGCCCTTTGTCCAAAGCGCGGCCGAGGCGCAGGCGGCTGTTGCTGCCACCCGGTACGCGCCTGCCGGCATTCGCGGCATGGGCGGCTCCGTGAGAGCCTCCAACTTTGGGCGTACTCGCGACTACATCCAGGGCGCGCAAGATGAACTCTGCGTCCTGGTGCAGGTCGAGACCCCTGCTGCACTCGACGAGCTCGATGCGATCGTGGACGTCGACGGCGTCGACGGAGTGTTCATCGGGCCTGCGGACCTTTCCGCCGGTCTCGGTCATCCAGGCAACCCTGGGCATCCCGAAGTCAAGGCGGCCATCGACGACGCAATCCGCCGCATTCGTGCCAAGGGCAAGGCGCCCGGCATCCTGATGCTCGACGAGACCAGGGCACGCGAGTGCCTCAGTGCCGGCGCCCTGTTCGTCGCGGTGGCGATGGACCTCCAGATCCTCGCGCGCGGCGCCGAGGCCGCAGCGGCGCGTTTCGCGTTGCACCAACCGCCCCAGGCCAAGGTGACGTACTAGGCTGCGTCTCTTGCAAGGGACGCGCAAGATCGACGGCCTGGCCATCTGAAGCTCACTATTCAGCCTTGATCTGCCCCTTGGTCACGACGGCGCCGAACTTGTTCTGTTCCGCCTGCAGAAAGCGCGAGAACTCGGCAGGCCCGAGCCCCATCGGTGTGACGCCGCCGTCAGCAAAGTTCTTGCGCACCCCGGGCTCCTGCAGCACGGCACGAAGCGTCTCGTCGAGGCGGGCAACGATCCCGCTGGGCGTACCCTTGGGCACGAAGATCCCCTGCCAGACGGTGACGTTGGCGCCGCGCCAGGCGGGCTCGTCTTGGCCCAGCATGGGCGCCTCCGGCATCGCGACCGAGGGCTTGTCGTCCATCACGCCGTAGATTCGCACTTGCTTCGCGCGCGCCTGCTGCATCACCATCGACAGGGGCAGCACGGCAAGATCGAGCTGATTGCCGCTGAGGTCGGTGACGATCTGCGGGCCGTTCCTGTAGGGCACATGGACCATGTTCACGGCCCCCATCTGCTGGAGCATCTCGCCGCCGAGATGCAGCGAGGTACCGACGCCGGAGGTGGCGTAGCTGTATTTGCCGGGGTGATCCCTCATGTCCTTGAACAACTCGGTAGCCGACTTGGCAGGCAGCCCCGTCCGGCCGACCAGGGCCAGCGGTTGGGCGCCCAGCAGCGTGACCGGCTGGAGGTCCAGCAGGCCGTCGTAGGACACCGTGGAGGGTGTGACCATCTTGGCGATGACCACGGCGCTCTCCACCGACATCAACAGGGTGTAGCCATCCGGCTTTGCGCGCACGACCTTCGCGGTGCCGATGATGCCGCCGGCGCCGGGCAGGTTCTCTATGACGACCGGTTGGCCCAGACGCCTGGAGAGCTCAGGTGCAATCCAGCGCGCGAGCGTATCCACGTTGCCGCCGGCGGAGTAGGGCACGAGGATGGTCAGGGGCTGCGCAGGCCATTCCGGACCGGCCGACTGTGCGCCGGTTGCACCCAGGACCGCCAGCGCGCCCAGAAGGCCGCTGAACCAGCGGCGGGAGAAGGAAGTGAACGGGATCATGAAAGGCTCCTGCATGGTGAGCGGTCATTGAATGGCGGGTGTGCTCGTGCCTGGCGCATCGGTGAGCGCAGCAATCTCATGCTCGAAGCGCTGCCGCAGCGCGCGCTTGGCATCCGCATCCAGCCAGGAGGCATCGACGCCCGCCAGGCTGAATTCGCAGGCCTCCTTCCAGGACCAGCCGCAACCCTCGAGCACCGTGCCGAGGGTGTGGGTCTGATCGGTGTGGAACATCGCCGGGTCGTCCGTGTTGAGTGTCAGCCGGAGACCGGCCTCCCGCATCGCGCGAATGCCCTGCAGCCTGCGCGTCTGGTTGCGCTTGACGCTCGTGATGCCGCACACGCAGAAGTACACACCGCCATCCCGCGCACGATGGACTCCGTCGTCGTCTGCCAGCAGGTTGTAGCCGTGGTCCAGGCGGTCGCAGCCGAGCATGAGCAGGCAGTCACGCACGTTCGAAGGCGGGGCCTCCTGCGGTGTCTGGTTGTCTTCGCACACGTGGGCGGTGCGGCGAAGGCCCGCTCGACCCGCACGCTCGAAGAGCGGCGCCAGCTTGGCGGGCGGGCCTTCCCGCTCAGGCCCGTCCACGCCGATTCCCACGACGAGGTCATGCGGCTGCGAGATGATGTCGGCCATGGCGTGTTCGGCACTGTCCATCGGCAGGCCTCGGTCAAGCGAGGCGATGAGCAAGGCGGAGCAGCCGAAGTCGGACCGGGCCGCCTGCACCCCCGCTGCGAGGCCGTCGATCTGGACCCGGTAGGGCACCTGCGTCGGCATGTAGTACTGCGGATTGAAGGACATCTCCACATGTCGCGTGCCGGCGGCGGCGGCGTCCTCGATTGCCTCGTAGGCCATGCGTTCGAAGTCGGCGGCGGTACGCACCGCGCGCGCGCTCAATCGCAGCACGTCGATGAAATCGTAGAAGTCGCGATAGGCGTACAGCCTGTCCACGGGACGGGGCAGGGGCAGTCCGTGGCGGCGCGCGAGCTCGGCCAGGGTGGCAGGCCGCAGAGTACCTGCGATGTGCAGATGCAGGTCCACCTTG
Organism: Variovorax sp. PBS-H4; assembly: GCF_901827205.1. Classification (NCBI taxonomy): domain Bacteria; kingdom Pseudomonadati; phylum Pseudomonadota; class Betaproteobacteria; order Burkholderiales; family Comamonadaceae; genus Variovorax; species Variovorax sp. PBS-H4. The sequence goes on along the minus strand of NZ_LR594675.1, from coordinate 6,325,161 downwards.
GGCAGCTGCTTCAGCAACTGCGCAGGGACGACGCCGGACGCGAATGAATTGGCTGGAGGTTCATGCATGCAGCGAACCTTATCGGCCGGCACGTACCCGGCCCAGGGCTGGGGCGGGTGTCGGGTTATGACAGCGTTGTCATGACCTCGGCCGGTGGGCCAGGGCGCGCGCCGCCGCCGCCAGTTCTTCCCGGAGCCAGCGCAAGGCATGGTCGGTGTGCGTGCGCTCGTGCCACACGAGCCGGTAGCGCATCGGCTTGATCTTGGCAGGAAAGGGCACGATGACCAGGCCGTGCTCGCGCGCGAAGTCCTCGGCCAGCAGGCGCCCCGTCGTGAAGACGAGGTCGGTGCGCGACAGGATGCTGGGGGCCAGGCTCAGGAATTGGGTGTGCACCAGGGTGCGCAGCGTCACGCCCAGATCGGCCAGCTGGGCATCGATGACCGTGCCCCGCCCCGGCACGTGCTCGAGGGAGGTCAGATGCCTGGCCCGCTCATAGCTTTCCAGCGTCAGGGCGCCGGCGTCAGCCAGCGGATGGCCGGGGCGAAGCACGCACACCAGCGGTTCGTTGAGCAGGCCAGTGGCGCGCAGGTGTTCCGGCAGTTCCGGCCAGACGGTGATCACCAGGTCCACGTCGCCGTCCGCAAGCTGCCGGTAGTGCTCGAAGCGCGAGCCCAGGCCGCGGATGACCAGGTCGCACTCGGGCGCATCGCGGCCGATGCGCTCGGCGAGCTGGGCGAAGAAGGCCTTGGGCATGAAGTCGTAGGTGGCGATCCGGAAGCTGCGGCGCAGATCGCGCAAGGGCCGTGCAATCGCATGGGACACCAGCAGCGACATGTCCGCCAGGATGCGCCGCGTGGGGGCGACCAGTTCCTGGGCCCGTTCGGTAAGCGCCATGCGATTCCCGACCCTGATCAGGAGCGGGTCGCCGATCAGGCGGCGCAGAACGGCCAGGTGACGACTCATGGCAGATTGGGCAATGCCCAGGCGGGAGGCAGCCTGGGACACCCCGGACTCGCTGAGCAATGCATGCAGGGAGCGGAGCAGCGGCTCGTCCAGGCGCCGTGCTGCATCGCCATCTGGCTCGGGTGGGAGTGGCATGACATCAGTGTGCCGTAGACACGCCAGGCTGTCGTTGTCTGCTGGCTCGACTTGAGCGACTGCTTTGCTGCCGCGCTCCGTTGGCTAGGAGACGCAGCCTGGGGCTGCACCGGTGAAATCGAGACGAAGACGAGTCTGGAAACTCCTTCAATCTTGATGCTAGCCAGACATGCGCCCTGGGATATTCTCCAGCGAGCCCAAACTCATTCCTGGACCGCATGGACTTCTCCCGTAGTGATATCTCCACCTTTCTAGAGGTCGTGCGCTCCGGCAGCCTTAGCCGAGCTGCAGCGAACATTGGCCTGACACAGCCCTCGGTGTCGAAAGCGCTGCGGCGACTCGAGGACGAAGCAGGCGTCCCGCTGCTCGAGAGGGGAATTCACGGAGCCAAGCTCACGAACGAAGGTGAACTGTTCCACGAAACGGCACGCCGCTACGAGGCGCAGCACTTCGAGCTCGTACGAATGGCGAGTGAGCTTCGGGCCCGCCACTCAGGGCTCTTGCGCATCGGTATCACCAGTCCCGGAGAGAGCAACGTGGTGCATGCGATGTCCGAATTGGTGCGTCGTCGCCCTGCTGTCAGGTTGCAGCTTCGGATCGGCAAGTCTGACGAGCTCAATTCTGCGGTGGAGGATGGCCTTCTCGACATGGCAATAGCCCCGGCATACCCGGGTCAACACTGGAGCTGCACTCAATTGAGCCTGGCGGAGGAAGACTCGCGCCTGGTCGCACGCGTGCAGCATCCGTTGGCAAGCAACCCTGACTTGACGCTGGCCGATCTCACGCCCTACCCCTGGGTAATGGCATCGCAAAACAGTGCCGCTCGTCAGCTGCTCAACAGCGTATTTCAGCGCAATCATCAGCCAGTTCCTCACGTGGCACTGGAAGTGGACTACATGTCCGAGGCGGCGCTGGAAATCATCTCGTCGACTGATCTCCTTGCGCTCGTTCGAGCACCGCTATTGCGTGGTTGGCTTGGCAGGGTGATGCCGCTCTCCCTCTCAGAGCTGCACATCAAACGTTCAGTCGTGCTGCTGACGCGGCCAGACGCGAAATGGTCGCATCTGATGGTCGAGTTCAGGGGGCTGCTTCTGGATGCAGCGCGCCCAAGGCGCAGGTAATTTCCCGACGTATGCCCTGTGAGAATGGAAAAAGTTCTCACAAAGAATGCCACAGGTGCGCTTCTGGCGTGAGTCTCACAGTTTTCGAACTCGTGAACTCTCGCCATGACTCAGCCCAACATCGTCCTCATCGTCGCCGACAACCTCGGATGGGGTGAACTCGGTTGCTATGGAGGGGGCGCATTACGCGGTGCCCCGACCCCCCGCATCGACGCCTTTGCTGAAGAAGGCGTCCTTCTGCAGAACTTCAACGTCGAAAGCGACTGCGTTCCCACGCGTTCCGCGTTGATGACCGGTCGCCATCCGATCCGTACTGGCAGCCTGCAGTCCGTCCCCCCTGGTCTGCCTCAGGGCCTGACGCGCTGGGAACTGACGCTTGCACAGCTTCTTTCTGCGCAGGGCTACGCCACGGCACATTTCGGCAAGTGGCATCTAGGGGACATCGAAGGACGTTATCCCTCGGATCGCGGCTTCGATGAGTGGTATGGAATCCCGAGAACGACCGACGAGAGCCAGTTCACCTCGTCCGTTGGCTATGACTCTTCCGTTGCCGACCTGCCCTACATCATGGAGGGCAAAGCCGGCCAGCGTTCCAGGCAGGTCAAGCTGTACGACCTGGAGTCCCGCCGAACAATCGACGAGGAACTGGTAGCAAAGAGCAACGAGTTCATGAACCGGCATGTTCAAGCAAAGAAGCCGTTCTTTCTGTACTTGCCTCTGGTCCATTTGCACTTTCCCACGCTGCCACATCGCGACTTTGCGGGCAGGACAGGAAACGGGGACTTCGCAGATTCGATGGCCGAAATGGATCATCGCGTCGGCCAGGTTGTCGACGAGGTCAGCCGCCTTGGCATCTCGGACAACACGCTGTTGATTTTCTGCAGCGACAACGGCCCGGAGTTCCGCGCCCCGTTCCGCGGCACCGCAGGCCCGTGGAGAGGCACGTACCACACAGCCATGGAAGGAAGCTTGCGTGTCCCCTTCATCGCTCGTTGGCCTGGGCGCATTGACCCCGGCCGCGTCAGCAACGAGATCGTCCATGTCACCGACATCTTCACGACGCTTGCAAGGCTGGCCGGCGCAAGCATTCCGACGGACCGACCCATCGACGGCGTCGACCAAGCCGACTTCCTCTTCAAGAACGAGTCGAAGTCGGCGCGCGAAGGCTTCATCTTCTACATCAAGCAGGAAATGCGTGCGCTCAAGTGGAGGGATTGGAAGTTGCACTTCTACTGGGAGCCAGAAGTCAACGAAGGCAAGGGCAAGCTCGAGTCGCCGTACCTTTTCAACCTGACGCGCGATCCGAAGGAAGAGACTGACATCCTCGTGTTCAACACTTGGGTGCTAGGCCCGATGTTGCGCATGGTTAAGGCCTTCAACGACAGCGTGGAGTCTTTCCCGAACGTCAAGCCAGGTGCGAAGGACCCGAAGTGAGCGCCATGCATTTCGCCCAGGTTCAACCCTTCGCCGGTGATCCGATCCTGTCGCTCAACGAGGAATTCGGCCGAGATGCTCGCATGCGCACGGGCCTTGGCGGCGTCCTGGAGTCGATGCTGCCCGGCGAAGACTTTTCATGCATGACTCGGCAGCGGGGCATGTTCAGCTACACCGGCCTCACGGCGCAACAAGTCGACGACTGCGCCAGACATCCGCCATCTACATGCTCAGGTCCGGTCGAGCATGCATGACCGGCTTTGCGCCTTCAAACCGGCCCCACGTCGCTCGCGCCATCGCTGATGCCATGCGTCTTCCCACCGGCGCATCGGGATCCGGCGACAGCTAGGTCTTGCTTTCATCAACTCCACTCCACGAGGATCTCCATGCATCTACCGAACCTTCACATCACCCGTCGAGCTGTCGCATCGTGCTTGACGATTGTTGCGCTGGCCGGCATTGCCCAAAGCGCGACGGCCCAGACGACCGGCGCTCCCACCTATCCCAGCAAGACCATCACTTGGGTGGTCGGCTGGCCGGCAGGCGGCAGCGCAGACTCTGCTACTCGCATCGTCGCACGCCGACTCGAAGCTCTGTTAGGGCAGCCGGTGGTTGTGGACAACCGTCCTGGCGCGGCAGGAGTCATTGCCCTGAACTTTGCAGCCAAGGCGCCTGCGGACGGATACACCCTCGTGACCGTCCCAGGGCCTGTTCTGAGCGCGACGCCCTCCCCACAGGTCGGCAAGGAGCTCGCCGCTGTAGCGATGCTTGGCAAGGGCCCGGCCGTGCTGTTCGGGACGATGGCCGAGCCGCTCCCGGGAACCGTCAAGGAACTGATCACAGCGACCAAGGCGAAGCCGCAGAGCTTCAACTATGTGTCGTCTGGCAACGGCACCGCCCAGCACCTTGCAGGTGAACTTTTCGCCCAGATGGCTGGTGTCAGCGTCAATCACATTCCCTACGAAGGCGGTGCGCAAGCGGTCACGGATGTCATTGGCGGCCAGGTCAACCTGGGTGTTCTTGGCATCACCTCGGTGCTTCCGCACATCCAGGCCGGCAAGCTGAAGCCCTATGCAGTGACGACCGCGACAAGGTCGAAGAATCTGCCGGATGTGCCGACGCTTGCCGAAACCCTCCCGGGCTTCGAAGCAACACAGTGGTTCGTCGTTGCAGCCCCCGCCGGCGTGCCAGCCGACCGCGTTCAGAAGGTGAGTGCAGCGATCAGCACGATCCTGAAGGAGCCCGATGTCTCCTCCGGGTTCTCCAAGGTGGGAATCGATGCCGAGTACGCGACGCCTGCACAGACCAACACCTTCGTCACGCAAGACTTGCAGCGCTGGAAGGTGCTCGCGGAGAAGGCGCATCTCAAACTCGACTGAAAGACAGATCTCGTGATTACCACCGCATTCCAAGACTTCGCCATTCCGGAACGTCAAGCCAAGCCTCGCACCAATGGGCTGGCGATGATGATCGACTGGGGCATGGGCCTGTCTCGGCAAACTGACACCGTCGAATCTGCGGGCGAATACATCGACTTCGCGAAGATCGCCGCGGGTATCGCGCGCTTCATGCCCGCCGAGCTGCTCCGCTCCAAGCTGGCGCAGTACGCGGCGCACGGGATCTCGACTTCACCAGGAGGTCTGTTTGCCGAACTGGCGCTGAAGACCGGCCGCTATGAGAAGTTCGTCGACGACGTCGTGGCCACGGGGTTCAGCGGAATCGAAGTGTCGGACAACCTTCTTAAGCTTAGTGCAAAAGACAAAAGTGCCGCCATCAAGCTCGCCAAGGACACAGGACTGAAGGTCTTCGGAGAGGTAGGTCGCAAGGAAGGCTCGCTAGACGACCCAACGCTGATCCACGACGTTCAGGTCTGCCTAGATGCAGGTGCAGATTGGGTGTTCCTTGAAGCGTCCGAATTGTTCTCGGGTAACACGGTGCGCGGGGAGCTCATCGCGGAGCTGGCGCGTCGGTTTCCTGTTGAAAAGTTGATCTACGAACTCCCGGTGGTTGTCATTCCCGGGGTTTCCAGGGACTACAAGCACAAGATCTGCGCTTGGCTAGTCAAGGAGTTGGGAACCGAAGTCAACCTTGCGAACATCGAGTGGGACGAGATGTATTTGACTGAGCTGGTACGCCGCGGCTTCGCTGGCGACACCTCACATCCTCAAGGGGCCTATCGCTTGGCGGGATTCGAACCCGAAGAACTCTAGCTCTTGGAGTTGGCGCGGACGCGTTTTTCGAGTTCCTGCGGCTGCTCGTGCTGTGGATGTCGTGCTTGAACGTACCGACGGCCCGTGCCTAGCTTGTCTGCGGCGGCCTCGACTGCCTCGTGGCTACGGTCCAAGGACTGCTTGGGAGCGCCGCCGCGCGTCCGTATCGATAAGCTGCAGCATCTGCGCAGCAATGCATGCGTCAAGGGCTTGCGCCCCTCCTGCTCTTGAATTCGGCGAACTCCCGAACGTCACTCTCGCCACCAGATTCCGATACCGCGCCAGCGCCACCTGCAACGCCGTGGCCAGCTTCTCCCTGTCCCGCGCCGTGCGACGCAACAAGGTCAGCGGATGCCGCTGTGCATCCGGTGAAATGACATGGCTCACGAGCGCCGGCACGAACCGCGTTCGCGGCACCAGCCTGCCGAACAAGGCATAGCTGTTCGACCAGTTCTGCAATGACGCAATGGCCCGGTCCGCGCCGAAGGCGGCGGGGTCCGGCTCGATGTCTCCCGCCGGAAAAGTCAGCAGGGCGCCGCCTTCCTGCAAATGCCGGGCGGCAGTGCGTACGACGGCCATGCGCCCGCCTTCGTCATCCGGCAGAAAAATCAGATGCCGCGCGACGTTGGGCAAGGCGCGAAGAAAGGGGCGGTCCGACGCAATCACCCGAAGGTCGGGACGAGACGCGAGACTGGCGAAGAGCGCGACGGTGTCGGTCATTCCCGGGTGGTTGGCCAGGATGACCACAGGGCCCTGCCGCGGCACGTGTTCCAGGCCAAGGGTGACGATGCCAGCCGTCATCCGGTCCACCAGCCACGCGCTGCCTTGCGCGAGGCCGTGCGCACCGACGCGCGCGTCGAACTCGTGCGCGGTCCGCGCAAAGCGGCGGGCCACAGGCCTGAACACGCGTCGCAGCGGCGTGCCACGCAGGCACAACAGGCCCGTCGAATCCAGCAGGTCGACGATGTTGATCTCGGTCAGCGTCTCGATCGAGGGTGCCGCGGGAGTGGTCATTTGCCGAGGTCAGCGGTGAGGCGATGTCCGCAACGCATGGGCTTCCGCCAGGAACGAATCCAGCAGCCGCTGCGCCGGCAGCGTCAGCGGCGCGTCGGCGCGGTGCAGCACGTGGATCGTCGTGTCGGGCAGCACGTCGGCAATCGGCAACCTGACGAGGTTCATTGCGGGACCATGGCGATCGAAGAAGCCCTTGGGCATGATCCCGATCACGTCCAGTCTCGGCATGAGCGCGAGCAGCGTGGCAAAGGACTCGCATTCGAGCCGGACTTGCGGCGTGCGGGCACCCGTCGCGTCGAACGAAATGTTGCGGGGGTCGCCGGGCCCGCCAGGCGGCCCGGTCAGGACCCAGCCGGTGTCGAGCAGCTCCGAAAGCTTCTTGGCGCGCGCCAGTGGATGGCTGCGCCGGGCGACGAGCACCGATGCGCTGTCGAAGAGCGGCTGGACGACCAGGTCCCGGCCGACCCCCTCCGTCGGCAAAGGCCCCAGCGCCATGTCGAGCTCGCCGGCGCGCACCTGCTCCAAGGCGCGGGGATAGAGCGCATCGCGCATGCGCAGGCTGACCTGGGGCCACCGGGCGCCGAAGCGCTCGACCGCGCCAGGCGCCAGCAAGATCGCCGCCACCGGTGATACGCCGACGGTCACCTGCGCCTCGGCATGCCGCAGGTGCCAAGCGACCTCTTCACGCGCTCGATCGATTTCACGCACGACCGTCGCGGCGCGTGCCGCGATCAGTTCGCCGGCGGGCGCGAGCCGTACTCCCTTGGGCGTGCGTATCACGAGGGTGGTGCCGAACTCGTCCTCGAGCTGGCGCAAGGCCTTGGTCAGCGCCGGCTGGGACACGTTGAGCGCCTGGGCCGAGGCGCGCAGGCTGCCCGTCCTGGCAAGAGTCAGCAGCAGATGAAGATGCTGGAGCCGCATGGTGAGCCCCGAGGATAGCGATAACCCATGGTAATCGGCATAAGAACATGTGACGCGACAGGGGCCGATGCGGCCTCTAGCATTCGACGCATACCCACCCACGACAGGAACCGGCATGAACCGAAGCGTGAAGAACATCCTCTTCATCATGTGCGACCAGCTTCGCGCAGACCACTTGTCGTGCTTCGGCCATCCCAGGCTGAAGACGCCGAACCTCGATGCGCTGGCCGCGCGCGGCGTGATCTTCGACCGCGCCTACGTGCAATCGCCGGTTTGCGGGCCATCGCGCATGAGCTACTACACCGGCCGCTACGTTCACTCGCACGGTGCGAGCTGGAACTTCGTGCCGCTGAAGGCGGGCGAGATGACCATCGGCGACCACCTGCGCCCGCTGGGCGTGCGCTCGGTGCTGGTCGGCAAGACCCACATGCGCGCCGACCTGGCAGGGATGTCGCGCCTGGGCATCGACCCGGCTTCCACCATCGGAATGCGCATTGCCGAATGCGGCTTCGACCCGTACGAGCGCGACGACGGCATCCATCCCTACTCCGGCCATGACCCGGACCCGAGCTACAACGACTACCTGCGCAAGCAGGGCTTCGACGGCGACAACCCGTGGGAGCAATGGGCCAACTCCACCGTCGACGACGACGGCCAGATCCGTTCCGGCTGGTTCCTGAAGTACTCGAACCGGGCGGCCCGCGTGCCCGACGAGCACTCCGAGACGCCCTACATCACCCGCCGCGCGATGGACTTCATCGCCGAATCCGGCGAGCAGCCCTGGTGCCTGCACCTGTCGTACATCAAGCCGCACTGGCCCTACATCGTTCCCGAACCCTACGCCAGCATGTACAAGGCAGAGGACGCGTTGCCGGTGGTTCGCTCGGAGGCCGAGCGCCGTGACCCTCACCCGGTGTACGACGCCATGATGAAGCACCGCGTGTCCAGGACCTTCTCGCGCGAGGGCGTGCGCGACGCCGTCATGCCGGGCTACATGGGCCTGATCAAGCAGATCGACGACCAACTGGGCAAGCTCTTCGCCTTCCTGGAGGAGCGGGGCCTGATGGAGACGACGATGATCGTCTTCACCTCGGACCATGGCGACTACCTGGGCGACCACTGGATGGGTGAGAAGGACCTGTTCCACGAGCCGATCATCCGCGCACCGCTGATCGTGTACGACCCCGACGCGCGCGCCGATGCCACGCGCGGCACGCGTTGCGACGCATTGGTCGAGGCGATCGACCTGGCACCGACTTTCCTGGACGCATGCGGCGGCACGCCGGTGCCGCACATCATGGACGGCCGCTCGCTGCGTCCGCTGCTGTTCGGAAAACGTCCGCACGATTGGCGCGAGCACGTGGTCTGCGAGTACGACTATGCCTTCCAGGATTCGCGCATCGCGCTCGGCACGCCGTCGCGCGACGCCTGGTTGCGGATGATCTCCGATGGCCGCTGGAAGTACGTGCTCGCCGAGGGCTACCGTCCGATGCTGTTCGACCTCGCGTCCGACCCGGACGAATTCGTCGACCTGGGCGCCGCACCCGAACACGAGGGCGTTCGCCGGCGCCTGCACGAGGCGCTGTTTCGCTGGGCGCGCCAGCCACGCCAGCGCGTGACGATCCCGGACGGTGCGATCGAGACGATGGAGATCCAGCCTCGCATTTCCGAGGGCGGCATCCTCATCGGCTATTGGGACGAAGAAGACCTGGGCGAAGCGCGCAAGCGCTTCAAGCCGCGCTTCGCATCGACCAACCCCCTTGTGAAATCCACGCTCGATCGCCTCACTCGCCAGGAAGGAATGTCCCATGACCATTGAAACCCCCGACATCACGCGCGCGCATACCGGCATCGACGGTGTGTCGTGGAACATCCTCGGGCAGATCTACGTGCCCAAGCAGACCAGCGACGACAGCTTCTCGTGGCACGCGACCTTTCCGGTCGAGACCTTCGTTCCCCCCCATGTCCACCCTCACCAGGACGAGTACATCTTCGTGCTCGACGGGCGCATCGACCTCATGCTGGGCGGCAAGAAGACGTCGGCCGGCGCCGGCGACCTGGTGCGCATGCCACGCGGCATCCCGCATGCCTTCTTCAACAACACCGGCGAGCCCGTGACCGCCCTCTTCTGGGCCACCCCGGCCGGCAAGCTGCAGGCGCTCTACCGCCGCATCCACAACATGTCGAGCCCGGCCGAAGTGGTGGCCGCGGCGCGCGAGTACGACGTCATCTTTGCACCGCCCGTTTCATCGGCGGCATGAACACCATGACCACCATGATTCAACGCAGACGGATCCTGGGCGCGCTGGGTGCAGCGCCGCTCGCCGCGGCAAGCCTCCCGGCCTGGGCGCAGGGCTACCCCGCAAGGCCCATCAAGATCGTCGTGCCGCTGCCGCCCGGCAGCCCGCCCGATGTGCTGGCACGCCTGGTCGCCGAACGCCTGCAGGAAGCTTGGAAGCAGCCGGTCATCGTCGACAACCGTCCCGGCGCCACGGGAATGATCGGCATGGACGCGGTGGCCAAGGCGGCGCCCGATGGGTACACGGTGGGCGTCATGTTCCTCACGCACACGGTGCTGCCGGCGCTGTTCGGGAAGGTGCCCTACGACACGAGCGCCGACTTCGTGCCCATCGCCAATCTGGTGTGGCTGTACAACGTGCTGGTGGTGCCTCCCTCGGTGCCGGCGCGCAGCGCGAAGGAACTGGTGGAACTTGCGCGTACCCAGCCGGGCAAGCTCACCTATGGCTCGGGGGGCAACGGCTCGCCGGCCCACCTGCTCGGCGAGTCCTTCAGGCAACTTGCCAAGGTCGACATGCTGCACGTGCCTTTCAAGGGGCCTTCGGAAGCCGTGCAGGCGCTCCTCGGCGGCTACGTCTCTGCCATGTTCGCAACCACGTCGGTGGCCGTGCCGCTGGTGAACGCTGGCAAACTACGCGCCGTGGCCGTGACCAGCCCCACCCGCCTCACCGCGCTGCCGTCGGTCCCGACGATGGCCGAGAGCGGCATCGCCGGGTTCGACATGAAGGAGTGGGAGGGCATCGTCGCGCCGGCGGGGACGCCGCGGGACATCATCGCCAAGTGGAACCACGAACTGACGAGCATCATGCAGTTGCCCCAGATCCGCGACAGGCTGTCCGAGCTCGGCATGGAAGCGGCCGGCACGAACTCGCCGGATCAGTTCACCGCGCTCGTGCGCAGCGAACTGCAACGCTGGACCCAGTTCGTGAAGACCACGGGTCTCAAGGCCGATTAGCAGAATGGAAGACGCACAGTTTCAGTACGTGGAGGGCCAGTCGCGCCCGAGCTTTGCTTCGCTGCTCGCCGCGTACGAGGCCGAGAGCCTGGCGGCCGTGAGCACCGAGACCTGCGTCCTCGATGTGCGATACGGGCCACTGGAACGCCAGACCTTCGACTTCTTCATGGCGCGCGAGAAGCCGAGGGGCACGCTCGCGTACTTCCATGCGGGCTACTGGCAATCACGTGACAAGTCGACCTTCCGCTTCATCGCGCCCGCGTACACGGCGGCGGGCCTGAATGTCGCGCTGGTCAACTACCCGCTCTGCCCGACGGTATCGCTGCCCGAACTCGTCGGGGCTGCAAAGGCCTGCGTACCCGCGATCAGGGCGCAAGCAGGCGTCGACGACAACGAGCACCCGCCACTGCTGCTGTCGGGGCACTCCGCCGGCGCGCACATTGCAGTCGAGCTTGCATTGTCCGGAGGCCAGGACATCGCGGGCGTTGTTGCGATGAGCGGCATCTACGACCTCGCGCCCCTCTTGCGTACAACGCTCAACCAAAAACTCGAGCTGGATGCTGCAGGCGCGGCGGCCTGCTCTCCACTTCATCGCGCAGGCACGCTGACGGCACCTGTGCTGGTGGTGGTCGGCGAGGAGGAAACGCCTGCGTTCATCGAGCAGAGCCGGCGCTTTCACGAGACGCTGAGCAAGGCGGGAACCCGGAGCTCCTTGCACCTTGCGCCAGGGGCCGACCATTTCAGCTTGCTGCGCCAATTTTCATCTCCGGGCAGTCGCTTGTTCGACCAGGTCTGCATGTTCTTGCGCGAGCCCTGAGGCTCAAAGCGCCTTGACCAGTCCCACGCAAACCACGCACAGCTGCGCCACGTTGAGGACCATGCCCCAGACATGCAGCCGGCGAAACTGGCGAATGCGGCCCGTGTCGGTCGCCGTCATCGCATCGCGCAGCCGGTCCATGCGCGACAGGATGCCGCGGCGGCTGATGAAGGCGATCAAGGCGACGCCTGCCATTCCGAAGGCAATGACGGGACGCCCAGCCGCGGCGTGAGCCAGCGCGCCGGCGCCTGCCGTCACCATCACGGCCTTGTAGTACACGTCGAACAGACCGCGAATGAAACGTGCGTCCAGCGACGTGTCATGCTTCAGGATCATCAGCGGCAGCGAACCGAACATGAAGAAGCCCATCCACACCAGGAGGATGACGATGGTGGCGAACGGGGCGAGGTTGGCGAGCATTCGAACGCGGGCGGGTCGTCGTCAGGGTCCGGCATTCTGCCGCGGGAGGTCTCCGCCCGGATCGTCCGGTCGTCTCGGGATCAGAACGTCACCTTGACCGAAGCCGCGCTGCGCTGAGCCTCGCCGTGGAATACGGCTTCGATGTTGTTGCCGTCGGGGTCGAGCACGAAGCAGGCGTAGTAGCCCGGGTGATACGGCCGCTCGCCGGGAGCGCCGTTGTCCTTGCCGCCGTGCGCGAGTGCGGCCTTGTAGAAGGCATCGACCATCGCCCGGTCCTGGGCCTGGAACGCCAGGTGGTGGCGGCCGGTCAGCTGGCCCTGCGCGGCCTCGCTGTCGGCACTCGAGATGAAGAGCTCGTCCGCCCAGAAATAGTCCTTTCCCGTGCCGCCCATCGGAATCTTGAGCACCTCGAAGGCGGCCTCATAGAAAGCCCGGCTCGCGGACAGATCCCGCACGACGAGCTGGATGTGATCGATCAGGCGACCGCGGTGCAACTCCTGTGTTTCCATGCATACGCTCCTTTGATTTGCTTTCACCCATGCGCCAACAGCATCTTCATGAAGGAGATGCCGTTGCGCTGCCCTTTGTCCTCGTCGCAGTTGTTGAAGATGATGTGTGCATGCCGGACCTTGTAGGCCAGGCGGACCACCTCCGACAGGATCTCGCGCAGCTGCCGGTCCGGATAGTCGTAGTCGAAGCGCTCGGCCGCCGACGCCGCGCCTTTCATGTTGTAGGTGTCCACGTTGCGCCCATGCAAGCGCACCAGCGCGTAGTCGGGATGCGTGGTCTCGGCCAGCAGGGGCACGCTGTTGGCGAAGCCCTGCGGTCCGTCGACGATGGTGTGCACGGCACGCAGCTCGCGCAGGAAGTCGATCGTGGCGCCGCGCTGCGCCTCGGTCCACCACGATCCGTGCCGGAACTCGACACTGCAGGCCTGGCCCCCCATCATCTCGATGCAGTGCTCGACGTGCGCATGGCCCTCCCGAGTGCACTGCAGCCGGGGCGGAAACTGGAAGTGCACCAGGCCCAGCTTGCCGGCCTCCTTGAGCGGTGCAATCGCGTCGATGAAGCGGCGCCACAGCTCGCCGCGGATGTCCGGCGGGGTGTTGCGGTACGAGAGCGTGCCCGTGGGCCCCAGCGCTTCCCTGATGTCCTTGTGCAGCACCTTGGGGTCGGTCTGGTGGCCGGTGAAGAGGCGAAAGGCCTTGACGTTGAAGGTGAAGTGCTCGGGCGTGCGCGCTGCCCAGTTGTGGGCGTTGGCAGGCGCGGGGATGCCGTAGTAGCTCGAATCGACCTCGACCAAGGGGAAGATCGACGCGTAATGGCGCAGCCGCGCCTCGGGCGTCTTTGCCTCCTTCGGATAGAAGCGCCCGCAGTCGATGAGGGTCTTGTCAGTCCACGAGGCGGTTCCGACCAGGATGCTCATAGGCGGATGCTAATGGTTCGAGCCATTGTGTGGCAGCCTCGTCGGGCGCCAATCTTCTCAAGCGCTCGTCGTTCCACAGATCTGCGGCGAGCTCGTCGAGCTGATCGGGGTCGATGGTGCGCCACTGTCTTTGAAGCCGGTGAGCGCAAACGGCAATCCAGATCTCGCGGTCCATGGCGCTACTGTACATTCATACAGTATTCTTCGCCTGTGTTCGCCATTGTTTACCGATGCCGCCGAGAGGGGCAACTGCTGCACCGCGACGACATCGAGGCCGCGCCGGCGCACGGCGAGCTGCAGGTGTATCGCAAGGGCATGAAGCGCGTGGCCGTGCTGCTCGCCCAGGATGGCGAGAGCTATGTCATACCGCTGCTCGACAAGGCCAGGCTGCTGGCCCTCGACGGCCGTGGCGTGCTGCTGACGGGGGTCGAGATCTACCCGACCCGCGGCGGCAAGGGCACCGGGCCGATGTTCGTTCAAACGTGGTGGTGCGAGCTCAATCCCAAGCCACGTCCGACGATCGCAAACCCCGCCGAAGCGCGTCGCCGCGAGCGCGAGCGGCAAGCGCGCGAAGTGGGCGGCACGCTTCTGCGTCGCCCGATGCGCCGCGGGAACCACGAGCCATGAGCGCGAGCAAGGGGTCGCGGCCGACGAACAGGCGCGTGGATTGCCGCGGCCTTGCGCATGATGATCACGGCAAACTCCAGGCGCACGTGCGCTCGAATCAATGCTTGCCAAACACCGATGACAAAGCCCCATCTCCGTCCAGGATCTCGCCTGAGGGTCCTTCTCGTGGAGGACGATCCCGTGCTCTCGGCACGCTTCGCGCAGCTCCTGCGCGCCATCGACGGCGCGGAGCTGGCGTTTGCCGCGAGCACCGACGCCGACGCGAGCGCCTGGCTCGACGCGAATCCGCACGGATGGGACCTGGCGCTCATCGACGTCTTCCTCGCAAGCGGGCATGGCTTCAGGGTGTTGCGGCACTGCCAGGAGCGAGCGCCCGGCCAGAAGGTGGCAATGATGTCGAACTACGATCGCGACCCGATGCGCCAACGGGCGCTGGATGCCGGCGCGGACGCCTTCTTCGAGAAGGCGACGCAGCTGGAAGCGCTCATCGAGTTCTGCGTGGCGTGCCGCAAGTAGAGCGAGACGCGGCCCGGCCACGCAGCATCGACCTCGTTCAGCCGCTGCCGCGAGGTCCGCGGCCGGCCCCGCCGCCGCCCTTGCGCGCCGAGACCTGATCAGCGCCGGCGTCATCGTTATGACATTGCGCTTGCCTAAGCTCGGCGCTCCCCGTGCGAAGAACCCACGAACGCATCAGACATGACCACGAACTCCCGCCGCAAATTCCTCCAGAACACCGCCACGACCGGCATCGCCGCCGCCACGCTGGCCGCCTTCCCGCCCAGCATCCGCCGCGCGCTGGCCATCCCGGCCCACCACGACACCGGCACCGTCAAGGACGTGAAGCACGTCGTGCTGCTGATGCAGGAGAACCGTTCCTTCGACAGCTACTTCGGCACCTTCAAGGGCGTGCGCGGCTTCGGCGACCGCTTCGCGGTCCCGACGCCGAACGGCAAGAACGCCTTCTATCAGACCTACACGAAGACCACGCCGGCGAGCACCTTCGTGCCCTACCACCTGGACGAGACCCAGGGCAACGCGCAGCGTGCCGGGAGCACCCCGCATTCGTGGTCGGACTCGCAGGCCGCCTGGGACCATGGACGCATGTACAAGTGGCCCGACGCCAAGAACCAGCTGTCGATGGGCTACTACGAAGCGGCCGAAGTGCCGTTCCAGCGCGCACTGGCCGACGCCTTCACGCTGTGCGACCACTACCACTGCGGCATGCACACGGGCACCATCGCCAACCGCCTGTTCTACTGGAGCGGCACCAACGGGCCGAACGGTGTCAGCCCGACCGACGGAAGCAAGGTGCAGGTCGCAGCGCTGAACAACCAGTTCAACGGCGGCAACGACATCGGCGTGTCCACGCAGGGCTGGACCTGGACCACCTATGCCGACCGGCTCGAGAAGGCCGGCGTGAAGTGGAAGGTCTACCAGAGCCTGATCGACAACTTCGGATGCAACGAGATGATGGGCTTTCGCCACTGGCGCGCCCAGATCGAGCAGATGCCGCCGGCGCGCCGCCCGGTCTACGTGCCGGCCACGGACATCACGCAGCCGGTCACCGCCGCCGGCCCCTTCTACGACCCGGCGGTCGACGATGCGCTCAGCCCGCTGGCCAAGGGCTTCCACAACACGATGCCCCACGGCTTCCTGGAGACCTTCCGCGAGGACATCCAGAATGGCAAGCTGCCCGCGGTGTCGTGGATCATCGCGCCGTCGGCCTACAGCGAGCATCCCGGACCGTCGAGCCCGGCCAAGGGCGGCTGGTACGTGCAGCAGGTGCTGGATGCGCTGACGGCCAACCCCGAGGTCTGGAGCAAGACCGTCCTGCTCGTCAACTTCGACGAGAACGACGGCTTCTTCGATCACCTGCCGACCCCCTCGGCGCCGTCGCGCAATGCAGACGGCACGCTGGCTGGCGGCACCACGATGAAGGAAGAGGACGTGGCGGTGGAGTATCACAACTACACGCCCGCGACCGCGAGCCAGCCCGCCATGGACGGCCGGCCCTACGGTCCGGGTCCGCGCGTGCCGCTGTGGGTCGTCTCGCCGTGGAGCCGCGGCGGCTGGGTCAACTCGCAGGTCTGCGACCACACCTCGACCCTCATGTTCCTCGAGAAGTGCTTCGGCGTGGTCGAGCCGCAGATCAGTGCCTATCGCCGCGCGGTCTGCGGCGACCTGACCAGCGCCTTCAACTTCGAGCGCCCCAACGGCGAGCCGCTGCCCACCCTGGCCGGCCGCCGGACCCGGGCCGAGGTGGATGCGCTGACGGCCGCGCAGCAGGCGCTGCCGAAGATCGTGCCCCCGGTCGATCTCGCGCTGCCGGTGCAGGCCACCGGCGTGCGGCCCTCGCGCGCCTTGCCCTACGAGCTGCACACCACCGCGCGCGTCGATTCGTCCAGTGGCCGCGTCCAGCTGAGCTTCGCCAACAGCGGCCGCGCGGCCGCCGTGTTCCACGTCTACGACAAGCTGCACCTGGCAGACCGCGTACCGCGCCGCTACATGGTCGAGCCCGGCAAGCAGCTCAGCGGCGACTGGGCCGCGGCGACCGATGACGCCGGCCTGTACGACCTCTGGGTGCTGGGGCCCAACGGGTTCCACCGCCACTTCAAGGGCGACATGAACCGGCTGCGTGCCGCAGGTGCGCCGCTGCCCGAGATCCGCGTGGGCTACGACGCGCGCAAGGGCGATATCTACCTGCAGATGCGCAACGGCGGCCAGCGCGATTGCCGGTTCACCGTGCAGCACAACCTGGCCTACCCGCGCCTCGACGGACATGGCGGCGGCGGCAAGGGTGGACGCAACGATCATGAAGACCGCGATGACGATGGCCGCGGCCACCAGCCACGCGGCCCCTGGAGCGTGCGGGTCAAGGGCCGCGACGACGCCAGCATGCGATGGAGCCTCGACGCCACGGGCAACTGGTACGACTTCGTGGTGAGCTGCGATGCCGACAGCGCCTTCTACCGCCGCTTCGCCGGGCGCGTCGAGACCGGCCGGCACGCGGTGAGCGATCCCGCGATGGGCCTGCCCGAGCGCTTCTGAGTCCATCGGTGCGTTTCCGGGCGAGGCCTCATCGTGGCGGCCGGAGGTCGTGCTTCCCCGCGAGGGCTCCTCGCCCCACAATCGCCCGATGAACAAACGTCACTTCCTCGGCACGGCGGCATTGGCCGCATCGTTCTCTTCCCTCCAAGCCTCCGCCGCGGACAAGACCGCCAAGGGGCCGGGCCTCCTGACCGTCAGCGGCGCGGTCGGCAAGAGCAACCGGGGCCCCGTCGATCCGGCGCTCGACCAGTTGATGGCGAAGCACGGCGTCAAGTTCGACAAGGCCTATGTGTTCGACGCCGAGGCCTTGCGACGCCTGCCTGCAGTGCGGATCAAGCCGACGATCGAGTACGACGCCAAGGTCCACGCGCTCGCCGGCCCCTTGCTGACCAGCGTGATGGAGGCGGCGGGCGTGCCCGGCGACGCGACGCTGGCCCTGCGCGCAGTGGATGGCTACGTCGTGCCGGTGCGCATGGCAGACGCGCGCAGCTATCGCATGATCGTGGCGACCGAGATGGATGGCGCCCCGCTCGCGCTCGGCGGGCTGGGGCCCCTGTGGGCGGTCTACGAGGCCGACACGCTGCCTGCGTTCAAGGACAAGCCGCTCAAGGAACGCTTCGCCCTGTGCCCATGGGGGCTGTACAGCGTCGAGGTCACGCGGGGCTGACGAAGGTGAGAGCGCCCCGGTTCACGGCGGCGCGTCTCCGCCGTCGCCGGACTTCTTCCCACTCGTCGGCGGCGGCTCCTTGTTGGTCTCGGGCTCCATGTCCTCGCGCAGCCCGAAAGCGGCCGAGTCCTCGTGTTCCGACGCTTCCGCGTCCTTGCGCTTGGCCGTCATGCGCTCCGCCGGCGCCGGGCCGTTGTCTTCGCTGCCGGCCTG
Organism: Variovorax sp. PBS-H4; assembly: GCF_901827205.1. Taxonomy (NCBI): domain Bacteria; kingdom Pseudomonadati; phylum Pseudomonadota; class Betaproteobacteria; order Burkholderiales; family Comamonadaceae; genus Variovorax; species Variovorax sp. PBS-H4. Next base: position 6,306,892 of record NZ_LR594675.1, on the reverse strand, counting down.
CGAGCGCTTGCCGCTGAATTTCTCGCCGGCCCCGATGTTGTCGGTGCCGCCGCTGGTGGTTGGGCGCGTTCCATCGCCGCTGTGGGTGCCTGAGGAGTTGGTCATGGGGTCCTTTCATGTGCGGCTACTTGCCGCCTGCCGGATGGCCGTGCTGCGTCCCCGTCGGGTCTGCGAGCTGAACCGTCCGTCCTTTCTGCCACGCATCCGCGCCATCGGCGATGGCCGGCGCCGGTATGTCCTCCCGCTGCTTCTTCTTGTCCGCGCTGGCGATGCCGAAGCGCTTGTCGCGCTCGGCGACCATCGCCGCATTCGCCTGTCCATCGGCGGTGAAGCCCATCATCACCTGGGGAATGCCGGTGGGCAGCTGCTTGTTCTGGTCGGTGTGCCAGGTGTGGAAGGTCTTTCCGTAGGTCCCGACGAGCTTGGTCATGAGCGCATGCTCGGCCGCGTCGGGAATTCCCGGCGCGATCAGCTGGCCGGACTTCACCTCGTGCACGTGGCTGTGCCAGAGTGCCTTTTCCTGCTCCGGCAATGTCTTGAACAGGCGTTCGCTGACGATGTACTCGACGCCCATCAGCTTCGCATTCTTGACGTTGCCGTCGTAGATCACGCACTGGATCAGCTCCTCGTCGAGGATGGCGCAGTAGTGGTGCGCCTCCATCTGCATGTCAGGGCTCCCGCTGTAGAAGTGGAAGCCGTCCAGGTACGCATTGATGGCTTCGATCGGCGGCTTGTCCTGCAGCGCCGAGGCCCCCGCCTCCAGCGCCCGTGTGCTGGCTTCCTTGGCCGCACCGGGCGTTGGCGCCGGGGACGCCGTGTTGCTGCCGCCGCACGATCCGAAAACCGCGCATGCGGCTGCAAGCAGGGCGGTTGCGAGCGGTGTGCGCATCGCGACGGGATCTTCAGGCATCCGCAACTCCTTTCCCTTCTGGCACCTGCAACGGACTCATCCGGTAGCGGTCGCCGCCGACCGCGCGGCCCGCCCCGGGCTCCTCCGGTTGGCGATGGGCTGCACGAAATCCGGTTGAAAGCAGCGGCGGCTGCCGTCGGCGAACTCGATCGTGATCGACAACGCATCCGCGCTCACCACGCTGCCCTCGCCGTAGCGCTTGACCCTGACGGGCTGGCGCGCGACGAAGGCCGGCAGCGGCAGCCGGGGTTCTGCGGGGTGCCGCAGCTTGGGCGCATCGCTGTCCACCTCGACGGTTGCCGCCATGGCCGCCTCGTGCCGGGCAATGCGGCGGCAGTTGTCGCAGTTGCCGCAGCGCTCCTGCGGCGCCTCTTCCTCCAGATAGGCCAGCAGCACCTGCCAGCGGCACTGGCCGCTCTGGGCGTAGAACACGATGCGCTCCAGCGTTTCGTGGTCCTGTTCGCGTTTTCGGCGGTAGCTGGCGAGGAGTTCACGCATCTCGTCGCCGGCAAGATCGGCACGCAGCAGGCGCACGCGGGCTTCGCGATCCACGCCCACGATGCGCCGGTTGCGCAGCAGGCCGACCGCCGCCTTCAGCTTGTTCTGGGGCAGCCCGGTGCGGTCCTTGAGGTCTTCCATCGTCTGGCCGTCGGCGTGCGGCGCATTCCGTTCCAGTGCCCGCAGCAGCGCGTCGAGTTCCTCCTCCGTGGGGTAGCGCCCGGTCAGGAAGAACTGCTGCAGCGCCCGGTCGCGCCGCAGGAACAGCAGCGTGCAGGCCGAAGGCGCGCCGTCGCGCCCGGCGCGGCCCGACTCCTGGTAGTACGCGTCCAGGCCCGAAGGCATCTGGTAGTGCAGGACGAAGCGGATGTCGGGCTTGTCGATCCCCATGCCGAACGCATTGGTCGCGACCATCACGCGCAGCCGATCCGCCATGAAGTCGTCCTGGGCCTCCCGCCGTTCGGCCGCGCTGCGCCGTCCGTGGTACAGCCCCACCGATTCGCCTTGCGAGCGGAGCGCCTCGTACACCGTTTCCGCTGCCTTCACGGTCGCGGTGTAGACGATGCCGCTGCCCTTCGCAGCGCCGACCAGCGCGAGTGTCCGGCGCAGTCTTTCGTCTTCGCGTGCATGCTGCTCCACCGCGAAGTGCAGGTTGGGCCGGTACGTTCCCGTGTCGATCCAGCCGGACTTGGGAATGCCCAGCTTTTCCATGATGTCCGCCGCCACCTCGGTGTTCGCCGTCGCCGTGAGCGCCAGGACGGGCGGCCCGCCGATCTCCTTCGCAACGGTGCCGATGCCCAGGAATGCCGGCCGGAAATCGTGCCCCCACTGCGAGATGCAGTGCGCCTCGTCGACCACCAGCAGCGAGATCGTGCGCCCCCGCAGCAGTGCCGCGAATTGCGCATCGGCCAGCCGCTCCGGCGTGGCGAACACGAGGCGCGCCGAGCCGTCGCGCACGGCTTCCTCGCTGGAGCGGATCTCGTCGGCTTCCACATGGCTGTTGAACTGCACCGCTGCAATGCCGAGCGACTGCAGCTTCTCGCATTGGTCCTTCATGAGTGCGATCAGCGGCGAGATCACCACCGTGCAGCCTTCGAGCAGCAGGGCCGGAAGCTGGTAGCACAGCGACTTGCCCGCGCCCGTGGGCATGACCGCGAGCGTGGAACGTCCGCCGAGCACGCGCTCGATCACCTGCCGCTGCCCCGGGCGCAAGGCCTGCAGTCCGAAGACTGTGCGCAGCGTGCGCTGCAGCCGGCGTTCGGGAATGGGCATGACGGGGTCTCCTTGGGGTTGGGCCGCGATCTGACACGACCGGTCCAGGTCCGCCAGTAGGACGGCGGAGGATTCGCAAAGCGGTGCGCCGCGCAGTGCGCCGCCATACGTCGCGCCACTGCTGAGCAGCGCCGTCCTGAAGCCTTCCGCTTTATCGACATTTCTCCGCGGCGCGCTCCTACGCGAGCTCCGATGGGGCCATCACAAGCTGTGCTTCCTCCCAACCACCCAACCCACTGGAGCCCACGATGCCCACCACCAAACGTTCCGAGCCCGATGCCTGCAGCCTGCTCGATGCCGACCACCGCAACGTCAAGAAGATGTTCAAGGAGTACGAGACGCTGGCCAGTTCGAAGGCAGCCACTGCATCGCAGAAGAAGCGCGAGCTCGCCAACGAGATCTGCACGGAGCTGACCGTGCATGCGCAGATCGAGGAAGAGATCTTCTATCCGGCCCTGCGAGAAGCCATCAAGGACACCGACCTGCTCGACGAAGCCGAGGTCGAACACGCGAGCGCCAAGGACCTGATCGCGCAGATCCAGGACGCCACCGACGTCGACGACAAGTTCGACGCCAAGGTCACCGTGCTCGGCGAGTACATCGACCACCATGTGAAGGAAGAGCGCAACGAGATCTTCGTCAAGGCGCGCGCCGCCCGCGGACTCGACCTGGTCGCCATGCGCGAGCAGCTGGAGACGCGCAAGGAAGAGCTGATGAGCGAGCTGACCGCCACGCCCGCCTGACCCTGCCCGACGTGGGTTGGCGGTGGCCAGGCCACCGCCTTTTTTTGCGCAAGCAACGGAGCACGCCATGAACAACCTGGTTTCTCGTTTGTTGCCCACCGCGACGAACATGATCCGTCTGGACCACACGCACGTGATGTCCACCTTCCACCAGTACAAGGCCAGCGCCCCGGCGCGCGTGCGCAAGGGGCTCGCGTCCACCATCTGCACTGCGCTGGAGGTGCATGCCAGCCTGGAGGAAGAGATCTTCTATCCGGCGGTGCGCGAGGTCACCGAGGACGAGCTCATCCGCGAGAGCATGGCCGAGCATCAGGAAATGAAGCGGCTCATCGGGTTGCTGCGCCGCATGGAGCCGGAGGCCGTCGACTATGACGAGACCGTGATGGCCCTGATGCGCGAGGTGCTGCACCACGTGGCCGACGAGGAAACAGTCCTCCTGCCGGCGGCCGAGCGCCTGCTGGGCGATCGCCTCGGCGAGTTGGGTGCGCGCATGACCAAGCGCCGCGTGCAGCTGGTCGCGCCGCGCAGCGGCGAGATCGCGCTCGACATGGGGCGCGCAGTCTCGGGCAACACGGCGGCGCTGTCGATCGCGGGGCTCGCGGCGCTCGGCCTGTTGTGGGCCAGCCGGTCGGGCCGCACGCGGCGCCACCTGCCGCACCTCACGAGCTTCCGCCGGTAGCAAGGCCGTGCAACCTTCGTGGCCCTCCGGTGGCGCGCCGGTGCATCCAGGCCCGCGCCGCCGGTTGTCCCTGCGGCGCTGCCTGGGCGTTGCCATCGTCGTGGCCGGCATGGCCATCCTGGCCTATGAGGGTTTCCAGGGCGTGGCGCGTGGCGACGCGCGCATCCAGGGCGCGCTGGTCGGCGGCATGGTCGCCGCGCTGGCCACGGCCCTCGGCACCTTGCCCGTGCTGCTCTCGCAGCAGTTCTCGCAGCGCAGCTACGACATCATGCTCGGCTTCGGCGCGGGCGTGATGCTCGCGGCGAGCTCCTTCTCGCTGGTGATCCCCGGCTTGGCAGCGGCCAAGGCCCAGGGCGCCAGTGCGTGGGGTGCCGGCGGCATCGTCGGCGGCGGCATCCTGCTGGGGGCGCTGCTGCTGCTGGCCATCGACCGCGCCGTACCCCATGAGCACTTCGTGAAGGGGCTCGAAGGCCCGCAGGCGCGCACCTTGCGGCGCGTCTGGCTGTTCGTGCTCGCGATCGTGCTGCACAACCTGCCAGAAGGCCTGGCCATCGGCGTCGCCTTTGCCGGCACCGATCCGGTCGGCGCGGCTGCCCTGACGACCGGCATTTCGATCCAGGACGTGCCCGAAGGCATGGTCGTGGCCCTGGCGCTGCGCGGCGTCGGCTACGGGCGGCTCAGCTCGGCAGGTCTCGGCATCGTGTCCGGCCTGGTGGAGCCCGTGGCCGCAATGTTCGGGGCGCTGCTCATCACTGTCTCTGCCGGCATGCTGCCTTGGGGCTTGGCCATGGCGGCGGGCGCCATGCTGTACGTGATCAGCCACGAGGTCATTCCCGAGTCGCACCGGCAGGGGCACGAGGCTTCGGCCACCGTCGGGCTGGTGGCTGGCTTCGTCGTGATGATGGTGCTCGACACCGCGCTCGGCTGATCGGGCAGGTCCGCCGGATGCAACTCGACTGGATTCAATGGCCTGCATTCGCCTCGTCGCTGGCCGCCGCCTACCTGGTGGGTTCCAACGTCCGCACACGCCGCAACAAGGGCTTCTGGATCTTCCTGCTCAGCAACATCCTCTGGGTCGCCTGGGCGATCCCGAGTCGCGCATGGGCATTGATCGCTTTGCAGGTCTGCCTCGCGGTGCTCAACATCCGAGGGCTGTTGAAGACGGAGCCTTAGAAAATCGGCGCCCGCCCGGGCGGCGGGGGGCTCGGAGAAGCAATGGTTACGGCTGGCGCGTGGTGCCGCCGGTGCCATCCTCTTGCGCATCGATCGATCGCTCGGCCTCGAACCAATCCTGCTCTTCGCTGCCGGGTGTCCTGCCGCGGCGCTCATAGGCGGCGTAGGCCGCCTCCCGGATGCGGGCTTCGCGCGATGTGTCGGGCCGCGTGGCCTCGTCGCTGTCTGCGCTCGCGCTTGCCCCTGCGTCGGCCGAGCCGAGGTCGGCTGCCCTGACTTCCGCTTCGAGCGGCGGCACGCTGCTCGAAGGCGGCTGCTCAGTGGAATCTTGTCTGGCTGCTTTGACAGAGCGTGGCATGTACGTGGTCTCCAGGAAGAACAAAGGGGTCGGTGATCCGGCAGGCGCTCATCGCCGAAGGCGAACGCAGGCCAGGCCCGCTCACAAGCAAACGGCGCGCCCGTTCCCGGCAATGCCCAGCGTCGTGCGGCTCAGCGCTTTTTCGCAGGCGGCGCCTGGTCGGTCTCCGTCGTTCGATTGGCGGAGCCGTCGCCCGGGTGCCGACCCGTCAGCCCGCCGGCCGTTCCCACCCCCGGCGTGCGCAGGTGGCCTGCGCGGGAGGCCTTCGATGTGGAACCGCCGGCCCGGTCTTCCGTGCGCCGCTCTTCCTCGGAACCGGCGTTGCGATTGCGCGTGGCAGGCGCCTTCGCGCTGTTGCCTTCCATGGTCACGGGCGCGCTTCCCTTCGGATTGCCGGTGGGCTGTGCGATGGCCGGACCCACCGCAGCCGCCAGGGCCCAGAGGCCCCAGTGAAGATTGGCGCTGCGGCGAAAACAGGAGTTCAAGGTTTTGTTCATAAGACTTCCGCTGGTTGACCCAGGCCCCCTGGGTTCTGAAAGATGTACTGCAGGATTTACACGCACCCCGTCCACGCCGACCTCTCGTCAGTCGTTGGTTTGCAGCTGCCGCAGGTCGATCAGCGCTCGCGCCTTGCGCGCCAGCGCCTGCATCGCGCTGCTGCCGTCGCGGTGGCGTGCCGACAGCATGACCCGGCACACGAAGACGGATTGCTCGTAAAGATCCGCGTGCCCCGAGACGATCCCCTCCGAACTGGCGCCGTCCAAGGCCAGCTTGACCTTCCATCCCTGGTACTCGAAATCATGTGATGCCTTGTTGATCGCTTCCTCGTCGATCGGCGCCATCTTCCTGTCCGCGCTCGTCATTCCACTTCCCCGGTTTCGGCGGCGGCAGGATGCCGGCGGTCCGATCCGGAGCAGGGTGGCAAGGTGCATGCCAGCCTTCGCGACTGCGTTCAGGCGCCGCCGATGCCGACCGTGACGTGTCCGGTGCCGCCGCAGTCGGGGCAAGGTTCGCTGGCGGAAAGGCGTCCGCTGCCGCCGCAGCGGCGGCAGATCCCTTCGCCTGTTCCGGGCGTGCCGGGCGGGGCTTCGTCACCCGCCTTCGGCGTCGTGGGTTCGACCGCAGCGCCCGGGTCTTCCTCGCCGGCCACCGACGAACCGTCGTCGTCGACGGGTGGCACGACCCGCGGTTGCTGCTGGGCCTGGGCTTGCTTTTGCTGCTGTTCCATGTCAACTCCTGAAGCCATGGATGCAACATCTGCCCCTGGCGTGCAGCGTGGCGCGGGCGCAGAGGCCGTGGCGGAGTCGGACGTTTTCCTGTGCACCGTTGTTGCGAACGGTGACGCGGAGAGTGCCGCGTGCAGGGCCTCTTCGTAGCGTGCCGCAGCAGCCTGCAGGGGTGGGTCTGCGATGGCGGCGGCGCCGATGGTTTCGCGGCAGCGGGCAAGCTCGAAGGCCAGGTAGCACAGCCGGCTGAACGACAGCAGCGCGGGGTCGGGTGTCCGGCCGCAGCGCGCGACCAGGCGCGCCACCTCGTCGCCGGAAAGCTCGAACTCCACCGCGGCGCCTGCGATGTCCCAGGCGAGGTCCTGGCAGCCCACCAAGTCATGTGCCGCGTGGTGGTCCACCGCGTCCGTCTTGAGGATGAGCGTGCCGGCCGTGAGCCATTCCCACGCATGCATGCGGTTGTCGGTCTCGATGCGGCAGACCGCATGCGACAGGCGGTCCAGTCCCGGCTCCCACGCGTCCCAGGCTGCAGCGAGCGCGGGTCCGAGCACCGCCTCTGTGTTGAAGCGACCCATCTCCCAGAGTGCGCGCACCGAGGCGCCGGCACGCTCGAGAGCCGGGAACGAACGCGCACGGAAGCCGAGGTAGTCGCCCATGCGATCGATGAGCCGGGAGCGCAGGTTGCCGGCCGGATGCGCCGGCATTGGCGAAAGGTCGTCGCGCCAGCGCTCGACCACGAAGCCGTGGCACAGTCCCGCTGGCCGGGGCACGAAGCCGGCCGCGGCCAAGGCCTTGGCGCGCAGGTACTTGCGTTCCCCTTCCCGGCCCAGGCCGATGAACTTCACCAACCAGCGGCCGTTGGCAGTCTCCGCAAGAAACTTGCGGCGCTCCCAGGCGGGATGCACCGGCGGCGCTTCACCGGCGGGACGGCTCTGGAGCCCGCGCCAGCGTCCGCCCGAAATGTCCTGCAGCGGCGCCCGCAGGGGCCCGACCAGCGGCACGATCCAGTTCTCCAGGCGATGCGCCGGCCGCTCGGGGCGCAGGATCACCTCTTCGAAGCTCGCCGCGTGCACCTGCGCGCAGCGCCACACCGCGTGTACATCCGCGCTTGCCATCGCGCCGGGACCCTTTGCATGGCCGGCAAAGAAATGGAGGCGTTCGGGCGCGACGCCTGCGTCCAGCAGCCAGCGCCCGACCGCCGCCAGCGAGGAGCCTGAGAGTCCAGGCCCTTCGTCGACCACGGCGAAGGCGCCCGCGTGCAGGTCGATGGCACTGGCGTCCGCCGCGAGCCGCCTTGCGAACGGATGCCCGCTCGGGCGCAGGGTGCCCGGGCATCCGGCGCCGAGGCCTGCCGCGACCATGGCGCCCAGGCTGGTGCCGATGCTCCGCACGCCGAACACCTGCCACGACGGCGCGTGCACACGCCGCGCGGCATCCAGGTAGCTCTCGGGATAGAGCGCGTAGTAGGCATAGCCCTCGGGACGCTTCAGGCCGATCGGCTCCTGCGGCAGGCGGTCTGCGCAAGCGGCGAGGGTGTCGGCCGGCACGCCGGCGCCGGCCTCGAAGTCGCTGTCCCACGAGCGCGCGCAGCACTCGGCGAGCGCACGCACGAGCGACATCGCCGCATCCGCGCCGACGTGCCGCGCATCTGCCAACGCCTGTGCGAATTCGCCGGCCTCGATCAACCCGGCGACCAGGCGTGCGTGTCGCGCGAGTCCGGGCGGCAGCAGCGCAAGCTCCCGCAGGCAGCGCCGCAGGCGGGCGAGCACGCGGGCGGCGTCTTCATGGCGGACCGCATCTCCGTAGACGAGCATCACGCACTCGGCTCGCGGCTCGCATACGCGAGCGCCTGGAACTCGTCGAAGCTCGGGACCTGCCAGTCGACCTTGCTCGCCGAACGGTGGCTCTCCAGCCATCCGCACCAGCACGCGAACTGCCCCGGAGAAGGCGACACCAGCGGGCGCTGCTTCTTCATCAGCGCAAGCGCGTCGAGCGGCGCCTGGCCGCGCTGGACCAGCACGCACAGCGCGAGCGTGGCCGAGCGGCCGATGCCGTGCTCGCAATGAATCAGCACGCGCCGCCCGGCGTCGAGAAATCCGTTGACGAAACGAATGCCCCGATCGAGATCGAACATCGCCACGCCGCACATGTCCTCCGTCGGCAAGTGCAGCAGCGCGATGCCGTGGCGGCGCAGCACGACGGCATCGGGCTGCGTTTCGCCGCGCAGGTCGACCACGGCCTGTATGCCGTGCTCGCGCGCGAGCCCTTCCGCCCGGTCGCCGGGAAAGCTGCCGCCGACTGCGAGCGTGTCATTGATCCAGCTGAAGTTCGGTTGCCAGGTGTTCACGGCCACACCCTAGCGCCCGCGAATGCAACGCGGCGCGAGCGGCAGCTCATCAATGGGGTCAACCGCGGTGAACGACATCGTCCGGTATCTCGCCATCGAAATCTCTGATAGGTTTTTCTTCACATCGGCCCTTCATTCACTCACTGCAACCCCAACGCCAAAGAGCCAACGCCATGCGCATCTACAACGCCCAACGTCGCATCCTCGTCACCGGCGGTGCCGGCTTCCTCGGCAGCCACCTGTGCGAGAAGCTGCTCGCCGAAGGGCACGAGGTGCTGTGCGTCGACAACTTCTTCACCGGCACCAAGCGCAACATCGAGCACTTGCTGGATCACCCGCGCTTCGACCTGATGCGTCACGACGTGACGTTTCCGCTGTACGTGGAGGTCGACCAGATCTACAACCTCGCCTGTCCGGCGTCGCCCGTGCACTACCAGCACGACCCTGTGCAGACCACCAAGACCAGCGTGCATGGCGCCATCAACATGCTCGGCCTGGCCAAGCGCCTGCATGCGCGCATCCTGCAAGCCTCCACCAGCGAGGTCTATGGCGATCCGGACCTTCATCCGCAACCCGAGAGCTACTGGGGGCGCGTCAATCCCATCGGCATTCGAAGCTGCTACGACGAAGGCAAGCGCTGCGCCGAGACGCTGTTCTTCGACTACCACCGCCAGCACGCGGTCGACATCCGCGTGGTGCGCATCTTCAACACCTACGGTCCGCGCATGCATCCCAATGACGGACGGGTGGTGTCCAATTTCATCGTGCAGGCGCTGCGCGGGGACCCGATCACCATCTATGGCGAAGGCCAGCAGACGCGCAGCTTCTGCTTCGTCGACGACCTGATCGACGGCCTGCATCGCTTCATGGAATGCGAAACCGCCGGCATCGGCCCCATGAACATCGGCAACCCCGGCGAGTTCACCATCCGCGAGCTGGCCGAGCTGGTGATCCGCCTCACCGGCTCCCGTTCGAAGCTGAGCTTCGCGCCCTTGCCTTCGGACGACCCGCTGCAGCGGCAGCCGCGCATCGAGCTTGCCCGTGACACCCTCGGCTGGCAGCCCCGCGTCCAGCTCGAGGAAGGGCTGACCCGGACCATCGCCTACTTCGATCGCCTGCTCGCCGAAACCTCGGCAGTGCAGGCCACTGCGACGGGTGTGCCGCAGCACCTGGCGCCGGCTGCGGCGAGCGTCGCGAAGCATCTCAAGCCGCGGGCGAAGGCGCGTCGCGCGGCACAGGCGTGAGAAGCGCCTGCGCCCCGCTGCGCAGGCCCGGCGCATAACGCCGGACCATCCGCGCGCAGAACTCCGCATACTCGCCCGCCACCAGCGGCGGGCTCGTGTGGTGCGCGGCGACGCCCCGGTGTTCGGGCGTGAAGCAGAAGGTCAGCGTCACGTCGAAGTCTTCGAGCGCGCGCATCTGCCGGTCGAACCAGTTGTCCGCGCCCGGGCGCCAGCTGTCGGCCCAGCTCAGGCCGGTGCGCAGGCGCCGCACGCCGAGGCGCCGCAGCCATCGCACCGCGTCGTCGAGCCGATGGTCCTCGAAGTGGAACCACTGGCAGATGCCCATCTCGGGCGTGTAGGCGCTGAACTGGCGGCTCGCCAGCTTGGGCGTTCCGTCCTCGCGCAGCAAGCCCATGTGGAAGTGCCGGTAGTAACTCGAGCCCTCCGCCTCGCGATGCCGCGTCGTGGCGGGCCACGCCTTCGGCAGGTCGTACAGCGAGTACCAGTGGATACGCGGCACACGTCCCAGCAGCAGCTCGGCCGTGCGCCGCAGGCCGAACTCCTGCACCTCCTCGGCGCCGAAGGTGGAAATGCCCACCTCCGTGACCCACACCGGCAAAGGCGTCACGGCCTCGATCTCGGCGATGCGCGCAGGCCATTCGCCGATCTGCCAGTGGTTCCAGTCGAGCGGGAAGCCGTGCACCGCCACCGCGTCCAGTCCCGCGAGCACGCCCTGGTCGCGCAAGCGCTGCATGAAGAAAGGGTCGATCGGCGAGATTCCGCCGAGCACCTGAGTCAGCTCGGCGTTCTCCGCGCGGACTGCCGCCGAGGCCTCCTTGACCATCGCGCCGTACGCGGTCCACTCGGGGTCGAGTTCGAGATCCCAGTGCGACTTGTTGTTGGGCTCATTCCAGAACTTGACGGCTTCGATCATGTCTGCCTGCTCTTGCTTGCGGGCTCGACGATCGCTTCCCCGGCGGATTCGGGCGGCCGCGCGGGCGTCGGCGCGAGCGCCTCGGCATCGCCACGGATGAAAGCTTCGACGAGTTCGCGCGCTTCGTCGTCGGTGAACTGTTGCGGCGGCGATTTCATGAAATAGCTGGCCGGCGCCAGCACCGGCCCGCCGATGCCGCGGTCGAGCGCCAGCTTGGCGCAGCGCACCGCGTCGATCACCACACCGGCGGAGTTGGGCGAGTCCCACACCTCGAGCTTGATCTCGCAGTTCAGCGGCACGTCGCCGAAGGTGGTGCCCTCCATGCGGATGTAGCACCACTTGCGGTCCGTGAGCCAGGGCACATGGTCGCTCGGCCCCACGTGCACGTCCTCGGCCTTCATCGGGTTTCCCAGCTGGCTGGTCACCGCCTGCGTCTTCGAGATCTTCTTGGACACCAGCCGGTCTCGCTCCAGCATGTTGAGGAAGTCGGTGTTGCCGCCGAAGTTGAGCTGGTAGGTCCGATCGAGCTGCACGCCGCGCTTGCGGAACAGGTCCGTGAGAATGCGGTGCACGATGGTCGCGCCCACCTGCGACTTGATGTCGTCGCCGATCACCGGCAGCCCGCGGTCGGCGAAGCGTTGCTGCCACCGCTTCGACGAGGCGATGAACACCGGCACGCAGTTGACGAAGGCGCAGCCTGCCTCGAGCACCTGCTCGGCATACCACTCGGTCGCCTTGGTCGAACCCACCGGCAGATACGACACCACCACATCGGTGCCGCTGTCCTTCAGGACCTGCGCAACGTTGACCGGCTTGGCGCGGGCCTGCGGCACCACGCCGCGCAGGTACTTGCCGATGCCGTCGAGCGTGGGCCCGCGCTGCACCTTCACGCCGAGCTGCGGCACTTGCGCGAAGCGGATCGTGTTGTTGGGCTCCTGCAGGATCGCCTCCGAGAGGTCGAGTCCCACCTTGCCCGCATGCACGTCGAAGGCCGCGCTGAACTCGATGTCGCACGGGCGGTACCCGGCGAGGTCGATGTGCATCAGGCCCGGCACGAAGTCCGTCCCAGAGGCATCGCCGTAGAAATGCACACCCTGTACCAGCGACGAGGCGCAGTTGCCGACGCCGATGATCGCGACGCGAATCTTGTTCATGGATCGATGACCTCTCTGCTCTCTGTTGAAGCGAGCCTCCATCATGTGCGCGCACGCGGCCTACCCCAGCTCAGCAGTGGGGTAACGAAGCTTTGTTCCTACATCCGCGTCAGTTCGGTCGCACAGGAGAGAAGGCAGCGACACAAGACGCTCGGGCTTCAGCAGCGGTCGAGTGCCCTGATGCGCGACCGGTCCGTCAACAAACAAGAACAGGGACTTCCATGTCGCAGCTTGTGCTCATTACCGGGGGAGCCGGCTTCATCGGCTCCCATCTCGCGGACGAACTTCTCGCGCGCGGCCTTCGCGTGCGCGTCCTCGACAACCTCGCCTCGCAGGTGCATGGCAGCGATGCACGAAGACCTGACTACCTCGACTGCGGCGTGGAGCTGATGCACGGCGACGTGTGCGACCCCGCCGCGGTGCGCAGCGCGCTGCGCGGCGTCGATGCGGTCTTCCACTTTGCTTCGGCGGTGGGCGTCGGCCAGAGCATGTACGAGGTGATGCACTACACGCGCACCAACAACCTCGGCACCGCGGTGCTGCTCGAGGCCTTGATCGAAAAGCCGGTCGCGCAGTTGATCGTGGCCTCCAGCATGAGCCTCTATGGAGAAGGCCTGTACCGCACGGCGCGCGGCGAGACCCGCGTCGTGGGCGAGCGTTCGCTCGAGCAGCTGCGCCGCGCCGACTGGGAATGGCGTGACGACGAGGGTGCGCAGCTCCTGCCCGCGCCGACGCCCGAGACCAAGGTGCCTGCGCTGGCCTCGGTGTACGCGCTCTCCAAATTCGACCAGGAGCGCATGTGCTTGATGATCGCCCGTGCCTACGGCATGAAGGCGGTGGCGCTGCGCTTCTTCAATGCGTACGGGCCGCGGCAGGCGCTGTCGAACCCCTACACCGGCGTGCTGGCGATCTTCGCCTCGCGCCTGCTGAACGACAGCCCGCCCCGGATCTTCGAGGACGGGTGGCAGCAGCGCGATTTCGTCAGCGTCTACGACATCGCCCGTGCCTGCCGTCTTGCACTGGAGACGCCGGCAGCCGCTGGCGAGGTGTTCAACATCGGCAGCGGCGAAGCCTGCACGGTGCGCGAGATCGCGCAGCGGCTGGCCGCGGTCACCGGCAAGGAGCATCTGCAGCCGGAGATCACGGGCAAGTACCGCGTGGGCGACATCCGGCACTGCTTCGCCGATATCTCGAAGGCGCGCGATGTCCTGGGCTATACGCCGCAGGTGAAGCTCGACGACGGCTTGGCCGAGCTGGCGGCCTGGCTCGAAGGGCAGGCGGCGGTCGACCGCGTGGCCCAGGCCAGCGCCGAACTCGACGCGCGGGGGCTCGCAATATGACGCCGGCCAACGCAAGCAAGGTCAGGGTCCTCAATGGCGGCGCGGCCCGCGAAGGGCTCACGCTCATCACCGGCGGCGCCGGCTTCGTCGGTGCCAACCTCGCACATCGCCTGCTGTCCGAGAAGCAACCGGTGCTCGTGCTCGACAACCTGTCGCGCGCCGGCGTCGAACGCAACCTGGCCTGGCTGCGCGATACCCATCGCGAAGGCCTGGAGATCGCCACCGCGGACGTGCGCGACGCCAAGGCGGTGGAGCGCGCCGTCGCGCGTGCGCGCCGCGTGTTCCACTTCGCGGCGCAGGTGGCGGTGACCACCAGCCTGGTCGATCCCCGCGAGGACTTCTCGATCAATGCACTGGGCACGCTCAACGTGCTGGAGGCCGCGCGGTCGCAGCGGGTGCCGCCTTCGGTCATCATGACCTCGACCAACAAAGTCTATGGCGGCCTGGAGGACATCGCCCTGGAGTTGCGCGGGCAGCGCTACGCGCCGGTCTCGCAGGAGCTCGCCGGCCATGGCATCGGGGAGTCGCGCCCGCTCGACTTCCACAGCCCCTATGGCTGCTCCAAGGGCACGGCCGACCAGTACGTGCACGACTACGCGCGCAGCTTCGGGCTGAAGACGGTGGTGTTCCGGATGAGCTGCATCTATGGGCGGCACCAGTTCGGCACCGAGGACCAGGGCTGGGTCGCGCACTTCCTGCTGCGCGCGCTCGACCGCAAGCCGATCACGATCTACGGCGACGGAAGGCAGGTGCGCGACATCCTGTTCGTCGACGACCTGGTGGACGCGTTCCTGCTGGCCGATCGGCACATCGAGCGGCTCTCCGGCCAGGCATTCAACATCGGCGGCGGGCCGGAGAACGTCATCAGCCTGCTGGACCTGCTGCAGCACATCGAACGGCTCGACGGCAGGCGGCCGCAGACGGAAGCGGGCGGCTGGCGCACCGGTGACCAGCGCTACTACGTGTCGGACATCCGCCGCTTCCGGGAGGCCACGGGCTGGGCCCCGCGCATCGGCGCGGCCGAAGGCATCGAGCGTCTCCATCGCTGGCTGCGCGAGATGCGCGGCGCCGCGCCGGCAGGCCTGGCGGCGGACATCGGCATCGGCCGGGAGCCCCAATGCTTGCCGGCGTCATAAGCGCCCCGCGCGAGGCCACGCTGGCGCGCGTGGAGCGGCCCGCCCCCGGGCCGGGGCAGGTGCTGCTGCGCCTGGAAGGCTCGGGCGTGTGCGCATCGAGCCTGCCCTTGTGGGAAGGCCGCACGTGGTTCGACTATCCCCAGGCAGCCGGGGCACCCGGACATGAAGGCTGGGGCCGCATCGCGGCCGTCGGCGAGGGCGTGCAAGGCCTGCGCGAAGGCATGCGGGTCGCGGCGCTGAGCTATCGCGCGCACGCCGAGTACGACGTGGCGGATGCCCACGCGGTGGTGCCGATCCCGCCCGAGCTCGACCATGCCGCCATGCCCGCCGAGCCGCTCGGCTGCGCCGTGAACATCTTCCGCCGCAGCGGCATCGAGGCCGGGCAGACCGTGGCCATCGTCGGCATCGGCTTCCTCGGAGCCCTGCTCACGCGGCTGGCCGCGAACGCCGGTGCGCGCGTGATCGCGATCTCACGCCGTCCGTTTGCGCTGGAGGTCGCGCGCCAGGCCGGCGCGGCCGAGACGATCCTCATGGACGAGCACGCGCGCATCCTCGAAGAAGCGAAGCGGATCACCGAAGGGCGCTGGTGCGAGCGCGTGATCGAAGCCGTCGGGCTGCAATGGCCGCTCGACCTGGCCGGCGAGCTCACGGGCGAGCGCGGGCGGCTCGTGATTGCGGGCTATCACCAGGACGGCCTGCGCCAGGTCAACCTGCAGCTGTGGAACTGGCGCGGCATCGACGTCGTCAACGCGCACGAACGCGACCCGGCCCGCTACATCGAGGGCATCCGCGGCGCCATCGACCTGATGGCCGCGGGCGTGCTCGACCCCGAGCCGCTGATCACGCACCGCCTGCCGCTCGACCGGCTCGGCGAGGCACTGGAGCTCACTCGCAAGCGGCCCGACGGATTTCTCAAGGCCGTGGTCACCAGCCACTGACATCGCATGACATGGCAGGAGGAGGAAAGCAAGTGAGCGAACCGATGGTCGAGAGCGCGCCTGCAAGCCCTGTCGCCGCCGTGTCCGCCGGCAGCCGCAGGCCGCGCCTGGGCTTCCTTGGCGTCGGCTGGATCGGCCGGCACCGCATGGAGGCCATTGCCGCGGATGGCGCGGCCGAGGTCGCCGCGCTGTGCGATGCCGGGCCCGAGGCGCTCGGCACCGCCGTCGTGGCGCATCCGCGCGCGGCGGCGGCATCGTCCTTCGATGCGCTGCTCGACGAACGACTCGACGGCATCGTGATCGCGACGCCGAGCGCGCTGCATGCGCAGCAGGCCGAGGCCGCGCTGGCTCGCGGCTGCGCCGTCTTCTGCCAGAAGCCGCTGGGCCGCAGCGCTGTCGAGAGCACCCGCGTGATCGAGGCGGCGCGCCAGGCCGGGCTGCTGCTCGCGGTCGACCTGTCGTACCGCCACACCGCTGCCATGCGCTGCGTGCGCGAGCTGGTGGCCAGCGGCGAGCTCGGCGAGGTGTACGCGGTCGACCTCGTCTTCCACAACGCCTACGGGCCCGACAAGCCGTGGTTCCGCGATCCGAAGCGCTCGGGCGGTGGGTGCGTCATCGACCTGGGCATCCATCTCGTGGACCTGGCGCTGTGGACGCTCGGTTTTCCGCACGTGCTCGAAGTGCAGAGCACGCTGTGGGCGCAGGGCCGCCGCCTCGGCGCCCGGCCGTCGGTGGTGGAAGACCATGCCATCGCGCAACTCGAACTGGGCGGCGGCGCGACGGCGCGACTCGCCTGCTCGTGGAACCTGCACGCCGGCTGCGATGCCGTCATCGAGGCGACTTTCCACGGCACGCGCGGCGGGGCGCGGCTGCGCAACCTGCGCGGCTCCTTCTACGACTTCGTGGCCGAGCGCCTCGACGGCACGCGGGCCACGCTGCTGGCCGAGCCGCCGGACGATTGGGGCGGTCGTGCCGCAGTCGACTGGGCACGCCGCCTCGCCGCCGGAGAGGGCTTCGATCCGGAGGTGGCCCGTGTCGCCGAGGTCGCGGCCGTGCTGGATGCCATCTATGGCCGATGAGCGCCCGTTCCACGTCCTGATGACGGCCGACTGCGTGGGCGGCGTCTGGACCCACGCGCTGGAACTGGCTGCCGCGCTCGGCAGGCTCGGCGGGCGCGTCACGCTGGCCAGCATGGGAGCACCGCTCACTCCGGCGCAGCGCGCGCAGGCGGCGGGCATTCCGGCGCTGTCGCTGCACGAGAGCACGTGGCGGCTCGAATGGATGGACGACCCCTGGGACGACGTCGCCGCCGCGGGGCACTGGCTGCAGCAGCTCGAGCAGTCGCTGCGTCCTGACGTGGTGCACCTCAACCAGTTCGCCTTCGGTGCCTTGCGCTTCCGTGCGCCCACGCTGGTGGTGGCGCACTCGTGCGTGCTGTCGTGGTGGCGCGCGGTGCGTGGCGGCAGCGCGCCTGCGAGCTTCGATCGCTACCGACGCGCGGTGGCCGCCGGCCTGGCCGGCGCCGGGCTGGTCGCCGCGCCGACGCACGCCATGCTTGCATCGCTCGCCGAGAACCACGGGCTGGCACGGCCCGGCCTGGTGCTGCCCAACGGGCGCGATCCGCTGGCCTACCGTCCCGCGGCCAAGCAGCCGGTGGTGCTGTCGGCGGGACGCCTGTGGGACGAGGCCAAGAACCTGGCGGCGCTCGAGGCCGTGGCCGCCGAGCTGCCCTGGCCGGTTCGCGTGGCGGGTGCCACGCGCAGCCCCGGCGGCGGCATGCGCGAGACGCACGCGGTGGAACCGCTCGGCGAGCTCTCGCCTTCAGCGCTGGCGGTGCAGATGTCGCAGGCCGCGATCTATGCCTTGCCTGCGCGCTACGAACCCTTCGGGCAGAGCGCACTGGAGGCCGCGCTGTCGGGCTGCGCGCTGGTGCTCGGCGACATCGGCAGCCTGCGCGAGCTGTGGGGACCTGCCGCGCTCTATGTGCCGCCCGACGACCACGGCGCGTTGCGCGATGCGCTTCTGCGCCTGATCGCGCAGCCGTCGCTGCGCGACCGACTGGCGCGCAGCGCACGGGCCCGCGCGCTGCGCTTCACGCCGGCGCGCATGGCGCACGCCTACCGCCGCGCCTACCGGCAACTGATCGCGCACGCCTCGCCGCCCCCGACGCCGCGCCTGGAGGAGTTCTCATGCGCGTCGTGATCTTCTGCCACTCGCTGGTGTCCGACTGGAACCACGGCAATGCGCACTTCCTGCGCGGCGTCTGCAGCGAGCTCGTCGCCCGTGGCCATTCGCTGGTGGTCTGCGAACCGCGCGATGCCTGGAGCCGCGTGAACCTGCTGGCCGAACACGGCGATGCCGCGCTCGCCGCCTTCGCCGGCGCCTACCCGGAGCTGCGCAGCCGCCTCTACGACGAAGCCACGCTCGACCTGGAGGAGGCGCTCGACGGCGCGGACCTGGTGCTCGTGCACGAGTGGAGCTCGCATGCGCTGGTGCGCCGCATCGGCTTGCACCGCCGGACGCACCGGGACTACCGCCTGCTGTTCCACGACACGCACCACCGCAGCGTGACCGATGCGGCGGGCATGGCCCGGTACGACCTGTCGGACTACGACGGCGTGCTCGCGTTCGGCAACGTGATCCGCGACCTGTACCGGGACCGCGGCTGGGCGCGGCAGGCGTGGACCTGGCACGAGGCCGCGGATGTGCGCCGCTTCCACCCCATCGAAGGCCTGGCGCGCGAGGGCGACCTCGTGTGGATCGGCAACTGGGGCGACGACGAGCGCGAGGCCGAGCTCGGCGAATTCCTGCTGGAGCCGGTGCGGCAACTCGGCCTGAAGGCGCGCATCCATGGCGTGCGCTATCCGGCGCATGCGCTCGAGCGGCTGCAGCGCGCCGGCATCGAGTACGGCGGCTGGCTTCCCAATCACGAGGCACCGCGCGTGTTCGGGCACCATGCGGTCACCGTGCACGTGCCGCGCCGGCCCTATGCCAGGGCGCTGCCCGGCATCCCGACCATCCGCATGTTCGAGGCACTGGCCTGCGGCATTCCCCTGGTCTCCGCGCCCTGGGACGACGCCGAAGGGCTGTTCCATCCCGGCCGCGACTACCTGGTGGCGCAGGACGGCCGCGCCATGAAGCGGCATCTGCGCGCCTTGCTGGCCGATCCCGAAGCGCGGCGCGAGCTGTCGGCGAACGGGCGGCGCACCGTGCTCGGGCGCCACACCTGCTCGCATCGGGTCGACGAGCTGCTCGGCATTCTTGCCGAGCTCCAGCCCGCCGCCCGAGCGTCACCCAGCATCGCGTGAACAAGGAAGAACCATCATGGACATCGCCTTCTTCGGCTCCAGCCTGGTCTCGGCCTACTGGAACGGCGCCGCGACCTATTACCGCGGCATCGTGCGCGCGCTGCACGGGCGCGGGCACCGTGTGCGCTTCTACGAACCCGATGCCTACGGACGCCAGCAGCACCGCGACATCGAAGACCCCGACTGGGCCGAGGTGATCGTCTACCCCGGCGAGGGCGAGCACCATGCGCTGCGCATGGTCGAACAGGCGCGCGGCGCCGACCTGGTGGTCAAGGCCAGCGGCGTCGGCGTGTTCGATGCGTTGCTGGAGGCTGCCGTGCTCGACCTCAAGGGCCCCGGCACCCGCGTCGCCTTCTGGGACGTGGACGCGCCTGCCACGCTGGAGCGCATGCACGCCGACCCGTCCGACCCCTTCCGCGCCCTGGTGCCCGGCTACGACCTGGTGCTCACCTACGGCGGCGGCGAGCCGGTGGTAGCCGCCTACGAGGGCTTCGGGGCGCGGCGCTGCGTGCCCATCTACAACGCGCTCGATCCGGCCACCCATCACCCGGTGGAGCCGCTGCCGCACTTCGTGGCGGACCTGTCGTTCCTGGGCAACCGGCTGCCGGACCGCGAGGCGCGCGTCGACGAGTTCTTCCTGCGTGCCGCCGCCCAGCTGCACGAAGGCCGCTTCCTGCTCGGCGGCAGCGGCTGGGAGGACAAGGCGATGCCCAGCAACGTGAAGTACATCGGCCATGTCTACACGGCCGACCACAACGCCTTCAACGCGACGGCGAAGGCGGTGCTCAACATCAGCCGCGAGAGCATGGCGCGCTACGGCTTCTCGCCCGCCACGCGCGTGTTCGAGGCGGCCGGCGCCGGCGCCTGCCTCATCACCGATGCGTGGGACGGCATCGAGCTTTTCCTGGAGCCGGAGCGCGAGGTGCTGGTCGCGTCCAGCGGCGACGAGGTGGCCGCGCACCTGGAGCGGCTGGACCCGGTATCCGCGCACCGCATCGGCCAGGCCGCGTGCCGGCGGCTGCTGGCGCATCACACCTACGCGCACCGGGCCGCCGAGCTCGAGGCGCTGCTCGAAGGCCGCGAGATTGCGCGGGTGGCGGAGCTGGCCCAATGAGCAGCGGTGAGCCGCAGCGAGCCGCAATGAACCGAGCAGAGGCCTGTCGATGAACCCCGCCCCGCTGCGCATCGTCATCATCGGCCTGTCGATCACCTCGTCCTGGGGCAACGGCCATGCAACCACCTACCGCGGTTTGGTGCGCGAGCTGGCCGCGCGCGGGCACGACGTGCTCTTCCTCGAATGCGACGTGCCCTGGTACGCCGGCCACCGCGACCTGCCGCAGCCGCCCTTCGGCCGCACCGTGCTCTACGAGGACCTGGAGGCGCTGCAGCGAAAGCACGCCGGGGACATCGGCGCGGCGGACCTGGTGATCGTCGGCTCCTTCGTGCGCGAGGGTGTCGCCGTCGGCGACTGGGTGCAGGCCGAGGCCTCGGGCCTCACGGCCTTCTACGACATCGACACGCCCGTCACGCTCGCGCGCCTGCGCGAACCGCCGCCCGGCGAGGCCCCCTACCTCGAGGCGCGGCAGATCGCCGGCTACGACCTGTATCTCTCGTTCACCGGCGGTCCCACGCTGGCCGGGCTGGAGCATGAGTTCGGCTCCCCCGCGGCGCGCGTGCTCTACTGCGCGGTCGACCCGGCGCTCTATTTCCCCGAGCCGCTGGCGCCGCAGTGGGACCTGGGCTACATGGGCACCTACAGCGACGACCGGCAGCCGCGGGTCGAGCGCATGCTCCTGCAGCCGGCGCGCGGGTGGCAAGAAGGGCGCTTCTGCGTCGCGGGCGCGAAGTACCCCGGCGGCATCGACTGGCCGCCCAACGTGCAGCACATCCAGCACCTGCCGCCGGCCGAGCACCGCGCCTTCTACAACCGGCAGCGCTTCACGCTCAACGTGACGCGCGACGACATGATCGACGCCGGCTGGTCGCCCAGCGTGCGGCTCTTCGAGGCGGCGGCCTGCGGCACGCCGATCGTGAGCGACCGGTGGGAGGGCATCGAGACGCTGCTCGAGCCCGGCCGCGAGATCTTCCTCGCCGACTCGGCCGCCGAAGTGCTGCACCTGCTGCGCGAACTGCCCGAGAGCGAGCGGCTCGCGGTGGGCGAGCGGGCGCGCAGCCGCATCCTGGCGCAGCACACGGCCGCGCATCGCGCCGCGCAGCTCGAAGGCTACGTGCACGCGCTGCGTGCGCGCGCGGCGGCATGAAGGAGCGCCCGTCCATGTCCAGCCCCAGGCAACACCCCACAGACGCACCCGCGGACGCACGCGCGGACGCGCTGCAGCGCCGCATCGATGCGCTCGCGCCCTGGTTCCACAACCTCCACCTGCCGGGCGGCGTGCAGACCTTGCCGCATCATTTTCTCGGCGGCGATTTCCCGCGCTTCAAGTGGCAGCAGATCGAGCCCTTCGTGCCGGCCGACCTGCGCGGCTGGCGCGTGCTGGACGTCGGCTGCAATGCCGGCTTCTACAGCTTCGAGCTCGCGCGCCGCGGTGCGTCGGTGCTGGGCATCGACGTCGATGCGCATTACCTGGAGCAGGCCCGGTGGGCGGCCCAGGAATTCGGCCTGGAGGCGCAGGTGGAATTCCGCCGCATGGAGGTCTACGACCTCGCCCGCTCCGACGAGATGTTCGACCTCGTGTGGTTCATGGGCGTCTTCTATCACCTGCGTTATCCGCTGCTGGCGCTCGACCTGCTGGCCTGCCGCACGCGGCGCCTGCTGATGTTCCAGACCCTCACGATGCCGGGCGATTCGGTGTACGCCAACACCGCCGACTGCTCGATCGAAGACCGCACGCCGCTGCTCGAGTCGGGCTGGCCGCGCATGGCCTTCATCGAGCACCGGCTGGCCGACGATCCCACCAACTGGTGGGCGCCCAACCATGCCGCCGTCGAGGCGATGCTGCGGTCGAGCGGCCTGCGCGTGGAGGCCCGTCCGGGGCACGAGCTCTATCTCTGCGCGCCCGACGAGGAGGCAGCGCGCGCCCGCGCGCTGTACGCGTCGCAATTCAAGGCGGCAACCGGAGCGATCCGTGGGGGCGGATGACGCTGCGGCCGGGCAGCCGCCGAAGCAGGGCGGCTCCCCCGCGATGGCGCTGGTCGAGCGCAACATCGAGGCGCTGGTCCGGCGCCGGCAGCAGCAACGGCGGGAGACCGCCCTGCAGGACCGGATCGCCGACGCGATCACGGCCTTTGCGGGCAGCATGAAGTTCGTCTACCTGCACCTGCTCATCTATGGCGCGTGGATCGTGGTCAATCTCGGCTGGGTGCCGCCGGTGCCCCGCTTCGATGAAACCTTCGTGGTGCTGGCCATGGTGGCCTCGGTCGAGGCCATCTTCATCTCGACCTTCGTGCTGGTGAGCCAGAACCGCATGGCTGCGCAGGCGGACGAACGTGCCGACCTCGACCTGCAGATCAGCCTGCTGGCCGAACACGAGATCACGCGCCTGGTGACGTTGGTGGGCGAGATGGCCCGCCGCATGGGCGTGGCCGAGGCGCACGACCCCGAGCTCGAGGAGCTCAAGCGCGACGTGGCGCCCGAGCAGGTGCTCGACCGCATGCAGCAAAGCGAACGCAAGCTCGCCGAATGAACCGGCGCAACCAGCGGCAACCCCGGTGGGCACGCCGGATGCCGGCGCTTCAAGATCATCCTCGCCAGCCTTGAATTCACCATGCCGGGCGAGAAGGTACTCAAGTGCACAGGCACCGGCAGCGCGGCCCCCGCCTCGCATAATCGAACATCGGCCTGGGGCGGCGCGCAGGGCCCAGGCGCCACGGACCGCGAGCCATGAACGACCTCACCCCTGACCACTTCGAGGAAGAGCATTCTGAGCTGATCGACAACGCCGTCCCGACGCGGGGCTACGCGTTGACGCCGCTGGTCGGGCTCGGCGGCTCGGCCGGCGCGATCCAGGCGCTGCAGGCCTTCCTGGAGACGGTGCCGCCCGAAAGCGGCCTGGCATTCGTCGTCGTGCTGCACCTGGCGGCCGAGCGGGAAAGCATCCTGGCGGAGATCCTCCAGCGCGCCACCCCGATGCAGGTGGTCCAGGTGCAGAAGACGAGCAAGGTCGTGCCCAACACGGTCTACGTCATCCCGCCGGGCAAGGCCATCCGATCGGCCAACGGCTATCTGCGGCTGGCGGAGCTGGAGTCGCAGGCCGGCCGCCGCATGGCCGTCGACTACTTCTTTCGTGCCCTGGCGGACACCCACGGCCCCCATTCGGCGGCCATCGTGCTGTCCGGCGGCGACGGTGACGGTGCCATCGGCATCAAGCGCATCAAGGAGCGTGGCGGACTCACGATCGCGCAGGACCCGAACGAGGCACAGCACGGCAGCATGCCGGATGCGGCCATCGCGACCGGCATGGTCGACTGGGTGCTGCCGGTGGCGCACATGGCCGACCGCCTGCTGGACTACTACAACATCGAGAAGAGGCTGCGGCTGCCGCCTGAAGAGGGCGCGCAGCCGGCCCGGGAGCCGCCCGCGAATCCCGACGAGGCCATCCTGCGCGACATCCTCGGTTTCCTGCGCGCGCGCACCGGCCGAGATTTCTCGTACTACAAGCGCGCCACCATCGTGCGCCGGATCGGCCGGCGCATGCAGGTCAATGGCGTCAGCGACCTCGCGGCCTACCTGAGCTGCCTGCGAACGCGGGCCGGCGAAGCCGGTGCGCTGCTGCAGGACCTGCTCATCAGCGTCACCAACTTCTTCCGCGACGCCGAGTGCTTCGAGGCGCTGACGCCGCACCTGGCCGAGCTGTTCGTCGGCAAGGGGCCGAACGACACGGTGCGGGTGTGGGTGGCGGCCTGCGCGACCGGTGAGGAGGCCTACTCGATCGCCATGCTCCTGGCCGAGCACGCGCGCACGCTCGACGTGTCGCCGACCATCCAGGTGTTCGCCACCGACCTCGACGAGAACGCCGTGCAGGTCGCGCGCGACGCCGTCTACCCCGCGGCCATCGAGGCCGACGTGTCGTCGGAGCGCCTGCGCCGCTTCTTCGTGAAGGAACACGGCGCCTACCGCTTGCGGCGGGAGCTGCGCGAGACGGTGCTCTTCGCGACGCACGACCTGCTCAAGGACTCGCCCTTCTCGCGGCTGGACCTGGTCACCTGCCGCAACCTGCTGATCTACCTGGACCCGCAAGCCCAGGCGCGCGTCTTCGAGGTGCTGCACTTCGCGTTGCTGCCGGGGGGGCGGCTGTTCCTCGGCACCTCGGAGGCCGTGGACGAGGGGAGCCAGTTCTTCACTGTCATCGACAAGAAGCACCGCATCTACGCACCGCGGGCCGTGCCGCGCGTGGGCGTGCCGGTCCCCAGCGGGCCCAGCACCCTGGCCCTGGCGCTGGACGCCCGCCACGCGGTGCCGCAGGCGCCCGTCATCGCCGGGCGGGTGTTCGAGCAGCAGAACCTGATCACCGGACGCCGCGCGAACAACCCGGCCACGAGAGGCTCCTCCTGGGGCGAGCTGCACCTGAAGCTGCTGGAACACCTCGGTCCCCCCTCGGTGCTGATCGACGCCGAGCACGACATCGTGCACATGTCCGCCAGCGCGGCGCAGCTGCTGCAGCACACGGGCGGCGAGCCGACCCGCAACCTGCTGCGCCTGGTCCCTTCGACGCTGCGCATCGAGTTGCGCGCCGCACTGCACCGGGCCCAGGCCGGGGAGATGGTCGAGACGCCGAAGGTGCAGGCGCCGGTGGGCGGCGAGGCGCATGCGCTTTCCATGCGGGTGGTACCGGTGAAGGACGGACACCACGACATGACCCTGGTGCTCTTCGGCATCGACGCGCCCGGCGCAGCGCCCTCGACAACGCCGGCGCCGGAGGCGCACGCACACTCGCCGCTGATCACCCAGCTCGATCAGGAGCTCGAGCGCATGCGCACGCACCTGCGCGACACCGTCGAGCAATACGAGAGCTCGACGCAGGAGCTGAAGGCGAGCAACGAGGAACTGCAGGCGATCAACGAGGAGCTGCGCTCGGCCACCGAGGAACTGGAGACCAGCCGCGAGGAGCTGCAGTCCATCAACGAGGAGCTGGTCACCGTCAACCACGAGCTCAAGACCAAGGTCGACGAGCTCGCGCATGCCAACAGCGACATGCAGAACCTGATGGATGCCACCGCCATCGCCACCATCTTCCTGGACCGCGAGCTGTGCATCACCCGCTACACGCCCACGGCGGTGCGGTTGTTCAGCCTGCTCCCGGGCGACCTGGGCCGGCCCCTGAGCGACCTGACGTCCAAGCTGCAGTACCCGGAGATGGGCGCCGATGCGCAGCAGGTGCTCGACCGGCTCGTGCCCATCGAACGCGAAGTGGGGCGCCCTGACGGCAGCTGGTTCCTGGCGCGGCTGTCGCCCTATCGGGCGGCCGAGGACCGCATCGCCGGCGTCGTGCTTTCATTCATCGACATCAGCGAACGCAAGAAGGCCGAGCAGGTGAGCCAGTGGCTGTCGGCCGTGGTGGCCTCCTCGATGGACGCGATCATCAGCTTCTCGCTGGACGGCCGGATCGTGAGCTGGAACGCCGGCGCGCGCCGCGTGTTCGGCTACCTTTCCGAGGAAGCCGTGGGCCAGCCGCTCGACCTGCTGGCGGGCGAGGAGAGCGACACGGCGCGCCTTCTCCAGCAGATCGCCAACGGGCAAGGCATCGAGGCGCTCGAAACGGTGCAGCGCGCCAAGGACGGCAGCGCCATCCACGTGTCGCTCACGGTGTCTCCGATCCGCGACGCCCACGACGCCGTGGCCGGCGGCACCGCCACGGTGCGCAATATCGGCGAGGCCAGGGAGGCGGCGGAAGCGCTACGCGGCAGCGAGGAAAGGCTGCGCCTGGTGGTGGAGAACGCGCGCGACTACGCCATCTTCTCCACCGACCTCGAGCGCACCATCACCAGCTGGAACAAGGGCGCACAGCAACTGCTCGGCTACGCCGAGGCCGAGGTGCTGGGACGGCGTGCCGACATCATCTTCACCGACGAGGACCGGCGCGCCGGGGCGCCGGTGCAGGAGGCCCAGACCGCGCTGGCTGAGGGGAGGGCGGTCGACGAGCGCTTTCACCTGCGCAAGGATGGCAGCCGCTTCTGGGGCAGCGGCACGATGATGCGCATGGAGGGAAGCTCCGGCGAGCCGGTCGGCTTCGTGAAGATCCTGCGCGACCAGACGCAGGCGCGCGAGGCGCAGGCCGCGCTCAAGCGCAGCCAGGCCGAGCTGATGGATGCGCTGCAGGAGAACGAGGCCGCCCGCGCCCGGCTGGAGCAGGCCGATGCCGCCAAGGACCGCTTCCTGGCCGTGCTTTCGCACGAACTGCGCAACCCGCTGGCCGCCGTGACCAGCGCCGCCGCGCTGCTGACGGACGAATCGAGCACGCCGCCGCAGCGAGACCAGGCCTCACGCATCGTCCGGCGACAGTCCCGCACCATGAAGGTCCTGCTCGACGACCTGCTCGATGTGTCTCGCCTGACCGTGGGGCAGCTCGAGTTGCACCTGCAGGACGTGGCGCTCTCCAGCGTGGTCGAGGGCGCCCTGGAGACGGCCGAGCCGCTGCTGAAGGCCGGGGAGCACAAGCTGTCGACACGCCTGCCGGACGAGCCGGTCTACGTGCGGGTCGATCCGCTGCGCATGGCGCAGGTTCTCGTCAACCTGCTGACCAACGCGGCGAAATACACGGCGCCGGGCGGCGAGGTGTCGCTGCAGGTGGAAACGGACAATGCCGAGGTGGCGATCGTCGTGAGCGACAACGGCGTCGGCATGGCGCCCGAGACCATCGATCGCATCTTCGATCTCTACGCCCAGGGGCCGGCCGCGGCGCACCGCAACAACGACGGCCTGGGCGTGGGGCTCGCGCTGGTGCGCAACATCGTCAGGCTGCACGGCGGCCAGGTGGAGGCGGAAAGCGAGGGCCTCGGCAAGGGCAGCCGCTTCCGCGTGCGGCTGCCGCTCGGCAGCGGTCCGGCGGCTGCGTCGCCAGCGCCGCCGCCGGCGGCTCCCGCCCGGCTCGGCAGGACGCGGGTGCTGATCGTCGACGATAACGAAGACGCCGCGTGGACCCTGTCCATGCTGCTGAAATCCGAGGGACACGAGGCGACAGTGGCCGCCAGCGGCCAGCAAGCGCTGCTCGCGGCCGAGTCCGCGATGCCCGACGTGGCCGTGCTGGACATCGGCATGCCGGGCATGAACGGCATCGAGGTGGCCGAGCGGCTGCGCGCGATGCCCTCGAGCGAAAAGCTGGTGGTGATCGCGCTCACCGGCTGGGGCAGCCAGACGGAAGGCATGAACCTGCTGGCGCGCGGCTTCGACCTGCACCTGAGCAAGCCGATCGAGGCGGAGCGGTTGATCGACGCGATGGCGCAGCTGCTGCAGCAGCGCGGCGCTTCGTAGCGAAGGTGGGCACCGGTCGCGTCAGGGCGGCCAGGCGTGAAGCTCGCTCTGCTCGCCCAGCAACAGCATGCCGACCAGCCGCCGGCGGCGGTCGACCACCGGCAGGCGCCGCACCCGCGCGTGGCGCATGCGCTCGACTACGTCGTCGATCGACTCGTCCTCATAGCATGAGAGCAGCTCGGCACTCATCAGATAGCCCAGCCGCGTATGGGCCGGCGGCAGCCCGCGGGCAACGCCGCGTACCGTGATGTCGCGGTCGCTGACCATGCCCACCAGCCGGCCGGCATCGCAGACCGGGATCACGGCCACATCGAGCTCCGCCATCACCTGGGCTGCGGCCTGGGCGGTATCCCGCGGCGACATTGCACGGACGCCGCGCGTCATGTGGTCGGAGACGGTGCTCATGAAATGGCTCCCGTCCTGCGCGAAAGATGAACGAGGATGCGCATTCCTGCGCCCGGCAAGCGGCATGCCTGCGGCAGCGGCTCAGAGCCGGTATTCCTTCAACCGGTTGTAGAGCGTCTTCATGCTGATGCCCAGCAGTGCCGCCGTGCGCTCCTTGTGCTGCCCGCAGAACTCGAAGGTGGCCAGGATGATCTGCCGCTCCACCTCCGCGAGCGGTGTCCCGACGCGGATGCTGAGCTCCCGATGGCCGCCCACCGGCGCCTCGGACAGCTGCGGCTCGGCGCCCGGCCGGCGCGCCGGCGTCGGCGCCCCTGCGCCGGCCGGCTTCGGCAGCCATTCGTCGTCGATCTCCGGGCCTGTCGCCATGACCCACGCGCGCTGCACGGCATTGCGCAGCTCCCGCACGTTGCCCGGCCAGGGGTAGGCCTTGAGCCGCTCCATCGCCTCGGGCGTGAAACGCTTGGTCGACTGCTCCTGTCGCTGCAGGTCGTCGAGAAAGCTGCGGGCCAGGAGCGGGACGTCGCCGTCTCGCTCCCGCAGGGGAGGCAGCGAGATCGGGAACACGTTGAGCCGGTACAGCAGGTCTTCGCGCAGCGCGCCGCGCATCACGGCGTCTGCGGCGTCGCGGTTGGTGGCCGCGATGATGCGCACGTCGGTCTGCTGCAGCTGCGTGGAGCCCACGCGCATGAAGGTGCCGTTCTCCAGCACGCGCAACAGCTTGACCTGGAGGTTGAGCGGCATCTCGGTCACCTCGTCGAGGAACAGGGTGCCGCCGTGCGCCCGCTCGAAGAAGCCCTGGTGCTGGCGCTCCGCGCCCGTGAAGCTGCCGCGCTCGTGTCCAAAGATTTCGCTCTCGATCAGGTGCGGCGAAATTGCGCCGCAATTGACGGCAAGAAAAGGCTGCTCGCGCCGCCGGCTGAGATCGTGCACTGCCTTCGCCACCAGCTCCTTGCCGGTGCCGCTCTCGCCGTGGATGAAGACACTCACCGCCGTCTCGGCAACCCGGGCAATCTGGCGGTAGATGCTCTGCATGGCCGCCGAGGCGCCGATCAGCGGTCCGAAGCGGCCCGTCTCGCGCCAGTGCTCGGTCACCTCCGCCAGCTCCGCCCGCAGCTTGGAGGGACGGATGAGCCGCGACAGCAGACCCTTGAGGTGCTGCGGATTGACCGGCTTGACCAGGTAGTCGGCCGCGCCCAGCCGCAGCGCACGGATGGAGGTTTCCAGGCTGGCCTGGCCGGTCATGAGCACCACCTCGGTGTCGGACAGCAGGCCCCGGTCCTCGAACAGGTCGAGCCCGTTGCCGTCGGGCAGGTGCAGGTCCAGGAGCAGAAGGTCGGGCTGCTGCATCGCGAGGTAGCGGCGCGCGGCGCCGAGGGTCATTGCCGTGGCCACGGAATGGCCCTCGCGCTTGACCAGGGTCGCCAGCATGCGACCGGAGTCCTCGTCGTCTTCAACGATGAGCGCGTGTCCCAACTTGTTGTCCCCTTGCTCTGCGCCTTCGCGTCGATGGAATGCCACCGTAGCCGGGTTGAATGCTGCCCGGGGAGTGGCGTCAGCGGCCTACGCGTAGCCGCTGAGCCGCTGTGCGGCTTCGCGCAGCGATTCTGTCAGCCCTGTCATACGGCTGAGCTGTCGCGCGATCACCTGGCGGGCCTGAGCCTGCAGCTCAGGATCGTCACCGGATGTTTCAATCAGCTGCAGCGCTGCCGCCGCCGCCCCGATCGGCGTGCGGAACGCGTGGTCCAGGCGGCGGGCTTCTGCCGCGTGTACGGCGAGTGCCTGGCGTATTGCTTCCAGCTCGGCTTCCACTTCGGGCGCAGGCTTGGTCCGTGTCTGAGTATTCGATTCGGGTTCGTCCTCGGCGCGCGCCGCACGCCCGAATGCGGCGGCGGCGGCGAGGGTCGCCGTCAGGCCGAGTACCGCGAAGCATGCGGTGCGGGCCGCGGAGGCGAAGGTGTGGCTCATGCGAAGAGTGTCCGGCAAAGCAGCACGGGGCGGCGTCGGACCGCATCCGCAAGTGTTGCCGCAAAGGATGCCGCTCGGTTCCTTTCCCACCCGAAATTGAAAACAAAAGAATTAATTATTGAGCGTGTTAGGTCTGGCACGGGTGTTGCGCAGGTCGCCACCCCAGAAGGAAGACCATGAGCTCCATCGCGTTGCAGGCCCGCCCCCTCCAGACCCTCGCTTTTTCGCCACGGCTGCAGCAGGCGGTGCGCTTGCTGCAGCTCTCGGCGCTGGACTATGCGCAGGCGCTCCACGAGGCGGCGGATGCCAATCCATTTCTCGAACTGGAAGAGGCCCCGAGCCCTGATTCGCTGGGTTTCGAAGGCGCCGAATGGTCCGCGGAGGCGGCACTCGACCGGCTCAGCACAGGCCCGGCCTTGCCGGGTGCGCGCCTGTCGCACGAGGAGAGCGCCGATGCACTCCAGCGCATCCCGGCCGAAGTGTCGCTGCGCGATCACCTGCACGCGCAACTGGGCGTGCTCAGGCTGGACGCGCAGGAGCGCCTGCTGGCCGCTGCAGTGGTCGAGTCCCTGGACGACGACGGCTACCTGCGCATCTCGCTCGAGGAGATCGGCACGCTGGTCGGCGATGCCGGCGAGGATGTCTCGAGTGCCCTGCAGGCGGCGCTCACGCGGGTGCAGTCGCTGGACCCCGTGGGGGTTGCGGCACGCAGTGTGTCCGAGTGCCTGCTGCTCCAGTTGAGCAACATCGACGACGCGGAGCTACGCGAGCTGGCGCGTGGCATCGTCACCGGCCACCTCGGAGAGTTGGCGTCCCGCAACTGGCAGCGCATTGCCGTGGCGCTCGGCGAGCCGGTGGCGCGCATCAAGCTCGCGGCCGAGCGCATCCGCAAGCTCGATGCGCGCCCGGGCTGGCGCCTCGATGTGCAGGCCCCGGCTTTCGTCACGCCCGACGTGATCGTGCGCAAGCGGCGCGGCGTGTGGACGGCCACGCTCAATGAAGCCACTGTCCCGCGGGTCAAGCTGCACCAGGCCTACGCCCGAATGTTCGAGCAGCAGGGTGCCGCAGCGAATGCGGAGTTGCGCGGCTGCCTCGAGCGCGCGCGGTGGACGGTGCAGAACGTGGGGCAGCGCGTGTCCACCATCCGCGACGTCGCGCAGGCGATCGTCGCCAAGCAGAAGCTGTTCTTCGACTACGGACCGCTGGCAATGAAACCGCTGGGACTGCGCGAGATCGCCGACGCCGTGGGTGTGCACCCATCCACCGTCTCGCGCGCCGTTCACCACAAGTACATGGCGACGCCGGCCGGCGTCTTCGAACTGAGGTACTTCTTCTCGCGCGGAATGCAGCACGCCCACCGCGGCGCGAGCGCGCCCACGGCGCTGCGGCAGCTGGTGGGCGAACTGATCGCGGCGGAGCCGAGCGAGGCGCCGCTCAGCGACGCCGAACTCGCGCGCCGCCTGACCGACCAGGGCTTCCGCATCGCTCGCCGGACGGTGACCAAGTACCGGCAGGCGTTGCGCATCGATTCCGTCGAGCTGCGCGGTTCGACGCGGGCCTGAGCTGATGCGCTTCGGCGCCGGCGATCGCGCGCCGGTCTCCGCCCCGGAGACTCATCAATGAAAAGAGACAGGAGCCCGCCCGAGGGGACTACACGAATGCGCCGGGCACCGACGGAGATTGCACTTCCGCGGCGCCCTGGCCGTCTGTCCAACCCCTTACTTCGCGAAGGATTTCATTCATGTTCTCTCACAACAAGCGACTCCAATACACCGTGCGGGTGAGCGAGTGCAACCCCGGCCTCGCCAACCTGATGCTCGAACAGTTCGGCGGGCCGCAGGGCGAGCTTGCCGCGGCCATGCGCTACTTCACCCAGGCGGTCGGCGAGGACGACCCCGGCCGCAAGGACATGTTGTTCGACATCGCGACCGAGGAGCTCAGCCACCTGGAGGTGATCGGCACCATCGTGGGCATGCTCAACAAGGGCGCGAAGGGCCAGCTCGCCGAGGCGGTGGAGACCGAGGCCGAGATGTACAGGCGCATCACCGGCGCCGGCAACGACAGCCACGTGACGCAGGTGCTCTACGGCGGCGGCCCTCCGCTGATCAACTCCGCAGGCGTGCCCTGGACGGCCGCCTACATCGACACGATCGGCGAGCCCACGGCAGACCTGCGCTCCAACATTGCCGCTGAAGCGCGCGCCAAGATCGTCTACGAGCGGCTGATCGCCTGCACCGACGACCCCGGCGTGAAGGAGGCCCTGGGCTTCCTCATGACGCGCGAGATCGCGCACCAGAAATCCTTCGAGAAGGCGCTCTATTCGATCACGCCGAACTTCCCGCCGGGCAAGCTGCCGGGCATGCCTGAGTTCACCAGCGTGTACTTCGACATGTCGAAGGGCGACGAGATGCGCGGACCGTGGAACCAGGGTCCGAACTGGGACTACCGCAGCGAGCCCGAATCGCAAGTGGCGGTCGACGGCGGCAGCGGCGAGCCCTCCGTCTCGCTGACAGCCGACGAGCAGTCGGCGGTGGACGACATGGCCGTGAGGACCGCGTCGGACCCGTCGGGCGATCCGCCGACGGGCGCCGAGCTGGGCATGGCCGCGGACGATCCGGACGCGCCCGCCGACGCGAGCGCATCCGCTCGCAAGCGGAAGTAACGCGAGTCGGCAAGAACTGCAGCAAGCCAGGCGGTTGCGAGCCGCCTGGGCTTGCTGCTGCGCAAGAGAGGTCGTCCTGTGCGAAGGGGGAGGGAGCTTCCGGCTGGGTGGGGCAGGCACGCCGCTTGCCGCGGTGTGGAAGGCAGCAAGGCCTTGCGTGCTGCCTTGTTGACTTGTTCTTCCTACCCAGAAAGGAGTCCTGATGGCTTTGAACGATGACGACGATGTCTTGCGCGCAGCACGCGTGCGCCGGCGCGGCTTTGCGGGCATGGATCCCGAAAGGCAGCGTGACATTGCCCGGGAAGGCGGGCGTTCGGCGCATGAGAAAGGCACGGCCCACGAGTTCAATTCGGCCGAAGCCCGCGCCGCGGGATTGAAGAGCCGCATCGGCCGAAGCAAGCGCGTGGAGCCGTGAAGGCCGGCAAGCAGGAGCGCAGGAATGCGCTACTTGCTTGCTTGCCGATGCGCAGCAGCGCGCCCCCGTCCGGCCTCGCCGGCGAGCGCCGCGGTCAGGCGCATCCGAATGCTCTTTTCATGAGTTCGGCAGTGCATCACGCCGAGGTCCGGCGGAGCCGCGACCGGCCAGCCAGCGCGCCGCCACCGTCAATGCCGCGGCCAGATACGCAAGCCCGCCGGGCACCCACATCACCAGTCCGCCCAGCTGCTGGTCTTCGAGGGGATCGAAGCCGAACGCGAAAGCCGATTCGAAATAGGACGCGTACCACGGCGACGGCGCCAGCGTGAGCAGTGCGCCCAGCGCACCGGTGTGCGCCATCGTCGTGAAGAGCGACAGCATCGCGAAGCCGCGCCCGCCGTGGCGGGCAGCAGGCGCCAGCACCGTCCACCAGAACAGGAGGGCGCTCGCGAGAAAGCTGGTGTGCTGCACGGCATGGAGGGCGGGATGCGCCAGCGCCGCTTCGAAGGCGCGAGGAATGTGCCAGCCCCAGAGCGCCGCCAGGTGCAGTCCCCAGGCGCTTGCGGGCAAGGTCAGCCAGCGCCAGGCGATGCGCACCGAAGGCGCCCGCACGCCGCGCCCGATCCGCATGCGCGCGGCCGCCGGCAGGGCCCAGAGCCACACGCCCAGCGGCCGGCCCAGCACCAGGAGCGGCGCGGCCACCAGCATCAGGATCTCGTGCTGCACCATGTGGGCGGAAAAGAGCGAGGCACCCAGAGCGTCGAGCGGCGACACGAAGGCCACGCCCAGCGCCAGCCAGCCCGCCACGAAGGCCGCCGCGTGGTGGAGCCGGTGCGCGCGGCCCAGCCTCGTGCGCTGCCGCAGGCGAGCAAAGCCCACCGCATACAGGCCCAGGCTCAGGAGCATCGACGCGATCACCAGCGGCTCGAAGGACCAGTGCAACGCGGCCGTTGTGCCTGTCGCCGGATCGAGCGGCGAATGAGCGGCGGCCGTTGCCCCCCAGGCCCAGAGGCACAGGCCGAGGAAGCGGCGGAAGGGCGGATGCATGTCTTGGCGATTCATGAACGAAGAATGCGGTCTAGCACGGCGGCGCATCCGCGCAGGTAGGAGCCGTCTCTTGGGTAGAAGGGGGCCTGTCCGACGCCGGGCCGCGCGGCAGCAAGCGCAGCACGCCAAGCCTTGCGGGAGCCCGGCGCGCGCAGCGGCTATGCCGCGTGTTCCTCGCGCAGCACCTTGGCCGCCGCGACCATCGCCTGCAGCTTGCCCACCGCGGCTTCGCGCGGCAGGTACTTCATGCCGCAGTCGGGCGCCAGGATCACGTTCTCAGGCTTCACATAGGGCAGCGCACGCTCGATGCGGTCGACGATGGTCTCGACCGATTCCACCTCGGGCGTCGACAGGTCGATGCACCCTACCATCACCCGCTTGCCGTCCAGCGCGGCCAGTGCCGAGCAGTCCAGGTGCGATTGCGCGGTCTCGATCGACACCTGCCTGCAGCTGCATTGCGCCAGCTCGGGCAAGAAGGAATACCCACTCGGCCGCTCGTGGATGATCGCCGCGTAGCCGAAGCAGATGTGGACCGCCGTCGTGCCGGTGATGCCATCGAGCGCCCGGTTCAGCGCGGCCAGCCCGTACTGCCGCGCCTTGTCCGGGCGCGCCTGCATGTAGGGCTCGTCGATCTGCACCACGTCGGCGCCGGCGGCGAAGAGGTCGCGAATCTCCGCGTTCACCGCCTCTGCGTAGTCCATGGCCGCTTCTTCCTCGGTCTTGTAGAAGTCGTTCTGCGCCTGCTGCAGCATGGTGAAAGGGCCCGGCACTGTGATCTTCACCTGCCGGTCGGTGTGGGCGCGCAGGAACTTGAGGTCGTCCACTTCCACCGCGTGCCGGCGGCGGATGCGGCCGACGATGCGCGGCACCGGGTTCGGATGGCCCGAGCGGTCCAGCGCCGTCCCGGGGTTGTCCAGGTCCACGCCGTCGAGCGCGGTCGCGAAGCGGTTCGAATAGCTCTCGCGCCGGATCTCGCCGTCGCTCACGATGTCGAGCCCTGCCTCTTCCTGGGCGCGAATCGCCATCAGCGTCGCGTCGTTCTGCGCCTCCTCCAGGTACTGCGGCGGAATGCGCCACAGCTCGCGCGCGCGCACACGCGGCGGAAAGCGGCCTGCCAGCTTCGCGCGGTCGATCAGCCACTCCGGCTGCGGAAAGCTGCCGACGATGGTGGTGGGGAACAGCATGGGCTTCTCCAGAAAAAAGGAATTTGAACGTTTGAAGGGAGGGCTCAGACGCCGAGGTACACGCGCTGGATCTCGGGCCGTGCCAGCAGCTCCTGCGGCTGGCCCTCGGCCACCATGCGGCCTTCTTCCAGCACGTAGGCGCGCTGCGACACTTCCATCGCCATCGCGACGTTCTGCTCCACCAGCAGCACCGACACGCCGTCGGCGTTGATGCGGCGGATGGCATCGAACATGTCGCCCACGATGCGCGGCGACAGGCCCAGCGAGGGCTCGTCCAGCAGCAGCACGCGCGGCCGCGCCATCAGCGCGCGCGCGATGGCCACCATCTGCTGCTGGCCGCCCGAGAGTTCGCCGGCCGGGCTCGCGAGCTTCTCCTCCAGCGCCGGGAACAGCCCGAGCACCTGCGCCATCGTCTGCTGCCGCTGCGCCTTCGCCTGCGGCAACAGGCTGCCGAGTTCCAGGTTCTCCTTGACCGTCATGCCGGTGAAAAGGCGCCGGCCCTCCGGCACCAGCGCGATGCCGGCCTCGCAGAAGCGGTGCGCCGCCAGCCGCGTGATGTCCTGCCCCTCGAAGACGATGCGCCCGCTGCGCGCGCGCAGCATGCCGGCGAGCGTGGAGATCAGCGTGGTCTTGCCGGCCCCGTTGGGACCCACCACGCACAGCAGCTCGCCGCGGCGCAGTTCCAGCGACACGCCCCACAGCGCATTGGCCGCTCCGTAGGCCACCTGCAGGTCGCGCACTTCAAGCATGGGCGGCCTTTCCGAGATAGGCGCTCATCACTTCGGGCCGCTGCATCACATCGTGCGCCGCACCCTCCGCCAGCAGCTCACCGTGGTTGAAGACCACGATGCGGTCCGTCAGCGCCATCACCGCGCGCATCACGTGCTCGACGAAGACGATGGTGGAGCCTTGCTCACGGATGCGTCGGATCAGCGCCACCGCGTCGTCGATCTCGCCGGGCGTGAGCCCGCACAGCACCTCGTCGAGCAGCACCAGCCGCGGGCGCGAAGCCAGTGCGCGCGCCAGCTCCAGGAACTTGCGCTGGTGCAGGTTCAGGTCTTCGGGCCGGGCGTCGCACCGGGCCTCCAGGCCGGTGAACTCCAGCCAGCGCATCGCCTGGCGGCGAGCGTCCGCCGGGTCGCGCACGGCGCCGCCGAACATCGTGGCGATGGCCACGTTCTGCAGCACGCTCAGGTGGCCGAAGGGGCGGGGGATCTGGTAGGTGCGCGCGATGCCGCTGCCCGCGATGCGGTGCGCCGGCAGGCCGTCGAGGCTGCGCCCTTCGAATTCGATGTGCCCGGCGGTGGGCGTGTAGTGGCCGCTGACGACGTTGATGAAGGTGGACTTGCCCGAGCCGTTCGGCCCCAGGAGGCCGAGGATCTCGCCGCGCCGCACCTCGACGTCCACACCGGCCAGTGCGCGCACGCCCTTGAAGGACTTGCTGAGTCCCTTTACGCGCAGCAGGACCTCGCCTTGCAGGGCAACGCTCGCCATGGCCGGCGTTGCGAGCCCCGCCGTTGCTGCAGGCCCGCCCGCTTCAGGCGAAGCAGATGAATGGCTCCCTCTCCCGCCGGGAGAGGGTTGGGGTGAGGGCACCGGCCCTGTGCCACCGCCATGCCTTTCCAGGCGCCCGGCGCCCTCACCCCCGGCTTCTCCCGGAGGGAGAGGGAGCAAGGCAGGGGCAACCGGCTCGCGGCGCCACAGCCGCTTCGCCCGCTCCAGGATGCCGTCGGGCATGAACAGGATCGCCGCGATCAGGATCGCTCCGATCAGCGCCTTGCCCGCCACCGCATGGTCGGCCGCGGTGAAGCTGTAGAGCAGCCCCGTGATCGCCACGGCCCCGATGGCCGGCCCGGCCCAGTGGCGCGTGCCGCCGAGCACGCTCATCAGCACCACGGTGAGCGGCACGGCGATGGTGAACACCTCGCCCGCCGTCACGTACGACAGGAACAGCGCATGGATGCCGCCCGCCACGCCGGCCAGCGCGCACGAGACGGCCAACGCCATGAGCTTGTAGCGGTAGGTCGGCACGCCGAGGACCTCGGCGGCCTCTTCGTCGTCGTGGATCGCGAACAGCCCGGCGCCGAATTTCGAGACCTGGATGCCCCACGCGATCAGCAGCGTCGCCACCG
Source organism: Variovorax sp. PBS-H4 (assembly GCF_901827205.1). Lineage (NCBI taxonomy): Bacteria > Pseudomonadati > Pseudomonadota > Betaproteobacteria > Burkholderiales > Comamonadaceae > Variovorax > Variovorax sp. PBS-H4. The sequence goes on along the minus strand of NZ_LR594675.1, from coordinate 6,269,415 downwards.
CCGCCCCCAGCGCCAGCAGGTAGAAGGTGGACGAAGCCGTGGGCCCGATCTTCGGCACCGCCACCGCCGCCAGCGAGACGCCGTTGCCGCCGTCCAGCGGCGTGTTGACCACGATGGTGCCGATCACGAAGGTGATCGCCAGCGTCAACAGTGCGAAGAGCTCGCCGCGCACGCCCTTCACGCGGAACACGACCGCGCCCAGGGCCACGCCCAGCACCATCGCCACGCCCGCTGCCGCAGGCAAGGTCCAGAGAAAGGGCCAGTCGTAGCGCGCCATCAGGTTGGCACTGGTGTAGATGCCCGCGCCGAAGAAGGCGCCGTGCCCGAAGGAGAAGTAGCCCGAGTAGCCCGAGAGGATGTTCCACGAGGTCGCGAGCACCACCCAGTGCAGCATCAGGTAGAGCAGCGAGTCGTAGAAGGCCGGCAGGCCGAGCTGCGGGACGAAGGCAAGCGCGATGCCCGCGGCGAGGATCAGGAGCGGCGTGCGTCGTCCTTTTGCTCCCTCCCCCTCCGGGGGAGGGCGGGGGTGGGGGCGCCTGGACGTGGATGCGTCTGCGGCAATGGATGCGTCTGCGGCAATGGATGCGCAGCTGGCCCCCACCCTGACCCTCCCCCGGCGGGGGAGGGAATGAAGTCCAACGTCCTGCTTCATCATCTACGCACTCTTCCCCGGCCTGAACAAAAGAATCAATATCAGCAGCGTGAACGACACGATCGGCGCCCACGAAGGCGCCGTCACCGCCATCGTCACGGCCTCGCTCACCCCGATGAGGATTCCGGCGACCAGGGGCCCGAGCGCGCTGCCCAGCCCGCCCAGCATCACGGCCGCGAACACCACGCCGACCCAGGCGTACATCTGCGAAGGCGTGAGCGTGAAGCTCAGCGCCAGGCACACGCCCGCGATGCTCGCGAGCGCCGCGCAGGTGCCGGCGAGCAGCAGCCCCAGCGCCTTCTCGTTCACGCCGAAGGCCGCCGCGACCGGCCCGTCCTGCGCTGCCGCGCGCAACGCGCGGCCCAGGTCGGTGTACCGCAGCACGCCCCACACTGCGAAGGCGAGCGCCACGGCGACCACCAGCGTGATCAACTCCGGCACCGGGATGTAGAGGCCCGCGAGCCTGAACTTCTGCTCCCCGTAGTGCGACTCGAGCTTGCGGAAGTCCGCCGTCCAGATCGACTGGATGACGCTTTCGGCGATGCCCGTCAGCCCGAAGGTCAGCAGCAGCGAGTTGAAGGGCGTCACCGCGAAGCGGGCCATCACCCAGTGCAGCCCCGCGCCCAGCGCGAAGAACAGCGGCACGATGACGAAGAGCGTCAGCAGCGGGTCCATGCCCATCGTCGCCATCTGGTAGCACAGGTAGGCCGCCAGGAAGGCGAAGGCGAAATGCGCCAGGTTGATCAGGCGCAGCAGGCCCCAGCTGAGACTCAGCCCCAGCCCCATCAGCCCATAGAGCGCACCGACGAAGATGCCGGAGAGGATGGACTGGGACAGCAGCGAGATGCTGGGCAGGGTGAAGCCGGTCATGTGGCCCCCACGCTTGTCACTTCGTGTACTGCGCTGCCCCCGAGGGGGCCTTCGCGCCTTCGGGCGGCCGTGCGGCGCTCAATAGGGCCCCCACGCTTGTCACTTCGTGTACTGCGCTGCCCCCCGAGGGGGTCTTCGCGCCTTCGGGCGGCCGTGCGGCGCTCATGTCACGGCGTGATCAGCTTGGCGCCGTCGGATGTCACTTCCTTCGGCCACACCACCACCCACTTGCCGCCCTGGATCTGCTTGATGCGCATCAGGTCGTCGCCGAAGTTCCCGGTGCCGTCGAAGCGCAGCTTGCCCTGCAGCGTGTCGACCTTGTTGGCTTTGAGCCAGGTGCCGATCGCCTTGTCGTCGAGGCTCTTGGTGTTGACGACGCCTGCCTCCAGGATCTGCCACGCGGTGTAGGAGGCCGCGGCCTGCGTTTCCACCGAGGTGTCGGAGAAGCCCGCCTTGGCCGCGCGCTCGGTGTAGAGCTTCACGAACTCCGCTGCGCCCTTGTTGGAGGTGAAGGGCGGTTGCGCCTCGAAGATGGTGGCGGAAAGCGCGTTCTTCGCTTCAGGCGATGCGAGCAGCGGCCCGGGCGCCGGGTACAGGTAGAAGTGCTGCGGCGGCGAATAGTCGATCTTCTTCATCGCGTCGAGCAGCAGGTTGCCCTCCAGCCCGATCGCGCCGACCCACACGAAGTCGGGCTTCGCATCCTTCACGCGATTGGCGATCGGGCCGAAGTCGCGGTTGCCGAAGTCCCATTCGAGGAACAGCACCTCGGTCAGGCCGCGCTTCTTGATCACCTCGCGCGCGCCGGCGCTCATGAACTGGATCGAGGGGAACTTGCTGGTGACCACCGCGACCGTCTTCGGCGGCTTGGGCGACGCGGCGAGCGCATCGAAGAGCGTGTTGGGCACCGTGGTCGCCGGGTCGGAGCCGATCGACCAGGCCGGAAACTGCATGTCGTACTTGGCCAGCGAAGGGATGCCCAGCGTGTGGTGCACCAGCACCTTGTTGTAGCGCTGCGCCACGCCCATGGCGGAGAGGATCGCGCCTGTCGCGTAGGGCCCCATCAGCAGGTCGACCTTGTCGGCGGTCACCAGCTGCTCGTACAGCGTGCGCGCCAGGTCGGGCTTGGACTGGTCGTCCTTCACCACCCACTCCACCGGCCGGCCGAGCAGGCCGCCGCGCTTGTTGAGCTGCTCGACGTAGATCTCCCCCACCACCTTGTGGATCTGCGCGGTGGCCGAGAGCGGCCCCGTCAGTGCCAGCGTGCTGCCGATGCGGATCGGCGCACCGGTGGGCTGCTGCGCCAGCGCGAAGCCGGCCGCGGCCAGCGCGATCGCGCCGACGGCGGCGCGCCGCCCGATGCCTCGAAGGTTCTGCTGCGTCTTCATGGTCCTCGTCTCCTGGTTAGTTGCTTGTCCACTGCCAACGAATGACTGATCGGGGAACACCGCGGAGCCGGCTTTGCCGGGCCGCTGGTGTTGCCCCCGGTGAGGGGGTGGGCGGCCACACGACGTGGGCCGACCTGGGGGTGAGCTAATCCACCTGCGCACCGGATCGCTTCACGAGCCCGGCCCACTTGCCGAGCTCGGCCTTGTTGAAGGGCTGCAGTTCGTCGGTCTTCATCGGGCGCGACTCCACGCCCTGCTCGCGCAGCTTGGCCATCACTTCGGGTTGCGCGAGCGCGGTGGCGCCGGCGGTGCGCAGCTGCGCCAGCGTGGCTGCAGGCGTGGCGGCGGGCGCGTACAGCATGAACCACGCGACCAGGTCGAAGTCGGCAATGCCTTGCTCCATCAATGTCGGCACGTCCGGCGCCGCGGCGCTGCGCACCGCGCCGCTGGCGGCCAGCGCGCGCAGCTTGCCGGCCTTGACCTGCGGCATCACCGCGGCCGGGTGATAGAACATGAAGTCCACCTGCGACGCGATCACGCCAGTGAGCGCCATCGCGCCTTCCTTGAAGGGCACGTGGATCATCTTGCCGCCCAGCCGCTGCGCCAGCAGCTCGCCCGCAAGATGGCCCGAGGTCCCGTTGCCGGCGGACGCGAAGGTCACGCCTTGCGGCCTGGCGGCGGCCTGCGCCAGGTCCTTGAGCGACTTGATCGGCGAATCCGCCGCCACCACCAGCAGCGTCGGCGTGTAGCCGATGAAGGCCACCGGCGCGAAGTCGCGCATCGGGTCGTAGGGCAGCTTGCTGAACAGTGCGGCGTTGATCGCGTGCGTGCCCACCGTCCCCATCACCAGCGTGCGCCCGTCGGGCGCCGACTTGGCGACCATGTCACTGCCGGTCGATCCGCCCGCGCCTGCGCGGTTGTCGATGATCACCGGCTGCTGCAGTGCCTTGCCCAGTGCCTCGCCGACCACGCGCGCCACCGTGTCGGTGGTGGTGCCGGCGCCGAAGGGCACCACCATCTTGACGGGCCCCGCTTTGTCTTGCGCCTGTGCCTGCCCCGCCGCGCCCGCGAGCAGCAGGCCCGCGGCGAGCAGCGTGCGCATCGCTGTCCTGAAAGTCATTGCTTGTCTCCGTCGTCCTTGTCTGTTCGCTTGCGCTTCAGGGCCGCGCGTATCTCGTCGCTGTGCTCGCCCAGCGTTGGCGGCGGCCGCACCTGCAGTGCGCGCTCGCCATCGAAGCTCACCGGCGAGCGCACCGTGCGAAAGAGCCCCATCACCGGATGCCGGGCCGAGGTCATCAACTGCAGGTGCCTGGCCTGCGGGTCTTCCAGAGCCTCGCTGGTGTCGTACATCGGCGCGTTGGGGACATCCTCGCGCTGCAGGCGGGCGCACCATTCGTCGCGCGTCTGCGTGGCAAAACGCGCGCCCAGCAGTGCGATCAGCGCCTCCTGGTTCTCGATGCGCGCGTCGCGCGTCGCGAAGCGCGGGTCCTCGAAGATGCCGGGCTGCTCGATGGCCACCGCCAGCCCGCGCCAGAACTTTTCCGGCGACGACATGTGCAGCGCAATCCATTTGTCATCGGCGCAGCGCAGCACGTACGACTGCGACACGCTCGGCCGGCTGTAGGGCCCCATCACCTCGTCGACCTGGAAGAAGTGCGTGAAGGCATCGAGGTTGAAATGCGCCATCGCCTCCAGCATCGACACTTCCACCTTGCGCCCGATGCCGGTGCGGCTGCGCTCGTACAGCGCGCCCAGCACGCCGTAGGCGGCATAGAAGCCGGTCAGCGAATCGGCGATGGCGGGCCCGACCACGCGCGGGTTCTCGGGGTTCACCAGCAGGTTCAGAAAGCCGCTCGCCGCCTGTGCCACGGTGTCGTAGGCCGGCCGATGGGCGGCGGGGCCGGTCGAGCCGAAGCCGCTGATCGCCACGTAGACGAGCTTCGGGTTCAGCGCCTGCAGCCGCTCGGCCCCCACGCCCAGCTTCTCCGCGACGCCCGGGCGGAAGTTCTGGATGTAGACGTCGGCGTCGGCGATGAGCGCATCCAGCACCTCGCGGTCTTCGCTGCTCTTGGTGTCGAGCGTGATGCTGCGCTTGTTGCGGTTGTAGGTCTGGTAGTGCGGGCTGTACAGCCCGTTCTTGAAGGCCCGGAAGGGGTCGCCCGTGCCCGGCTGCTCCACCTTGATGACGTCGGCGCCGAGGTCGCCCAGCAGCATGCCGGCGGCCGGCCCCGTGATGAAGGTGCCCTGCTCGATGACCTTGAGGCCTTGCAGCACAGGGATCATTCGTGCTTCCCGAAGCCCGCGGGCACAACGCCGTCGTATTCCATTTCGCGCGTCGCCTGGTAAGACAGCGCGAAGCCGATGGGCTGGCGGATTTCCTCCACCATGTGCGCGATCAGCCCCGCGGTGCGCGCCAGCATCGGCACGCCCTTGAGCCCTTCGACCGGGAAGCCCGCGCCCAGCAGCACCGCGGGGATCGCGCCCGATACGTTCAGCTTGAGCGGCTTGCCCAGCACGTCGGGCAGGAGCCGCTCACAGGCTTCGGCGATCTCGACGAAGCGCAGGCTCGTGCCCGCTGCCCTGGCCGCATCGAACAGCGCGCCGACGCGCGCGTCGCGCTCCTTGTGCAGCGGATGGCCGTAGCCCGGAATGGAGCGCCCGGCGGCGCGCCATGCCTGCATGACCGAGCGCGCCGCCTCGTCCAGCGCGGTGCCGGCCTGCAGCCTGGCATCGATCTCCACGTACATGCGCCCTGCCGTCTCCGACGAGCCCAGCACCACCGAGCCGCAGCCCAGGATGCCCGCCGCCACCGCGCCCTGCATCGCGTCGGGTGCCGCGGCGAAGGTCATGCGCGCGGCCTGCACGCTGGGCACCAGCCCGTGCTCGGCAATCGCGACCAGCGTGGCGTTCAGCACCGCGGCCTGCCCCGGCGTCGGCATCTGGCCCGTCAGCAGCAGGAAGAAGTGGTCGACGAAGGAGATCTTGCCGATCAGCTCCTTCGAGAGATCGCGCCCGCGGATCACGATGGTGTGTTCGTCCGAGGTGCAGATGGCCGTGCGCGGCACGGTGGCCTTGCCGATCTTCATGAGGGTCCTTGCAAAAGAAAAAAGGGGTTCAGGCCGCGGGTGCAAGCCTGACGTCGAAGCTGGCGGAGTAGTAGGGCACCTGCATCTCGCGGCCGTCCACCGCCTTGCCCGGCGCGTGCTTCTCGAAGTCGACGACCAGGCTGTCGCGCTTGCCGAACACCGCGTCCTGGTCGATGTACGGGCTGCCGCCGACGAAGACCTGCGTCGTCAGCGGCGCATGGCCCGGCGCCGACACCATGAGGTGGATGTGGCCCGGGCGGAAGATGCTGCGCTCGGTCGCATGCATCATCTGCCCCACCGGGCCATCGTCGGGAATCGGGTAGTAGGCAGGCCGGATCGACCAGAACCAGTAGCGGCCCTGTGCATCGGTGCGCAGGCGCCCGCGCGCCGCCATCGAGGGCTCGGTGCTCAGCTGCACGTCGTACTTGCCCTCGCCGTCGCCCGACCACACGTCGAGCACCGCGCCTTCCAGCGGCTTGCCGTGCACGTCGGTCACGCGCCCCATATAGAAGGTCGGCTCGCCGCGCGCGCTGCCGCTGATGTCCGCACCCAGCGGCACGTCGGGCGCGCCGGCCCAGTAGAACGGCCCTTCGACCGTGGCTTCGGTCGCCTCGGTCGCGCCCTGCGCGCCGCCGCTGGCGCGCGCCTGCTCGAGCGCCACCACCATCATCGACAGGCCCAGCGTGTCCGACAGCAGGATGAACTCCGGGCGCTTGTCGGTCGAGATCTGCCCCGTCGCCTCCAGGAACTTCATTGCCGCCAGCCATTCGCCGGGTTTCAGGTCCACCTCGCGCACGTACGCGTGGATGTGCTTCACCAGCGCGGTCATGAGCTCGCGCAGGCGAGGGTCGGGCGTTTTCGCGAAGGCGTCGAGCACGTCCTGGGTGATGCTGTCCTGGTTGTAGTCGGCCATGGCCTTGTCTCCTGTCTGTGCGGCGGACGATAGGACGCACAGCAGGCGGCGGCAAATGATGAATTTCCATGGATATCATCGATGGCATCGATCAATTGCAGGGGTTTTCATGGAGATGCGGCATCTACGCTATTTCGTGGCCCTGGCCGATTGCCTGAGCTTCACGCGCGCGGCCGAACGCGTGCACGTGACCCAGTCGACCCTGTCCCACCAGATCAAGCAGCTGGAAGACGAACTGGGCCAGCCTCTCTTCGAGCGCATCGGCAAGAAGGTGGTGACCACCGAAGCGGGCGAGTTGCTGCGCGGCTTTGCCTCGCGCGCCCTGAAGGAGGTGGACCAGGGCGTGGCGCTGCTGAAGCCCGGCGCCGGCAACCTCACCGGCAAGGTGCGCATCGGCGCCACGCACACCTTCAACATCGGCCTCATCCCCGAGTGCGTGGCGCAGTTCCTCGCGCGCCATCCCACGGTGCGCATCAGCGTCGAGGAGCTGGCCGCCGAGGTGATTGCCACGCGGCTCGAGGCGGGCGAGCTCGACCTCGGCATTTCCTACCGGCCGCAAGACCCGACCGGCCTGTGGTTCGAGCCGCTCTACAACGAGGAGATGGTGCTCGTCGTGTCCACCGCCCATCCGCTCGCCAACCGCAAGCGCATCCGCATGGTGGAGCTGCACCGGCAGGACCTGGTGCTCGTGGCCTCCAGCTTCTCGACCCGCACCATGCTCGACGAGTGCTTCCGCGCCTGCGGGGCCGAGCCGACCGTGGTCGCCGAAATGTCGACCGTCGCACCCATGCTCGCGCTGGTGGCGCGCACGATGATCGGATCGATCGTGGCCATCAACGCCGTGCCCGAGGCCATGGCGGGGCTGAAGATGATCCCGCTGGAAAGCCCGACGCCGGTGCGGACGCCCGGCATCCTGTGGCGGCTGGGGGAGGGCAAGCCCGCGGCCGTGCAGTCCTTCGCGGTGATCCTGCGCAAGACGGCACTGGGCAACAGCCTGCGGCACGAAGGGCCTGGCTGAAACCGGCGTAGGCCGCGTCCAACGCGAGGGCGACCCGCTTTCCTGCACCGCTGAGGCCGGGGGTGAACGAGGGTGCAAGCTTCGCCAGCCAAGCCGAAAGCAGCCGTGGCCCTAGAAACCTTGGAATTCCTTGCCGGCCTCGCCATCGTCTGGATCGCGCTGCGGGACGTCTTCGACACCGTGGTGGTACCCGGCGAGGCGCGCGGGCCACTGAGGATGTCGCGCCGGCTCGTCGACCTTGCGCTGCCCGCGCAACGACGCATGTTTCCAGGCGGCGTGGGCCTGAGCTTCGCGCCGCTGGTGCTGCTCGCCAGCTTCGTTGCCTGGATGGCGCTGCTCGTGCTCGGCTTCGGATTGATGACGCACGCGGAGCGGGATTCGTTCGACCCGCCTGCGCGGTCCTTCGGCGAGGCGCTCTACCTCGCGGGCACGGCGCTCACGACGGTCGGGTTCGGCACGTCCAACCCCACCGGGCTGGCGTCGGTGCTCGGCGTGGTCGGGGGCTTCTGCGGGCTCGCCGTGATGACCATGGCCGTGACCTATCTGCTGCAAGTGCAGGCGAACATCGCCGCGCGGGACGTGGGCATCGTGAAGCTGATCACGGCCGCCGGGCATCCGCCTTCTGCCGTGGTGCTGCTCGAGCGCTACGCAGAGCTCGGGTGCCGCGACGAACTCGCATCGCTGCTGCGAAGCGCCAGGGACTGGTGTGCCGCGGTCCTGCAGAGCCACGCCTCTCACCCTTCACTCATCTACTTTCGCAGCGCGGGCGTGGGCTCCGGCTGGCCTGCGACCTTGGGGGCCGTGGTCGACTTCGCGCTCATGGCCGAACACCTGCTGGCCGTCCCGGACCTGCGCGGCCCGGCCGTTCTGGCGCGCCAGGAAGGCGAGGCGCTGGCACGCGAGCTGGCGAGGCTGCTGCACCTTGCCCCGGTCGCCCCCGCGGCTACCGCCGCGGACATGGCGCAGGTGACCCAACGGCTGAGCCAGGCCGGCTATGCACTGCGAACCACGGACCTGCAAGCCTTCGCCGAGGAGAGGCGCAAGCGCATCTGCTGCATCGAGGCGCTTGCCCGGCATCTCGGCACGGGCAGCACGGTCCTCGCGCCGCGCGACGATGAGCACGGCTGACCCACTGCCGATCATTGAAAGAGCAGCGTCACGGCGCAACCCGACATTGCGCGACCCTGCATGCGGGCATTTCAATCTGGCAAGAAGCTTGAGGCCATTGGTTGCCCCTGCAATGCTCTGTGCATAGACTCGGTGTCATGACCACCACCCTTGTTTGCACCCACGTTGCCCTGGCCGCACTGCTTCTCGCTGCGACCTATGCACGTGCGGTTGCAAAGAAGGCGCCTCGGCCCTCGACGCGCGCACTCTCCTGAGCCCGGCGGTCCGCTCCTCCCCTTAGCGCAACCATTCACCGCCGGGCACAAAGCCCCGCGCGACGGCGACTGCGTTTGAACGCGTCCGTCCAGGCGACGGCGCGACGTCGTTGCCACACCCGCTGCTCGAACGCGAGCCCCTTCCTCGTATGCCGCAGTTGCGCGCGTCGACGCCGTCGACGCTTGCGCCTGGCCAGCCATTGCGAAAGTGATTTGCCATGACCCCTCACTCCATCCTCGCCGTCACCGATTTTTCCAAGCAAGGCGATCACGCCCTCGCTCGCGCCGGGCATCTTTCCGCCGAGCACGGTGCGACGCTCAAGCTCCTTTGCGTGGCCTACCCCGGCGAGCCGCCGCCGCCCGATGCGGCGTGCCGGCTGGCGCACCATGCGCTGCAACTTCATCAGCGCCACGGGATCCGCGTGCGCGCGGTGAGTCAACTCGCGTTCTCGCTCGATGACGTCCTGGCATCCGCGCGCAGTGCCGACCTGCTGGTGTGGGGTACGGCGCGGGCCCGGGGCGTTCGCGCCTTCCTGGCAGGGCAGCCCGTCGAAGCCGTGCTCCGACGCTGCCAGCGGCCGGTTCTCGTGGTGCGGCGCCCAGCCGAAGCGCCTTATCGCAGCCTGGTCGTGGCGGTCGACTTCACGGACGCATCGCGCACCCTGGTGGATCTTGGCTTTGCCCTCAATCAGCAGGCCGAGGTGGCGCTGTTCCATGCCGTCAGCACCGCCAACGAGGACAAGCTTCGCTACGCGGAAGTCTCGGAGCACGCCATCAAGGTGTACCGGGAACAGTGCCGTCGCTACGCGCAGGACCGCATGTTCTGGCTGACCGACTCCTACGACGCGCGCCGCAATCGTGTGCTCTCCGCCATCGGACATGGCGACCCGGCGCGACAAGTGCTCGTGCAACAGCAGCGCGGCGGTGCCGAACTGGTCGTGGTGGGGAAGCATCCTGCATCGGCGTTTTCGGACTTCCTCTTCGGAAGCGTCGCTCAGCGCGTGCTCGACTACGGCCGCGACAGCGATGTCCTGGTGGTGCCCCATGACAGCCAGCCGGCATCCAGCGCGACCGCCATCAAGCGGTTGGAAGCAGAGCCGGCGGCCGTGCGCCGGCTCCGGGCCGGTGCGCCGCGACCCCCCGGTCGCCCGAGTCCGGCCGGCATGCCCGCGAAGCTGCGTTCCGGTTGGACAACCGCCCACGACCGCGCGTAAAGAGCTGTCCGAAGGCCCCGACCGGCCCGCCGGCTCTCAGGGCCATGCGCCGCTGTCTGACACGGAGTGTTCAGCTCAGCCGTGATGCTGCTGCCGATGCGGAGTCTTTCAAACTATTACACCGCTCCGGCAGCCCAGTCCCACTCGGACGGTCCGCTGGCGGCTGCACGCCAGGGGGCCGGAGCGCCGGACACTGGCGCTTTCGACCCCTTCGCCTTCGGCGAGGTCGAGCGGATCATTCCCACCACTGAAGCACAGCGCGAAGTCTGGCTCGGCGATCGCCTGAGCGACGAGGCAGCGCTGGCGTACAACGAAGCCAGCGCGCTGCGGCTCGTGGGCCCGCTCGACGATGCGGCCCTGGCACGCGCCGTCGGCCGCATGGTGGCACGCCACGACTGCCTTCGCGCAACCTTCTCGCCGGACGGCACGCAGCTCTTCATTGCGCGGCCTGAGCCCTACGCGCTGCAACGCATCGATCTCTCGAAGGCCGACGCGGCCGAACAGCAGCAGCTGCTGGCGAGGGCCTTCGACTCGGCCGTGCACGAGCGCTTCATCCTGGAGCAGGGCCCGCTGCTGCGCATGAGCCTCTATGGCACCGGCCCCGAAGACCACACGCTCCTGATCAGCGCTCACCACGCCGTGTGCGACGGCTGGTCCCTGGGCGTGATCTGCACCGAGCTCGGCGAGCTGTACGCGCATGAACAAGGCATGCACCCGCCGCCGGAGCCCGCACCTCGATACGCGGACTATGCGCAGTGGGAAGCCGACGAAGCAGCGAGCCCGCGCATGCAGGCCCACATCGACTACTGGCTGGGCCGCTTCGCCGGCGGCAGTGCGCCGGTGCTGGAGCTGCCGCTCGACCGGCCTCGTCCCGCGGTGCGGACCTTCCGGTCGCGCCGGATCGACGGCCTGCTCGGCGCCGAGCTGGTCGAGGGCGTTCGCAAGCTGGCCGCCGGATCGAGCGCCAGCCTCTACGCCGCGCTCTTCGGCGCCTTCGCCGGCCTGCTGCATCGCCTGACCGGCCAGGAAGACCTGGTCATCGGCATCGCCGCCGCCGGCCAGCTCGCCAGCGACATGCCCCGGCTCGTCGGGCACTGCGCCAACCTCCTGCCGCTGCGGGTCGCGGTGAATGCCGCCACGCCGCTGTCCGAGCTGGCCAGCCAGAGCCGAGGCCTGCTGCTCGATGCCTTCGAGCACCAGAACCTCACCTACGGCACGCTCCTCAAGAAGCTGGTGGTGCCGCGCGATCCGAGCCGCCTGCCGCTGGTGAGCGTGCTCTTCAACGTCGACGCCAGCACCGAGCGCGCCGCAGGCGAGTTCCCCGGCCTGCAGGCGCAGCTGCGCAGCATCCCGCGCGCCTATGAGAACTTCGAGCTCTTCCTCAACCTCACGCCCGTCGCGGGCGGCATGCAGTGGGAAGTGCAATACAACGTCGACCTGTTCGACGACGAGACCATCACCCGCTGGATGGGCATGTACGAAGGCCTGCTGAAGGCTGCCGTGCGCGAGCCCGGGACGGCGCTCGGAGGCGTCGACCTCCTCAGCGCCACCGAGGAAGCGCGCCTCCTCGCTTTTCAGCCTGCGCCCACGGCGCCCTCGCGCGGCGGTCTTGTCCATGCAGGCTTCGAGCGGACGGCGGCGGCGCAGCCCGAACGCCCCGCGCTGCGGCACGAAGGGCGGCAGTGGACCTACGCCGAACTGGACGCGCGCGCCAACCGGCTGGCGCATGCGCTGCGGGCCCGGGGCATGGGCCGCGGCGAACGCATCGGCGTGTGCCTGGAGCGGAACGCAGACATGCTGGTGGCCCTGCTGGCCGTGCTCAAATGCGGCGCAGCCTACGTGCCGCTGGACCCGGACTTTCCGAAGGCGCGCCTCGACTACCAGGCAGATGATGCGCGGCTCGGCTTGCTGATCACCACGTCCGGCATCGTTCATGCGCCGAGCGCCTGGTGCGAGGACGGCGACGCGCAGGTGCTCTGGCTGGACAAGGACGCCGAATGGCTGGACGCGCCCTCCACGCCGCTCGCCGCCGGCCCGCAGGACGCGCAGGCCGGCGACATGGCCATCCTCATCTACACCTCGGGCTCGACGGGCAAGCCCAAGGGCGTGGGCATCGCGCACGCTGCGGTGGCCAACCTGCTCCAGAGCATGCGCGAGACGCTGCGCATCGGCCCCGAGGACCGCGTCGCGGCGGCGACCACGCTGAGCTTCGACATCGCGGTGATGGAGCTGATCCTCCCGCTCGAAGTCGGCGCGGAGATCGTGCTGGTCTCGCGCGAGACGGCCAAGGATGGCCAGGCCTACCGCCAGCTGATCGAACGCGAACAGGTCACGGTGTTGCAGGCCACGCCGACCGCCTGGCGCCTGCTGCTCGATGCGCAATGGCAAGGCGGGCCCGGGTTGAAGGCCATCACGGGCGGCGAACCGCTGCCGCGCGACCTGGCCCTGGCGCTCAACACGCGCTGCGGCGAGCTCTGGAACATGTACGGGCCCACTGAAACCACCGTGTACTCCACGGCGTGGCGCGTGGACGATGCGCAGCTCGCGCGCAACGGCATCTCGATCGGCCGGCCGATCGCGAACACCAGTGTGTGGATCATCGACGCCCAGGGCCGCCGGTGCCCCATCGGCGTGCCCGGCGAAATCTGCATCGGCGGCGCGGGCCTTGCCATGGGCTACTTTGGCCGGCCGGAGCTGACGCAGCAGTCCTTCGTCCCCGATCCCGCTTCGAGCACCGGCGGCCGGCTGTACCGCAGCGGAGACCGCGGCCGCTGGCGCAACGATGGCTTGCTCGAACACCAGGGCCGCATCGACCACCAGGTCAAGGTGCGCGGCTATCGCATCGAGCCGGGCGAGATCGAGGCCTGCTGCAACGAAGTGCCCGGCGTGGGCGCCAGCGTCGTCGTCGCACGCGAAGACCAGCCGGGCGACGTGCGCCTGGTCGCGTACCTCGTCGCCGCGGCGGGCGCGCAGGTCGACACCGCGGGCGTGAAGCAGGCCCTGAGCGGACGCCTTCCGAAGTACATGCTGCCGCAGCATTTCGTCGTGCTCGACGCGCTTCCGCGGCTGCCCAACGGCAAGATCGACAGGAAGGCCTTGCCGGCGCCCGGTGCGTCTTCCTCGGCTGCCGGCCAAGCGGCCGAGCTCGCACCCATTGCGCCGCGCAACGAGCGCGAGCGCGCCGTGCTCGCGGCCATGGAGCAGGTGCTGAGCCTGCCGGGCCTGGGCATCCACGACGACTTCTTCGCGCTGGGCGGCCATTCGCTCCTGGCATCGCGACTGGCCACCCGGCTGACACGCGAGTTCGGCGTCACCGTGCCGCTGCGGACGCTCTTCTCGGCGCCCACCGCCGAGCGGCTGTCGGCGGCGCTGGGCGAACTCGCGTCCAACGGCATCGCGCCGGTCGAGCACATCCCCCGCCGCGACGGGCGCAGCAGCGCGCCCCTCACGCCGATGCAGGAACGCATCCTCTTCCTCGAGGAACTGCATCCCGGCCGGTCCGTCTACAACACGCCCTCGGCGCACCGGCTGACCGGTCCGCTGGACGCCGCAGTCTTCGAGGACGCGCTGCGCGAGGTCGTGCAACGCCAGCCCGTGCTGCGCACGTCGTTCGCGCGGGACCCGGACACCGGCGAATTCAGCGCATCGATCGCTGCCGAGGTGCCCGTCGAGCTGATGCGCATCGATCTGAGCGGGCTGCCTGCCGACCAGCGGGAGCCCGAACTCGTCGAGAAGCTGCAGGACGTGGCGGACCAGCTGATCGATCTCCATCGCGCGCCGCTCTTCAATGCCGCCCTGATCCGCATCGACGACGACGACCATGTCTTCGTCTTCGTGCCGCACCGCCTGGTGTGGGACGGCGCGTCGGTCGACCTGCTCATCAACGAACTGTCGGCCCTCTACCAGGCCAGGCTGGGCGGCGTGCCGCACGAGCTGCCCGAGCTGGGCGTCACGCACGGCGACTACGCCGAGTGGTACCTCGGCTGGCTGGCCTCGCCGCAGTTCGAGCAACAGCTGAGCTTCTGGAAGAAGCGCTTTGCCGATGCCGCCCCGCCCAAGGCCCTGCCCACCGACCGGCCGCGCGGCGCCGGCATGACCGGCCAGGGCCATACCTACTGGATGTCCGTCGATGGCGCGCTGACGCAGCAGCTGCATGCCGTGGCGCGCGGCCACGGCGTCACCCTCAACATGCTCGCGCTCGGCGTGTACGTGCTGCTGCTGGGCAGCGTCGCCGATACGCGCTCGCTGGTGGTCGCCACGCCCGTGCGTGGCCGCCAGCTGCCGGAGACCGAGCCGGTGATGGGCATGTTCGGCAACCTGTTGCCGCTCCCCGTCGCGTTCGATCCCCGGCAGACGCTGGGCCAGTTCATGCAGTCCCTGAAGCAGCAAGTGGTTTCGGCCCTCGACAACCAGCAGGTTCCCTTCGAGCGCTTTGCCGGCGAGCCGGAATTTTCGGCACGGGCCAAGGGCGCTGGCATGTACCAGGTGCTCTTCTCCTTCGAGGACACGCGCGAGCGCGCGCAGGGCCTGGGGCCGCTGCAGCTTCGCCCGGTCCGGATCTCGCAACGCGGTGCCACGGAGGACCTTGGCCTGTGGTTGACCGACGGCCCGGGCGGCCTGGAGGGCGGCCTCACCTACAACGCCGACATCTACGCGCGTGAAACGGCCTTGGCCCTGCGCGACCGCTACCTCGAGTTGCTGCGGCACGTGGCCGAGCACCCGCAGGAGACCCTCGCGGCCGTGGCTGCCGATGGCGGTTCCCCCGAGACCGCGCTGCAGCTCGCGCATCTGGCGCGCGGGGTCGCGGCCAGGCCGGACGCTCGCGAGCGCGCCGAACCAGCGATGAGCCTGGCCGCGTCGGCAGCACCCGCTGTCGCGCTGGACGCCGGTCAGGTGGAGCTGGCGCAGATCTGGGCCGACGTGCTGAAGATCGAGACTTCAGACATCCGCCCGAGCGACAACTTCTTCGATCTCGGCGGCGATTCGCTGCAGGCCATGCGCGTCATCCAGATGGCCGAACGGGCCCTGGGCTTCCGCACTGCGCCGCCTCGCTATGTGTTCGAGAACCTGGGGCAGCTCGCTTCCAGGGAGGCCGCGTTTGCCGCGCCCGTGCGCGAAGCGCGGCGCAGCAGCTTCAACGCGAAGCGCGAGGAAGCACCGGCGCGAAGCCTGCTTGGCAAGATGTTCTCCGGGTGGGGCAACAAGGCGCATAGAAGCGGCTGAGCTTTCCGGAGCGGCGGACCGCCCTCATCGCACCGAGAGTGCACAATCCCCGTTCCTGATCGATCGGCGGTGTGCCTGCTCAACATTTCATTTCACGCCACATGCCAAGTTTTCTTCGATCCATTGCAGTCACCGTCGACGAGCCCGATCCGGGCCATTTCTATTGGGTCCTGCTGGAATCGCAAGGACCCGAAGACGAGTTTCGCCTTCTGAACTCGTCGCCCCGCGGGACCGACAGCTACGAGCACGCCTTGCAGGAGGGCGTGAACGCGCTTCGCCGGCTCTATGAGACGCACCATGTCGGTCCACGGCGCGAAGCCCTGGACGAGGAAGAAAATCCTTCGGGGTGGACGCCGCTGGCGTAGCTTTCCGAGATGCCGTTTGCGACGGTGTATCCGCTGTACGTTCACAAGGCCGAGCGCAAGAATCGTACGAAGTAGCAGCCCCGGTGAATCGACCCGTCAAAGGCTTGCTGCGTTCTTTCGGCTCAAACGCCGTCGAAGCTCAACCTCTGCTTCAGATAGGCGATGAACGCCTGCACTTTGGGCGACGGCATCCGCTCCCGTGAGGAAAGCGCATTGAGATCCTGCGGTGGGCCGATCCACTCCGGCAGAACGCGCACCAGGCGGCGCGCCTTGACATCGGTTGCCATGCTGTGTTCCATGGCCAGCGAGATGCCCTCTCCTTGGCGCAAGGCGTCATGGAGCAGGGCCGGATCGCTGGCCACAACGACCGGGTTGATCAAGTAGCCGCGAGGCTTGCCGCTCGCCTTTCGCAGCGGCCATACATAGCCGACATCACGACGTGCCTGATGCAGCGCGAGTGTCGAATGATGACGCAGGGCGTCAGGCGTTGCGGGCGTGCCCGCGCGGCGAAGGTACGCGGGGCTTGCGAATGTGCCGGAGGGAAAGCTCGCGAGTCGCCGGGCCACGAGGCTGGAGTCCGGCAACTCGCCAAGGCGCAACGCGATGTCGATCTCATCCTGGACCAGGTCGAGTGTTGCATGCGAGGCCAGGATCTCCAGCTTCACGTCGGGGTAGGTCGCGCGGAAACCGGGGAGCAGCGGGGCGAACCAGCTCACGCCGAACGAGTAGGGCATGGTCACGCGCAGCCACCCGCGCGGCCCATCGCGCAGCTGGTGCACTGCGCCCTCGGCGGCTTCGAGTGTGCTGGCAATGGATCGACATTGCTCGAAATAGATCGCTCCGGCTTCGGTCAGGCTCAGCTTGCGCGTGGTGCGCCGTAGCAATTGCGCGCCCATGTACTTCTCGAGTTCGTAGACGCGCCGACTGACGGTGGTCTTGGGGACCTGCAGTGCGCGCGCCGCCGACGTGAAGCTTCCTTCCTGCACGACGCGCACGAACACCAGCGTGTCGTTCATATCTCTTGCCATGGCCAGCGTCCCTCCGAGACTTCGCACATCAGGATTGTCCCATCCGTGGCCCGGTTCTTGCCATCTTGATGGGCTAATCAAAACGGATCGCTTTCCTTATCTTTGGTGCTCCACCTTCTGGAGAAGCACCATGAACCTGAGCGAATACACGAGCTATGACGCCGTCGGCCTGGCACGGCTGGTGGCCGCCCGCGAAGTCCGGCCTATTGAACTTGCCGGTCTTGCGCGCGCCGCCGCGAATGCCGTGAACCCCCGGATCAATGCCGTGGTCGAGCACTGGGCGGCCGACGAAGCGGACCTGGCGACTCCGGCGAATGGCAGCCCGCTCGCAGGCGTGCCTTTCCTGATCAAGGATCTCGCCATCCAGATGGCAGGCAGGAAGAACGAGCTCGGCAGCCGCCTGGCCAAGGGGGTGGTCGCAACGGGTGACTCGAGCCTCATGCGCCATTTCAGGAAGGCCGGCCTGGTCACCATAGGCCGAACGACCACGCCCGAGATGGCCTTCAGCACCGAAACCGAGTCCGCATTGCAAGGCGCGACTTGCAACCCCTGGGACACCCGGCTCAGCGCAGGCGGCTCGAGCGGCGGGTCCGGCGCAGCCGTCGCGGCGGGCGTGGTACCGATGGCGCATGCAACGGATGCAGCGGGCTCGATCCGCGTGCCCGCTGCCTGCAACGGCTTGTTCGGACTCAAGCCCACGCGCGGCCGCACGTCCAACGGCCCGGGCCTCGACGAAGTGTTCGCCGGCCTCGGGGTGCAACTTGGGGTGAGCCGCACGGTACGCGACAGTGCGGCGCTGATGGACGCGGTGCAGGGATACTCGACCGGCGACCCGTACTACACCTCGCCGCCCGCCGGCAGCTTTCTGTCGGAGGTGGGACGCGACCCTGGCAGGCTGCGCATCGGGCTGATGCTCCACTCGTGGAATGGCGAGCCGACGTCGCAGCCCATTGTGGAGGCCACGCGCAATGCAGCGCGTCACCTCCAGTCGCTGGGCCATCACGTCGAAGAGGCTGCGCCGGTGCTTGGCGTGACATGGGAAGCCTTCGTCCATGCCAACGCGCAGATCTGGTGTGCCACGCTGGTGCGCTGGATCGACGGGCTTGCCGCCGCGACCGGCCGCCCTGTCGACGCGACGACGCTCGAGCCTTCCTCCCTTGCGAACTATCGCTACGGCCGCAGCGCAAGCGCCGTCGACTTCGCCGCTGCGCTCGAAGTGCGCAACACCGTCGCGCGGGCCGTCGGTGAATGGTTCGTGCAGATGGACGTGCTGATGACGCCCACGCTCCCGCAGCTGCCGGGGCCGCTTGGGACCTACAGCGAGGGCGCCGATCGCATGAGTGGCCTGGAGTGGACGGCCCGCGTCTTCCGGCATGCCTCCTTCACGCCGCCGGCCAACGTGGCTGGCACGCCGGCAATGTCAGTGCCGCTCGCCGTGGCGCCCGGCAGCGGCTTGCCGATCGGCGTTCAGTTCGCCGCAGGCTTTGCGCGGGAGGACCTGCTTCTGCGATTGGCCGGGCAGCTCGAACAGTCGATGCCCTGGGTCGCCCGTCGTCCGGCAGTCTGGGCAGGTCGACCTTAGTCGGCATGGCCGCTGCAGGCCAAGCCCAAGCCGTCGCGGGACGTGGACCGAGGGCCCTCAGTCCGTGGTGCGAACAACGATGCGGCCCCTGATCTTGCCCGCCACCAGCGCATGGGCAGTATCGATGGCCTCCGACAGCGCGATCTCGCGCGTGATGGTTTCGAGCAGCGATGGATCGAGATCCCGCGCGAGCCGTGTCCACGCCTCGTTGCGCCGTGCGAGCGGCGCCATCACGCTGTCGACGCCGAGCAGGGCGATGCCGCGCAGGATGAATGGCATCACCGTGGCCGGCAGGTCCGCGCCCTGCGCAAGGCCGCATGCAGCGACGGCGCCGCCGTAGCGCGTCTGCGCGCATGCGTTGGCCAGCGTGTGGCTGCCCACCGCGTCGACGACCGCGCGCCAGCGCTCCTTCTGCAGGGGCTTGCCCGGGGCCGAGAGCTCTTCGCGGCCGATCACGGCCGTGGCGCCCAGCGTCATCAGGTACGGCGCCTCCGCGCTTTTTCCGGTCGCAGCGACCACGTGATAGCCAAGCCTGGCAAGCAAGGCGACCGCCACCGATCCGACCCCGCCGGTGGCACCCGTCACGAGCACCTCGCCATCTCCCGGCTCGAGTCCGTGCCGCTCGAGTGCCATCACGCAGAGCATCGCCGTGTAGCCCGCCGTGCCGATCGCCATGGCTTGGCGGGTCGTGAACGCCTCCGGCAGGCGTACCAGCCAGTCGCCGCGCAGCCGCGCGCGTTGCGCCAGGCAGCCCTTGTGCCTCTCTCCGACGCCAAAGCCGTCGAGGATCACGCGGTCGCCGGGCCGCCAAGCCGGGTGGCTGCTTTCCCGGACCGTACCGGCGCCGTCGACCCCCGCCACCATCGGCCATTCGCGCACGACCGGCGCGCTGTGGGTGATGGCGAGCGCGTCCTTGTAGTTGAGCGTGGAGTAGTCGATATCGACCGTGACGTCGCCGTCGGGTAGAAATGCATCGTCGACCTCGCGCACCGCCGCGGTGAACCCGGGTGACTTGTCGAGCACCAGTGCCTTGAACATATCCACCCCGCTTCAGCGATGACGAAACACCGGCGCGCGCTTGCTCAGGAACGCGTGCATTCCTTCTTTCTGGCCGTCCGTGGCGAACGCCGCCTGGAACAGGCGCCGCTCGTGGAGCAGGCCCTCGGCCAGAGAGACTTCGTGCGCACGATTCACCGCTTCCTTGGCCATGCGGACGGCGGGCGCGTTGTAGCCCGCAATGGTGTGCGCCGCCTCGAGGGCGGTCTGCAGGAGCTCGGCGGCAGGCACCACGCGCGCGACGAGGCCCGCCGCCTTCGCCTCCACGGCATCGATGCTCCTGCCGGTCAGCACCAGATCCATCGCCAGCGCCTTGCCGACGGAGCGCGTGAGGCGCTGCGTGCCACCGATGCCCGGAAGGATGCCCAGCTTGATCTCGGGCTGGCCGAAGTGTGCGTCGTCGGAGGCGATGATGAAGTCGCACATCATCGCAAGTTCGCAGCCTCCTCCCAGGGCATAGCCGCTGACGGCGGCGATGATGGGCTTGGTGATCGCCTGCACACCCTGCCAGGCCGCGAAGACATCGTTCGACTGGAGCTCGGCGAAGCTCTTGTCGGCCATCTCGGCGATGTCGGCGCCGGCCGCGAAGGCACGCGGGCTTCCGGCGATCACGATGGCGCCGACGTTGGGGTCTGCATCGAATGCGCGGAGTGCCGCGACCACCTCGCGCGACAGCACCGTGTTCAGCGCATTGAGGCTTCGCGGGCGGTTGAGTGTGATCAGGCCGACGCGCTCGCGGCGTTCCACGAGGATGGTTTCATACAGCGGCAGTGCCTGTGCGTGGGGTGTGCTTTCCGCCGGCACCTGGCGGTCGGTCCTGGCAAGGGGCGGCTGGGCGGGCACGATGGGCAAAGCCTTGGTGGCTGTGGCGGACATGTCGACTCCTTTTGCGGTGAGTGGTGGTGGTTCAGGCTGCTTCGGCCAGGCGGGCAGGTGAATCGCGTTCCGGAGCATCTGCAGGCCGCTCGGCTCGGGCGTAGTCGCCCGTCCCCGACATCAGCTCGGCGAGGATGCGCTCGCGGTGTTCATCCAGCCCGGGCGCCCGGATGGGCGTCTTCGCATCGATGTCGTCGAATCCACCGAGCTTGATCGGATTGCCGGCCGTGCGCACCGGGCGCTGCGACGTCCCCTGGACCTGGACGATCATGTTGCGGGCCTGCAGCTGCGGATGCCCGAACAGCTTGTCGATGGTGTTGATGGGCGCACACGGAACACCCGCCTCGTTGAGGCGATCGATCCAGTGCTCGATCGCCTCCGTCCGGGTGATGGCCTCGATGGCGGCGACCATTGCCGGGCGATTGCGGCAACGCAGGTCGTTGCTGAGAAAGCGCGCGTCGAGCGCAAGCGCCGGACTCCCGAGCGCGTCGGCCATGAGCATGAAGAGCTGATCGTTCCCCGCGGCGATCACGAAGCGGCCGTTCTTCGCCGCGAAGGTTTCGAAGGGCGCCAGCGAGGGGTGGCTGTCGCCGGTCCGCGTCGGCACCTTGCCCTCGACATCGAAGCGCGCCAGGGCCGTTTCCATCAATGCGGCCTGGCAGTCGAGCATGCCGATGTCGACGCGCATGCCTTGTGCATCGTGCGTGCGCTTGTACAGGGACGACACGATGCCCACCGCCGCGAACAGGGCGGCGCTCAGGTCGCCGAAGCTGGTCCCCACCCGGGCGGGCGGCGCATCGGGCCAGCCGGTCAGGCTCATGACACCGCCCATCGCCTGCACGACCATGTCGTACCCCGGCAGGTCGCTGAAGGGGCCGGTGTGCCCGAAGCCCGAGATCGATGCGTAGACGATGTGTGGATGGGTTCGCGCGAGTCGTTCGGCGCCGTAGCCCAGGCGGTCCATCACGCCCGGCCGGAAGTTCTCGACGACCACGTCGGCGTGCGAGAGCATCCGCTCGAGCAGTTCCCGATCGCGCGGGCTCTTGAGGTCGAGCGCGATGCTTTCCTTGCCCCGGTTGAAGCACATGAAGTAGGCCGACTCCTTGTCCACGAAGGGCCCGAAGGCGCGCGTGTCGTCGCCGGTGCCGAGTTTCTCGATCTTGATGACGCGCGCCCCGAGGTCGGCCAGGACCATCGTGCAGTAGGGTCCGGCCAGGACGCGCGAGAAGTCGAGCACGGTGATGCCGTTGAGCGGCCCCTTGCGGCGGATGGCGGGGGAAGATCTCTCCATGTCGTCGTCTCCTGTTGGGGGCTATTGGCCGGCAGCGATCCAGCGCGAGGCCTTCTCGGCAATCATGAGCGTGGGGCTGTTGGTGTTGCCGCTCGTGATGGTCGGCATCACGCTGGCATCGACCACGCGCAGGCCACGGAAACCGCGAACGCGCAGGTGGCTGTCGACCACCGCCGTTTCGTCCGAGGCAGCGCCCATCCTTGCGGTGCCCACGGGATGAAAGATCGTCGTGCCGATGTCGCCCGCGAGTCGCGCGAGCTGTTCATCGGTTTCGTACTGGGGCCCGGGCTTGAATTCTTCCGGCTTGTAGCGCGCCATCGCGGGCTGCGCGGCGATGTGCCGGGTGACGCGCAGCGAGTCGGCGGCAACCCGCCTGTCTTCCTCGGTGCTCAGGTAGTCGGGTGCGATCAGCGGCGCGTCCGAGAAGTCGGCACTTCGGATATGGACGCTGCCCCGGCTCGTCGGGTTGAGGTTGCACACGCTGGCCGTGATCGCAGGGAAATCGTGCAAGGGCTGCCCGAACGCATCGAGGCTGAGTGGCTGCACGTGGTACTGGATGTTCGCGTGGGCGCGCGCGGCGTCGCTCTTCGTGAAGATGCCCAGCTGCGACGGAGCCATGCTCATGGGGCCACTGCGCTTCAACGCGTACTCCAGCCCGATCTTCGCCTTGCCGAGCAGGCGGGTCGCCTGGGTGTTGAGCGTCGTGGCGCCATGCACCTTGTAGACCGAGCGTATCTGGAGGTGGTCCTGCAGATTGCGCCCGACGCCTGGCAGGTGCGCGACTACAGGCACGCCGTGCGACTGGAGCAGGGCGGCATCGCCGATGCCGGAAAGTTGCAGGATCTGCGGCGTGCCGATGGCACCGGCGCTCAGCACGACCTCCCGGGTCGCTCTCACGGTGCGGCGCTCGCCACCCTGCACGATCTCGACTCCCCGGCAGACGCGAACGCCATCGGCGTCCTGCTCGAACAGCAGGCGGCAAACCTGTGCGCCGGTCCAGACCAAGAGGTTGCTGCGTTGCTTGCGAATGGGGCGAAGAAACGCCTTCGATGCATTCCAGCGCCATCCACTGCGCTGGTTCACCTCGAAATAGCTCACGCCGCGGTTGTCCCCGCCATTGAAATCCTCGGTGGCCGGGATGCCGGCCTGCTGCGCGGCGAGTGCGAAGGCATCGAGCACGTCCCAGCGCAGCCTCTGCTTCTCGATGCGCCACTCCCCGCCGGAGCCGTGAAGCGTGCTGAAGGCGGCCAGGTCGCCGGATGCGGCAAGCTTCGATGCATCGAGGCGGTAGTGGTCCTCGTGTGCGCGAAAGTCCGGCAGGCAGTTCTCCCAGGTCCATGCGGCGTCGCCGGTGGCCTCGGCCCATTGCGCATAGTCGCGCGCCTGGCCGCGCATGTAGATCATCCCGTTGATGCTCGAGCATCCGCCGAGCGTCTTGCCTCGTGGATACAGCAGCGAACGGCCATTGAGTCCTGGCGATGCCTCGGTGCGAAAGCGCCAGTCGGTGCGCGGGTTGTCGATGCAGTACAGGTAGCCGACGGGGATATGGATCCACGGATAGCTGTCCGGACCGCCTGCCTCGAGCAGCAGGACGCTGCGATGGCGGTCCGCGCTCAGGCGGTTCGCGAGCAGGCAGCCCGCGGTGCCCGCGCCGATGACCACATAGTCGAACGCCGGCGCGCTCATGGCGTGCCTCCGCCGTCTCCGAGCTCAAGGAATGGTGTCTTCATTTAATTAGACCGATCGTCTATTAAAGGTCAAAAAAAAGGGCGGTCAGGCCCCGATGCTTTGGCGGAAAAGCCTGGCGAACATCTGGAGTGGCGCGGCCTTGCGTTCGAGCTTGGCGCGAAGCACCGCACCTTCCCAGCCAGTCCACAGGAACGCCGCCCACTCCGCGCAGTCCGTCGCCTTGCGGATTTCTCCCTTGCGCCTGGCCTGCTCCAGCACCGTCGCCGTGCGGCGTTGCCAGCCGAGCAGCACCTGGGTCAGCTGCGCACGGAAGGGCTCGGGCAACGTGCCCATCTCCTGGCCCAGGTTGCCGACCAGGCAGCCCCGGCGGAATCCGAAGCGCTTCATGCCGCGCTCGGCATCGGCGAAGAAGGCGTCGATGCGATCGAGCGGCGCCTTGGTCTCGTCCAGGTAGTACCGGTCGAGCTTGCGCACGAAATACTCGTCGTAGCGGGCGATGAGCTCCGCGCCGAACGCTTCCTTGTTGGCGAAGAAATGATAGAAGGACCCCTTCGGAACGCCGACCGACTTGAGGATCTCGTCGATGCCGGTCGCGGAGAAGCCTTTTTCCGTCAATGCAGCAACGCCGGCATTGAGAAGCGCCTCGCGCGTGGCGCGAAAGTCGCCTTCATCCTTGGCGGGGCGGCCACGCTTGCGTGGCAGAACAGCAATCGAACTCATGGCCCGATTATTAGACCGACTGTCTTGTTAAATCAAGCTGTTTTGTCCGGCACCGTTCGTGCGAGTGTGTCGCACAGGCCTTCTTTCGCTGGGGAAAGGCGGTTGCGACCTGCCTCAGCGTGCCGGCGCCCAGCGATGAGTTGAGACATAATTAGACCGATCGTCTAGCGTTTCTTATCGTAAACCCCTATTCGCACCCTCGGGCTGCGTGCTAAATTTCTCCGCAGACGAGAACTTCGTCGCTCATCATTTCGCACCGACTGCCAGTGTTGCCAGTCAGGTGCAAGGCAACAGGGCCTGAACCGGTTAACTCCCGGGTCAGGCCCTTTTGCTTTTTCGGCTTCTTGAAACGACTTCATCGAAATGGACGCAACCGCGCCCAGGGATGAACTCGGCCTCAGGAAACCCGAGCGAGATGCCAGCGGTGGAGCCGTCAGACCCGAACACCTCAACCCTTGAAGGAGAGATCTGATGAGCCCAATGAATCGCCGCGACCTGGTCAAGACGGGCGGCACCATGTTCGTCCTTGGCGCAGCCTCCGGCACCGCGCTGTTCACCGCAGCGGCCCATGCCCAGGAGGGCGTGAAGCTCGGCCTGCTGCATTCGCTCTCGGGCACCATTGCCATTGCCGAGGCCTCGCTGGTGGATGCGGAGAAGATGGCGATCGACGAGATCAACGCCGCCGGCGGCGTGATGGGCCGCAAGATCGAAGCGGTGGTGGAGGATGGCGCGAGCGAGAACTCGGTGTTCGCCGAGAAAGCCCGCAAGCTGCTCGAGCGCGACAAGGTCGCCGCCATCGTCGGCTGCTACACGTCGGCGTCGCGCAAGGCGGTGCTGCCGGCACTCAGCCGCGCCAAGGGCCTGCTCTTCTACCCGACCTACTACGAGGGCCAGGAGCAGGACAAGCACGTGGTGTACACCTCCCAGGAAGCCACGCAGTCCGTGGTGGCCGCCGTCGAGTGGCTGGTGCGCGAGAAGGGCAAGACCATCTTTCTCGTCGGCTCCGACTACATCTATCCGCGCACCTGCAACAAGATCGCCAAGCCGAGCATTGCCAAGCTGGGCGGCAAGGTGCTGGGCGAGGAATACGCGCCCCTCGGCCATACCGAGTTCTCGTCCATCATCAACAAGATCAAGGCTGCCAAGCCCGACTGCATCTACAGCACCGTCGTCGGGGGCTCGAACGTCGCGTTCTACAAGCAGCTGCGCGCAGCGGGGCTCGACGGCACGAAGCAGACCCTGCTGTCCACCGTCGTCTCGGAGAACGAGATCGAAGGCATCGGCAAGGACAACGCCGTCGGCTACTACGCCTGCATGGGCTACTTCCAGAGCGTCCAGAACCCGGCCAACGAGAAGTTCGTCAAGGCCTTCAAATCCAAGTACGGCCAGGATCGCGTGATCGGTGACCCGATGGAGGTCGCCTACAACTCGGTCTACCTGTGGAAGCTCGCGGTCGAGAAGGCCAAGTCCTTCGATCCCGAGAAGGTGCTGGCCGCAAGCGCAGGTGTCGAGCTCGACGCGCCGGAAGGCAAGGTCCGCGTGCACGCGACCAACCAGCACGTCTGGAAGAAGGTGCGCGTCGGCAAGGCTTTGCCGAACGGCCAGTTCGAGATCGTCTGGGAGTCGCCGAGCCTGGTCGAGCCCAACCCCTTCCCCACGCTGTAGGCGGCTGTGCGGGACACCCCCAGACACCGGAGTCTTCCATGAACTTCGACATTGCAGTGATGCAGATCTTCAACGGCGTGAGCCTGTTCACGATCCTGCTCCTGATGGCCATCGGCCTGGCGATCGTCTTCGGCCTGATGGGCGTGATCAACATGGCCCACGGCGAGCTGATGGCGCTCGGCTCGTACGTCACCTACCTGACGGCGACCGCGTTCTCGAAGTTCGCGCCTCTGTGGATGGGGGTCTACCTGTTCGCCGCGATCGCGTTGGCATTCGCCGTCACCTTCGCGTTCGGCTACCTGCTGGAGCGCGGCTTCGTCAGGTTCTTCTACAACCGTCCGCTCGACACCTTGCTGGCGACCTGGGGCTTGAGCCTGATCCTCCAGCAGGCCTACCGCTCGATCTTCGGCGCCCAGGAAGTGAGCGTGCCATTGCCGCAATGGCTCAGTGGCGCCTGGGAACCGGTGGCGGGTATCCAGCTCCCGATCAGCCGGATCTTCATCATCGGGCTCACCATCGCGGTCGCCGTGGGCGTGTATCTCCTCTTGAACCGTACGCGCTGGGGCCTGAAGGTTCGTGCCGTGACGCAGAACCGCGCCATGAGCGAGGCCGTGGGCATCGATACGCAGCGGCTCGACGCGCTGACATTCGCGCTCGGCGCCGGGTTGGCCGGCATCGCTGGATGCGTGTTCACGATGATCGGCTCGACCAACCCGGGCACCGGCCAGCTCTACATCGTGGATTCGTTCATCGTCGTCGTCTTCGGCGGCGTGCAAAGCCTGATCGGCACCGTGCTCTCGGGCTTCGCGATCGCGCAGTCGCAGACCACGCTGGAGTATCTGATGAGCGGGTCGATGGCACGCGTCACGATCCTCCTGCTCGTGATCCTGGTCCTCTACTTCCGGCCCAACGGCCTGTTCGCAACCCGGTCGAGGAGCTGAGCGATGAAATCCCTTCTGCGGGCTGGCGACACCCGCGCCACGATCCTCGTCGCCGCGCTGCTGCTGGCCATGGTCGCGGTGCTCGATCCGTTCCGCCTGAACCTCATGGGCAAGTACATGGCGTTTGCATTCGTCGCGCTCGGCATCGTGCTGCTCTGGGGTTACGGGGGCGTGCTGAGCCTCGGGCAAGGCCTGTTCTTCGGTGCGGGCGGCTACATGATGGCCATGTTCCTGAAGCTCGAAGCGTCGGCGCCGGAGCTGCCGGACTTCATGGTGTGGAGCAGCGTCGAGCACCTTCCGATGTGGTGGCTGCCTTTCCGCAGCCTCCCCATCACGCTGCTGCTGATACTGACCGTGGCCCCGCTCGCCGCCTACCTTTTCGCGTATGCCATCTTCAAGAAGCGCGTGGGCGGCGTGTACTTCGCGATCGTGACGCTCTCGCTGGCGCTTACCGGCACGGTGCTCATCGTGGGCCAGCAAGGCGACACGGGCGGGGCCAACGGCATCACGGATTTCCGCACGCTGCTCGGCATGGACATCGTCAGTGACGATGCCAAGCAGACGCTGTACCTCATCGAGGCGGCAACCCTGTGCGTTGCCATGCTGTGCTGCGTCGCGCTGCTGCGAAGCCGCTTCGGAAAGGTCCTGATCGCCATTCGCGACAAGGAGGACCGCGTGCGCTTCAGCGGCTACAACACCGCCCACATGAAGGCGTTCGTGTTCGCGATCGCGGCCCTGCTGTCGTCCATCGGCGGCGCCTTCTACAGCCTCCAGGTCGGCTTGATATCGCCGACTGCCGTGGGTGTGGTGGCCTCGATCGAGATGGTGATCCTGGCTGCGGTCGGAGGGCGCCTGTCGATCCCGGGCGCGGTCGTGGGCGCCTTGCTGGTGGGCTTCCTGAAGTCGTACCTGTCCGAGGCCTTTCCCGAAATCTGGCTCTACTTCCTGGGCGCGCTCTTCATCGTGGTGGTGGCGTTCATGCCACTGGGAATGGCCGGCGTCGTCCAGCGCCTGGCCGCAGGCCGCGCCGCCGCAAAGGTGATGCCATGAGCGCCGTGCTGCCGCTGTCCACTTCAAACCCGGGGAATTCCGCCGTGTCTTGCGCTTCATCCGCCGTGGAGCAGATCCTGCAGGTCGAGGACCTCACGGTTTCCTTCGACGGCTTCAAGGCTGTCGATGCGCTGAGCCTGTCCATCCACCGCGACGAGCTGCGGGTGATCATCGGCCCGAACGGGGCCGGCAAGACCACGCTGCTGGACATGATCTGTGGCAAGACCCGCCCCAGCTCGGGCAGCGTCCGGTTCAACGGCCGAGAACTCGTCGGCTTGCCCGAGCACGAGATCGTGCGTGCCGGCGTCGGGCGCAAGTTCCAGACGCCCTCGGTCTACGAAGACCTCACGGTGATGGAGAACTTCGAGATCTCGATTCCCGGCAAGCAGGACGTGCTGGGCTCGATCTTCTTTCGCCGCAAGGCCGACGTGCTCGACCGCATCCACGCGGTCGCGCAGGAGGTGTTCCTGCATTCGATGCTGCATCACCGTGCCGGCCAGTTGAGTCATGGCCAGAAGCAGTGGCTGGAGATCGGCATGCTCCTGATCCAGGCGCCCGAGCTGCTGCTGCTCGACGAGCCGGTCGCCGGCATGAGCCCGCGCGAACGCGAGCAGACGGGCGACCTGCTGCGCCGCATTTCGCGCGGCAAGTCGGTGATCGTCATCGAGCACGACATGGACTTCGTGAAGCGCATCGCGAGCAAGGTCACCGTGCTGCACCAGGGGCGCCTTCTCAGCGAAGGCAGCGCGGCCCAGGTGCAGTCGGACCCTCGCGTCATCGACGTCTACCTCGGGCACTGAAGGAGCGGCCATGCTGGAAGTCAGCCATCTCAACGTCTTCCATGGCGAGTCGCAGGCGATTCGCGATGTCTCTTTCCGCGTGGGGAATTGCGAGTCGGTGGCCATCATGGGCCGCAACGGCATGGGCAAGACCACCTTGCTCAAGTCGCTGATCGGCATGCTCCCGTCGCGCTCGGGCAGCATCCGCGTCGAGTCGCAGGAGCTGGCGGGCAGCCCCAGCCACCAGCGGGTGCTCAAGGGCCTGGCCTTTGTGCCGCAGGGACGCATGATCTTCTCGCAGCTCAGCGTCGAGGAGAACATCCTCGTGGGCCTCCGGCATCCCCAGCGCACGGTGCCGGAGTACATCTACCGCTTCTTCCCGGTGCTCGCCGAGATGAAGTCGCGCCGGGGCGGCAACCTGTCGGGCGGGCAGCAGCAGATGCTCGCCATCGCCCGTGCGCTCGTCACCGACCCCAAGGTGCTGATCCTCGACGAACCCACCGAGGGCATCCAGCCGTCGATCATCAAGGACATCGCCCGCGTGCTGAACCTGCTGCGCGTCGAGCGGCAGATCGCGATCGTGGTGTCCGAGCAGGTGCTGAGCTTCGCCCTGGACCTGGCCGACAGGTTCCTGGTCATCGACCGTGGACGCATCGTCCACGACGAAGCGCGCGCCCAGCTCGACCAGGAAAAGGTCAAGTCCTTCCTGACCATCTGACCCCTCTTTCTTCACCCCCTCTTCCTTCACCCCTTCTTTCACCCAACCACCAGGAGTTCGTCATGCGACACGGAGATATTGGAAGCAGCAACGATTGCGTCGGCGTGGCCGTCGTCAACTACAAGATGCCCCGCCTGCACACCAAGGGCGAGGTGCTCGCCAACGCCCGCAAGATCGGCGAGATGGTCGTCGGCATGAAGCAGGGCCTGCCGGGCATGGACCTGGTGGTCTTTCCCGAATACTCGACCCACGGGATCATGTACGACCCGAAGGAAATGTACGAAACGGCGTCGACCGTGCCCGGCGACGAGACCGAGATCTTCGCCGACGCCTGCCGCCGCGCGAACGTCTGGGGCGTGTTCTCGCTGACCGGCGAGCGCCATGAGGAGCACCCGAACAAGGCGCCCTACAACACGCTGATCCTGATGAACAACAAGGGCGAGATCGTCCAGAAGTACCGCAAGATCATGCCGTGGACGCCGATCGAGGGCTGGTATCCCGGCGACTGCACCTACGTGTCGGACGGCCCCAAGGGCATGAAGGTCAGCCTGATCATCTGCGACGACGGGAACTTTCCCGAGATCTGGCGCGACTGCGCCATGCGCGGCGCCGAACTCGTGGTGCGCTGCCAGGGCTACATGTACCCCGCCAAGGAACAGCAGATCATGGTCGCGCGCACCATGGCGTGGATGAACAACGTCTACGTGGCCGTGGCCAACGCGACCGGGTTCGATGGTGTGTACTCGTACTTCGGGCACTCCGCCCTCATCGGCTTCGACGGCCGCAGCCTGGGCGATTGCGGCACCGAGGAAATGGGCATCCAGTACGCCGAGATGTCGGTCAGCGCCATTCGCGACGCCCGCAAGAACCAGCAGTCGAACAACTTCCTCTACAAGCTGGTCCATCGCGGCTACACGGGCAAGATCAATTCGGGCGAAGGGGCAGCCGGCGTGGCGGGCTGTCCGTACGAGTTCTACGGCAAGTGGATCAACGACCCCGAAGGCACCCGAAAGATGGTCGAGGGCCTGACCCGGTCGACGCCCGGCACGCCCGAGTGCCCGATCGAAGGCATTCCGAACGAGGCGGCGCAACACCGCTGAATCCACCACGCGCGGGGTGATGGCCAGCGGTCTGCGCCCCGCGCCCTGCAAACCCAAGGAAACACGTGTCAGCCATCGACAGCTATCGTTTGGGCGCGGAGCCCTTCTACATGCCCGCGGGCAACGAGGTCGCGCTCTACGAGCAGGCCTACGCCCATCGCATGCCGATCCTCCTGAAGGGTCCGACGGGTTGCGGCAAGACCCGCTTCATCGAGTACATGGCGTGGAAACTCGACCGGCCACTCGTCACCCTGGCGTGCAACGAAGACATGACCGCCTCCGACCTGATCGGCCGCTATCTGCTGGATGCCGGCGGGACGGCGTGGCACGACGGTCCGTTGACGATGGCGGTCCGCCACGGCGGCATCTGTTACCTGGACGAGGTGGTCGAGGCACGGCAGGACACGACGGTCGTGATCCACCCGCTGACCGATGCGAGGCGCATGCTCGCGCTCGACAAGAAAGGCGAGGTGGTGCAAGCGCACCCCGATTTCCAGCTGGTCGTGTCGTACAACCCGGGCTACCAGAGCCGCAGCAAGGACATGAAGCATTCGACGCGGCAGCGTTTCGCCGCGCTGGAATTCGACTACCCCGGCGCCGAGATCGAGAGCGCGATCGTGGCGCGCGAGGCCGCTGTTTCGCTGGAGACGGCGCGCCTGCTGGTGAGCATTGCGCATCGCTCGCGCGCGTTGAAGCACCGCGGGCTGGACGAAGGGATCTCGACGCGCATGCTGATCTATGCGGGGCGGCTGATCGGCTCGGGGGTCAACCCGCGCCAGAGCTGCGAGATGACGATGACGCGCGCGCTGACCGATGACCCGGACATGGCCAAGGCCCTGCAGGGCTTCGTCGAAGCGCACTTCGACTGAACGGAAGCGGGCGCATGATCTCCACTGGCACTGTCGACCTGCCCGGCGTGGTGGATCGCGCGCTCGGGTCGTCGCACCCATCGGCGGGCGAAGGGCCACGCAAGCAGTTGCTGAGCTGGTTGCATGCCTTGCACGAGGATGATCAGGCCTGCGCGGCCGCATTGGCAGGCAAGCTCGAATGGCTCCTCGCGCGCGCGCCGGTCGAGGCATTGGGCCGGTGGATCGTCACCGGACTGCGCCTGCATGCCGGAGACCGCGCGCGATTGCGTGCCTACCTCGCGCTGGCCGACGCGCGAGCGATCGAGTCACTGGACCGGGAGATCGCAGAGGGCGGCGCCCGGCATGTCGCGACTTCGATTGCATGGCTGCTGGAAGGACTCACGGAGCGCCCGATCACGATCCAGGCCCGCGACCGTGACGATCTCTATGCGGCGCCGCTTCGTCCCACGCTGACGCCCACCCACTTGCTGCTGCCCAACGACTACACCGCGCTTGACGGTGCCGATCGCTACCGCCTCTACCGAACGGCGGCTGCACACGCAGCGGCCCACCTGCTTCATTCGACGCCGGCTCGCCCGGCGGGAAAGCTCAAGCCGATGAGCCTGGCGGTGATCTCGGCGATCGAGGACGCGCGCGTGGAACGCCTGTTGCTGCGCGACTACCCGGGCATGCGCCGATGGTTCGCGGATGCGCTGGCCCATGCGCTGCAACCGGGTGCCTTGAGCTTCGCGGCGCTCATCTCTCGCATGAACCTCGCGCTCATCGACCCGCACTACCAGGACGACAACTACTGGGTCAACAAGTCGCGCACCCTCTTCGAGTCGCAGGCGTTGCTCGGGCTGGACGACTATGCCGCCTTCAGGCACATCGGCTCCGTGCTGGCGAACGACCTCGGCCAGATGCGCGTGCCTTTCCGGGCCGAGCTGTACCGGGTGCCGGCCGCCTACCGGGACGACAACTCGTTCCTCTGGGCCTCCGACGGCGAACGCGCCCAGACTCGGGAAATCGAACTTGAGCAGCCGCCGGCGATACCGCAAGGCCCCCGCCCGACGGAGCGCAGCGATGCAGACCCGCGTCCCGAAGCTTCTGCAACCCACGAGGTCGAGCTGGGCCGCCATGCCTATCCCGAGTGGGACGACCGCGTGGCAGTCATGCGCAGCAATTGGTGCACGGTCATCGACAAGCTGCCGTCGTGGAGGACGGTACGCCGCGACCTCGGCAGTCCCTCCATCCCCGGCGCTGGCCAGGCGTTGCGCCTGGTGCGCGCCCACCGGTTCAGCCGCGCCCATCGCCTGCGCCGGCAGTGGGAAGGCGACGATCTCGACCTCAACGCGGCCATCGAGGTGATGGTCGCGCAGCGGGCCCGCATGGCGACCGACCCGCGGCTGTTCATCCGCAGCGCCCACCAGGAGCGGACCAGCAGCGTGCTCGTGCTGCTGGATCTCTCGGAGTCCACCAACGACAGGCTCCATGCGGCAGGCCCCAGCCTCCTCGACATCGAAAAGCAGGCGGCCTTGCTGCTCGCGCGGGCGGTCGCCCACGGTCCGGACCGGATCGCGATCCACGGCTTCTCGACGAACACGCGCGCCGAGGTCAGCAACTACCGGTTGCTCGAGTTCGGCTCCCCGCTGGACGACGTGGCCGAGTCCATGATCGCCTGCGCACCGGCTCGCCATTCGACGCGCATGGGGGCTGCACTGCGCCATGCGGTGCGCGCGTTCGCCGGCGAGCCTTCAGGCAATCGCATCGTGCTGCTGGTGACGGATGGCGCGCCGTCGGACGTCGATGTCCACGAGCCCGGCTACCTCGTCGAGGATGCGCGCGCGGCTGTCCATGAGGCGCGCGAAGAAGGCATTCACGTGCACGGCCTGGCCGTCGATCCGCAGGGGCACGCCTATGTGCGCAGGATCTTCGGTTGGGGCCATTTCGACATCGTCGACGATCCCCGTGCGCTACCCGCGCGGCTGTGCCGGTTGTATGCTCGGTTGAGTGCCGCATGAAGCGCTGAAAATCCGCCATCGAACCTGAGGACTAGCCCGTGGCCAACAAAGATCCCGTCCGCGTGGGCGTGCTGTACTCGGAGACAGGCGTGACCTCGACCATCGGCAAGTCGCAGCTGCAGGGAACCCTCCTGGCCATCGACGAGATCAACGAGGCGGGCGGCCTCGACGGCCGGGAGCTGGTGCCGGTCTTCTACGACGCGCAGTCGACGCCGGCGGTGTATTCCAGGCTGGCCGAGCGCCTGATCCTCGAAGACAAGGTCAACGTGATCCTCGGCTGCTACATGTCGAGCAGCCGCAAGGCGGTGCTGCCGCTGGTCGAGAAGTGGAACAAGCTACTGTTCTACCCGACCCTCTACGAAGGCTTCGAGTTCTCCAACAACATCATCTATACCGGCGCCGCGCCCAATCAGAACAGCGTCCAGCTCGCGGAGTTCATGACCGCCAACTTCGGATCGCGGGTGTACCTGATCGGGTCGGACTACATCTATCCGTACGAGTCGAACCGCATCATGAGCGAGCTCGTGCTCCAGCGCCAGAACAGCGAGAAGGTGGCAGAGCGCTACGTGCCGCTGGACGCAACCGAACAGCATTTCCAGCCGATCATCGAGGAGATCCGGGACTTGCAGCCCGACTTCATCTTCTCCACGGTCGTCGGCGACTCCGCGGCCTGCCTCTACCGGGCGTATGCGGAGGCCGGGCTGGACCCCAGGACGATGCCCATCGGAAGCCTGACCACTTCGGAGGCCGAGGTGTCCCAGATGGGCGGGGCGGGCATCGGTCATTTCACCTCGGCCCCCTATTTCCAATCCATCAACTCCGAGACCAACCTGCGGTGCCTCGAACGGTTCCGGCAACGATTCGGCGCGAGCTGCGTTCCGAACCAGTGCTGGGAAGCGGCCTATTTCCAGACGCATGTCTTCGCGAATGCCTTCGTTCGCGCGGGCACCGACGATCCGGCGCAACTCGTGCCCCACGTCCTCGGCAGCGAGCTCGACGCACCGCAGGGCAGGATTCGCATCGATCCGACGAATCACCACACCTGTCTCTACCCGCGCATTGGCGTGGTCAACTCCAAGGGCCAGTTCACCATCGTGCGCGAGGCGACCCGTGCGGTGCACCCCGACCCCTACATGGTGACCCATTCGCTGGGCGACTGGGCCGCAGAGCTGAGCACGCTGGAGCTTTGACGTGGAGACCGAATCCGTACGTCAGAAGGCCCGGCCGACGCCGACCCAGCTGAAGAACCTCCGGATGCTGCGGGTCGCGGTCTGCCATCCTGACGACGCCGACGGCCAGCAGATGACGCAGCAGCTTCGCCGCATCGGATGCCATGTGCAGGCGTTCTGGCCGCCGCTGCCCGTGCTGCCGGAACTCACCGACGTGGTGTTTCTCGCCGTTCGTCCGGACAGCATCGACATGAACTTCGAGTGGTTCAACGCGGACGAGGGGCCGACCATCATCGCCGTCGTGAACTACGAGAACCCGACGATCGTCGAGATCGTTCTTCGCATCGGCGCCAAGGCGACGCTGCCGTCGCCGGTACGCTCCTTCGGGCTGTTGTCCGCGCTGGTGGTGGCGCGGCAGGTGCATGGCGACCTCAAGGCCCAGAAGCGCCAGCTCCGAAAGCTCAGCGGCAAGGTGCTTGGCGTGCGGCGCATCGAGGAGGCCAAGAACGTCCTGATGCGCTCGAGAAGCATCAGCGAAGCCAAGGCCTACGA
Source organism: Variovorax sp. PBS-H4 (assembly GCF_901827205.1). Taxonomy (NCBI): domain Bacteria; kingdom Pseudomonadati; phylum Pseudomonadota; class Betaproteobacteria; order Burkholderiales; family Comamonadaceae; genus Variovorax; species Variovorax sp. PBS-H4. Next base: position 6,234,222 of record NZ_LR594675.1, on the reverse strand, counting down.
CCTGATCCGAGAACAGGCCATGAGCAAGCGGGTCAGCATCGAGGAGATCGCCCAGACGATCCTGAACGCCAACGAGATCCTTTCGCTTGGCAAGACCTGAGCGTCGACCCCTCCACTTCGTGCAGATAGGTCGTGAATCCATCCTTGGCCGGCGCAACGGAATTGAGCAGCATCACCGCGCTGACCTGTCCGCGATGACCTGTTCCGTGCGTGACGACATGCATGAGCATTTCCTCTCTCGACATGCGCCCTGCTGCGCCGTCGGTGAACCTGAAGTCGATGGGTTCGGCCAACCCGTCGCCGTCGAGTGTCGAGACATAGTCGATGTATTCCTGATCGTTCTTCCTGAGATCGGCGGATAGATCCTTGAGCCTCGGCATCTCGTCGAGGTTTGCCGATGTGTACAGGTGAGCTTCTCGCCGGAGGTGCGCGGCGAATATCCGGTCGACGACATAGGTGTGGCTCAACGCCTTGACGGCCAATGCCGTGACTGGGGAGTCGTCTCCGAGCTTGGCCAGGGCTGTCAATAGGTGGTCGTCGGCCCAAGCCTTGTACATGAAGAGATGGTGCAAGGTGTCGTGCATGGCATGAAGCTCCTGAGTATTGGCGCGTCACAGGTCTTACATGCAGAAGGTGCGCCGCCTGTTCGCGTCTGCTCAGAATATGAGCGATCATTCGCTTTTGCTACTCGCATTGCCGGTGTCGAAAAAATGGCGCGAAAACCTCTCATCAAGCCCAGGAAACTCGCCACCCAGGAGCGATCGCGCGCCACTGTAGACAGCCTGGTCGAGGCAACCGCTCGCATTTTGGTCAAGGAGGGCTTCGACAAGGCGAGCACCAACCGCATCGCGGAACTCTCCGGGGTGAGCATCGGTTCCCTCTACCAGTACTTCCCGAGCAAGGAGGCCCTGGTCGCCGCTGTCATCGAGCGTCATCAACAACAGATCATGCAGACGGTGCGCAGCGAGTTGGCGCGGGTCTCGACCCAGCCGCTGCACGAGGCCATGCGCAGCTTCGTCGCAGTCGCGGTAGAAGCGCACCGCGTCGACCCCGCGCTGCATCGGGTGCTCGCCGAACAGCTCCCGCGCGTCGGAAAACTCGAGAAGCTGGACACCTTCAGCGCTGAAAATTTCAGCCTGTTCAGGGCCTATCTCGAAGGCGTTCGGGATGAACTCGGTGTCGATGACCTGGAGCTCGCATCGTTCGTATGCGTCACGACGATCGAGGCGTTGACGCACAGCGCAGTGCTGCACCAGTCCAAAGGGGTGACGAAGGATCGGATGGAAGCGCTTGTCGAAGAGACGGCGCGCATGGTGACGGGTTTCCTGAAAGCCTGATCCGCCCGTGTTCAGGCGTGCAGAATCGTTGAGCCCAGGAGCGGCAACACAGGGGCCTCGATGGCCAGGCCATGGCCGATCAATCTGATCACCCGGCTGTTCGGCGTGACTTTTCCTCTCCGCCGCTGTGACATATCGTCGATGGTGCCTGCAGACGCATCGCCCTAGGATCTCGGCATGACCCCGCGCTTGGCGCCAACCAAGCAGGCTTGACGAGTGCGCCAACGCTGCCTCACGTCCGGTCCAACCGATTCATCTTCCCTCACTCCCTCAGAAATCTTGCGATGCACAAAGCGTCTCGATCTCCAGTCATTCTGATCACCGGGGGCGGCCGCGGCGTTGGCGCGGCCACAGCGCGACTCGCGGCCGCGCAAGGCTACGATGTGGCGATCAGCTACGTCCATGACCCATCGGCCGCCGCTTCGGTCGTCTCGGATGTCAAAGCCGCAGGGCGGCAAGCGCTGGCCGTGCGCGCGGACAGCGCAGATCCCGAGCAGGTGACGCATCTGTTCGCAGAAATCGATCGATCGTTTGGGCGCATCGACGTGCTGGTGAACAACGCAGCCATCCTGCAGAAGCAATGCCGGCTCGAGGATCTCGACGTTGCGCGATTGCATCGCGTCTTCGCCGTCAACGCCATCGGTCCGATCCTGTGCGCACAGCAGGCGGTGAAGCGCATGTCCTACCGCCACAACGAGAAAGGCGGATCGGTGATCAATGTCTCGTCTGCAGCGGCCCGGCTTGGCAGTCCCAACGAGTATGTCGACTACGCCGCATCAAAGGGCGCGCTCGAGACCTTCACCATCGGCTTCGCCAAGGAGGTCGCCCGCGAGGGCATCCGCATCAACTGCGTTCGCCCGGGGCATATCTACACGCAGATGCACGCGAGCGGTGGCGAGCCCGGCCGAGTAGACCGTGTCAAGGACTCGATCCCGATGGGCAGAGGAGGTCAGCCCGAAGAGGTGGCGCGAGCGATCTTGTGGCTGGCCAGCGCCGAAGCTTCCTTTGTCACCGGCACATTCCTGGATGTGACGGGCGGCAAGTAAAGAACGCGATTCAGCGCCGCGCGCGGCTTTCGAAGCCATGCGCAGCGTAGCGCAGCCGTCCCCCGACGACGCTGGCGAGAATACGGGGAGCTCCTGGGGCGGCGTCATCCACCAGCAAGAGATCTGCCCGGTGCCCGGCCTTCAGACGCCCTCGATCGGTCAACCCGACCGCCGCGGCTGCATTGAGCGAAACCATGCTCCATGCCTGCGCGAGTGGCAGCACTTCGCGCCGCGCGAGCTCGAACGCCGCGAGAAAGGGGGACGGGTAGTAGTAGTCGGACGTCAGCACGTCGCACAAGCCCTTGCGGATCATGTCCTCGGCACCCGGCGCGCCCACGTGGCTGCCACCGCGCAGCACATTCGGAGCACCAAAAACGATCAGGTCGCCCGATGCCCTTGATTCCCTCGCTGCGCCTTCGCTCAGCGGAAACTCGGAGACATTGCAGCCCAGAAGACTCAGGCGCCGCCGCTGCTCCGCATCCGGATCGTCATGCGACGCAACGCTCAGCCCTGCACGCCTGGCTGCCGACACCAGCTGCTCCATGCCAAGCGCCATCGGCGGGATCTCAGCGGCAGCTTCGACGCGCTGAACGAAGGTTCTCACGTCGCATTCCGCCCGCTCGGCGAACCGGGCAAGTTGCACGGGATCTTCAAGCTTGGCGGCCAATTGCGGCCAATGATCATTGACAGAAAAGAACTGGATTCGGCCAGCCTCTATCCACTGATGCGCGACTCCCCACCCCTGGGTGAATCTGGCTTCCAGGCGCAGATGCACCCGGTGGTCCGCGCCCAGCTCGGTGCGGCGGTCCTGCAAAGTCTGGAGCATCTGCTGTGCTACGGGAACGCTTCGTAACCCACCTTCCCATGAGATGGTCACGCCGTGGTAGGCCGTGGTGATGCCGTTGCCCAGAAGTTGAATATCGACGTCCTTTAGCGCTGTCGCGTAAGGCATTTGCACACCCGGACGAGGCCTGATCGATCGCTCGAACGCATCGCCATGGATGTCGACGATGCCAGGCAGAACGAGAAGGTCGCCGGCGTCGAGGAACACGTCGGAAGGTGCGGCCTGCTGAAGCAATGTCCGGTCGACTTTGAACGAAGCCGGCGCCACACCCGACGGCGTCAGTACACGTGTCCCCTGAATGCCGGCCAGCGGAGGAGTTGAGTGGGTCTCGCGCAGCATGCCGCGATGCTACCTGAGCTCCCACGCGAGGGAGCCGGGCAGCGTGACCGCGCTTCAGTGGCCGGGAATCATCCAGTGCAGATGGTTCTGCTGCAGCCAGACCAGCACCCCGAGCAGCAGCGTCAGGAAGATGCTGTGCTTGAAGGTACGCGCCACGATCGCTCCCTCCTTGCCCTGCATCCCCGTGGTGGCCACGCCGCAGGCGACGCTTTGCGGCGAGATCATCTTGCCGAACACCCCGCCGGTCGAGTTCGTCGCGGCCATCAGTGTGGGACTGAGACCCAGCTGGTTCGCCGCCACGACCTGCATGTTGCCGAACAGCGCGTTCCCCGAGGTGTCGCTGCCGGTGAGGAAGACCGCGATCCAGCCGAGGAAAGCCGACACGAACGGAAACCATGGACCCACTGCCACGATGCCCAGGCCCAGGCTGTATGTCATGCCGGCATAGTTCATCAGGTACGCGAGCCCGATGATCATTGCGACGGTGGCGACTGGAACCGCGGTTTGCCTAAAGGTGTCTTTGGCGGCGCCGAGAACATCCTTCAGCGACAAGCGCATGACCATGGCCGAGACCAACGCCGCCACCAGCAGTGCGGTGCCGGTGGTCAACGGCTGGAAGGTCCAGACCGCCGGATAGGGCTTCTGATAGACCGTGATGAACACCGCCTTGTCGAGCCCGGGCCAGGGTACGGAAATTTCACCGATCTTTCCGAGGTTGGCGACGGTCCATCCCACGGCGATCACCGCAACGATGAGCCAGGGGTACCAGCTTTGCCGGCCCGTGACGCTCGTTCTGGCAATGCTCGCCCGGTCGATATTGACGTGGTAGTTCGCATCGGGGGCGGGCTTCCAGTATTGCAGGAACGTCATCGTCACCAAGATCGCCACGATCGAAGCCAGCACGTCGCAGATCGCATAGCTCAGGAAGTTTGCCGCGAGGAACTGGGTGATGGCAAAGCTCCCTCCAGCGACCAGCGCGAGCGGCCATACAGCGCGCAGGCCCTTTATCCCGCTGTAGATCGTGAGCACGTAGAAGGGCAGCAGGAAAGCGAAGAACGGAAGCTGGCGGCCTGCCATCTGGCCGAGCTCCGCGGCGGGAAGCCCGGTGACTGCAGCCAGGACGGTGATGGGTAGGCCCATGGCACCGAACGCCACGGGAACCGTGTCGAAGATGAGCATGAAGACCAACGCATCGAGCACCGGAAACCCCAGCGTGACGAGCAGCGCGGACGTGATGGCGATGGGTGTGCCCGTGCCCGCGACAGCCTCCAGCAGCGAACCGAACAGGAAGCCCACCACCAGAAGAACCACCCGCCGATCATTCGGCACGTTGTCGAGCACCCAGACGCGAAAGGCATCGAGGCGTCCCGCGCGTATCGTCATGTTGAACAGGAAGATCGCGGCAACCACGACCCACATCACGGGCCATACTGCGAGCACCGCCCCGAGGGCCACGGCGTTGAAGGCCATTCCCACCGGAAATTGCCAGCCGAACACTGCAACTGCCAGGCCGACCCCAAGTCCTGCAATGCCCGCTTGCCAGCCAGGTCGCCGGAAAACGCCAAGCATCAGCAGCACAGTGATGATGGGAAGGGCCGCCACGATGAAGGTGGGCAGCAGTGATCCGCCGATCGGAATCGTCAATTGATGAAACATCTTGTCTCCTGAACCCGCGCACTCACGCGAGCCCGCTTTGTCGTTTGTTGTCAGTGCGCTGCGCGGCCGCCGGTGGACTGCGCGTAAATCTCTGAGAGCATGGAAAAGTAGTGCTCGAACGGTGGTGTCTTGGCTCCGGGCACCTTGGCTGCGTCATCCCATCTGCGCAGCCGCATGGCGTCTGACGCAAAGGGCCGGCTCTGAAAGGCATCCGCCTCGTCCTGCGTGTAGGTCCCGCCTTGCAGTTCCAGGGTGTGGATCGACAGCGGACTGAGCTTCGAACGGTAGGTCGGGTCGATCGCACACAGACATCGCTTGGCCTCGACATGCAGTCCGATCGGATCGACCACTGCGCTCGGGAAGACAGGGCGCAGAAACGGAAGCGCCACGTACTGATGAAGGTCGTCGCCCGTTCCAAAGGGTGACACTCCGTCCGTGCGCGGCGCCCCATCCGCCTCCTGTTTGCTCATTCCGATCAGGTGCCCCAGGTCGTGCAGGAAGGCCGCGACGATCAGCGCCCGATCAGCTGCTTCGGATTCGGCAAGGTAAGCTGTCTGCAGCGCGTGCTCCAGTTGGGTGACATCTTCATTGCCGTACGCCCTCGAGCCGTATGCGTCGAACAACGCACGAATGTCCTCAAGCTCCAGTGCCATGCTTGCTCCTTGGTTTCAGGTTTTGGAACGAGCGATGCTATTTTTCGGAGCTGCTTGGTATCAATCGATTTAAGTTGGGACAGGGCTGTGAGTTTTTCTGAACTTGGCGCTGTGCACCATCGGCGTGTCGCCTAGCTCGCAGCCTCAGGCATGGTGTTGCCGACGTCTAACAGCCAGGCGCAGAACGAGTCGACTGCGGCGTCACCCTGGGTCCGCTCGGGGGAGTACCAAAAGTAGCTTCTGGCAGGCAGCGCGCACTGGGGCATGACGTACTGCAGGCGCCCTTCATGGATGTCGTCTGCCACCAGCGCCGTGGGGCCGATGGCAACGCCCACGGCATTGACGGCCGCTTGAATCGACAGGTAGAGGTGCTCGAAGGTCAGCTCGCCACGGCCCTGGACGGTCTGGCTACCCGCGGCCGAGAACCAGTTGGACCACAGCGCCGGCAGGCTGCTGGCGTGAAGAAGCACATGCTGCTTCAGATCGTCGGGCTTGTGAATCGGTGAGCGTCGCAACAACTCCGGTGCCGCGACGGCGATTCGTTGCTCGTCGAGGAATCTCCCCGAGCGAAAGCCATGATGGCTTTCCGGGCCGCCGGTCAGGAACACCTCGAAGTCATTGACACGCGGCGGCATCGCATCGGCAGCGATCGACAGCCGGATCTCGATGTCTGGATACCTTCTCTGGAAGTTCGGCAATCTGGGAATGAGCCAGCGCATCGTGAACGTCGGCAGCGATTGCACGCGGATGATGCGGGTCGTTCGTGGATGCCGGATCTGGTCGGCCACCGAAGCAAGGCCGTTCAACATGGCATTGACTTCGGTGTGAAACCGCATGCCGTCATTCGTGAGCTGCAGGCCACGCGGCAATCGCAGGAACAAGGCGGTGCCGAGCCATTGCTCGAGCAACTGAATCTGCCGGCTGATCGCGCCATGGGTGACACACAGCTCGTCACCCGCCTTCGTGAAGCTGAGATGGCGGGCGGCGGCATCGAAGGCCTTGATGGAGTTCAGCGGGGGAAGAGCGCGCATGGCAGTGACTGAGGGTGGTCCAAAAAGCATACATGGGTGGGTCTCCACAAAAACTCACTCGGCTTGTGAGCAAAGGTCGATTGATCGCGAAGCACCTGCAAACCCACAATGGCGCCCTTCTTCCATTTGCGCTTCGCCGGCCCAGCACCACGCAGGGCCACCCCGATGATCCACCTGCTCAACCTTCTCGCCGCGATCGCTCTGCTCGTGTGGGGCACAAGCATCGTGCGCACCGGTGTCATTCAAATCTTTGGTGCCAACTTGCGCGGCGTGCTTGCCCGCAACCTGAAGAACCGCTTCCTGGCGATGCTGGCCGGCATGACCGTGACGGGCGTCGTCCAGTCGAGCACGGCCACCGCGGTGCTCATCTCGTCGTTCGTGGGAAATGGCCTGGTCGGCCTTCCGACCGGACTGGCCGTGATGCTCGGCGCGGAGGTGGGCACCAGCCTGATGGCGGTCGTCTTTTCCTTCGACCTATCGTGGCTCTCGCCCATGCTCGTTCTCGTGGGCGTCGTGCTTGTCACCGGCGCTGGAAAGCGACCGAGCGGCCGCGTGGGGCACGTCCTCATCGGGTTCGGGCTGATCACGCTTGGGCTGCAGCTGATCGTCACGGCAACGCAACCTCTGCTCGGCTCCTCGACATTCCGCAGCCTCGTGCTGGTCTTGCCCGACGATGTGATGCTGGAGATCATCGTCGGCGCCCTGCTGACGATGGCGACCTATTCCAGCCTTGCCTTCGTGCTTCTCAGCGCGACGTTGTCGGCATCGGGGGTCCTGCCCATGCAGATGGCGTTGGGCCTGGTCCTGGGTGCAAACCTCGGCAGCGGGATCCTGGCGATGCTCACCAGCTCGGGGCCGCGTGCGGTCCGACTGCGGCTTCCCCTCGGAAGCCTGCTGTTCAAGCTGCTCGGATGCGCAGTGGCGGTGCCCATGTTGCCCCAGATCGAGCTCCTGCTGCAACAGAACATCGCGAGCGCACACGCCCAGGTGATCGCATTCCACCTGGGGTTCAACGTCGTGCGAGCCCTGTTCCTGATCGGACTGACGGGCCCGATGGCCAAGGTCGTCGAGATTCTCTTGCCGACGCCCTCCTTGCCGGTCGGCGAGATTCGCCCGAGGCACCTTGACCCCGGCGCCCTGGCAACCCCCTCTCTCGCGATCAGCTGCGCGGCTCGCGAAGCCTTGCACCAGGCCGACGTGGTGGAGGCCATGCTCGCGGGAATCCTCCCGGTGCTGCGCAACGCCGACCTCACGCTGGCCGAGCAACTGCGCAAGATGGACGACACCGTCGACGAGCTCTATTCGGCCATCAAGTTCTACCTCACGCAGATTTCCCAGGATGCCTTGTCCGAGCAGGAAGGCCGCCGCTGGTCGAACATCGTCTCCTTCACCATTCACATGGAGCAGGTCGGCGATGTCATCGAACATGTAGTCCAGGACATCGAGGACAAGCAGATCCGCAAATCCAACCGCTTCTCGGATGCCGGCATGGCGGAGATCGTGGACCTGCACACGCGACTGATCGCGAACCTGAGGCTTGCGATGAGCGTATTCCTGGATGGCCAGGTACGCGACGCGAAGAAGCTGCTCGAAGAGAAGGCCCGCTTTCGAGATCTGGAGCACGCCTACGCCGTCAACCATCTGGCCCGGCTTCAGACGCAGACGACCCAGAGCATCGAGACGAGTTCACTGCACCTGGACCTCATCAGCGACCTGAAGCGGATCAATTCGCACATCTGTTCCATTGCCTATCCGATCCTCGAGGCGGCCGGAGCCCTGACGAAAACGCGCATTCGCCATTCGCATGTCGGGCTGGCAGCCACCTCCAATGAACCCGTCGCCTGAACGGCGTGCAAGCCTTGACAGCCGCGCACAGCACATGACCGAACTCGAAGCAGCGTCTCCCTTCGCCTCCAACAAAAACTGCACCTTCCTCGATGGCGTTCTCGCGACGGCCCGCCAGCGCGGCCGGCGGAAGATCGCCATGGTCTTTCCCTGTGACGCAAATGCACTTGAAACAGGCTGTCGGCTGATCGAGGAGCAGATCGCCGACGTGAGCTGGATCGGCCCCCGGGATCGTCTGCTCGACCTCGGCGCGCGCCAGGGCATCGATCTTCAGCAATCCGAAATCATCGACACAGGCCCTGGCGCGGCAGAAGCCGCTCAGGCGGCATGCAGGCTCGCGAGCGCGGGAGACGTCGACATGTTGATGAAGGGGTCGCTGCATACCGATGAACTGATGCGGGCCGTTGTTTCCCGCACCAGCGGCATGCGGACGTCGCGGCGCGTGTCCCATGCTTTCGTGCTGCAGGTGCCGGGCCGCCCATCGCCGCTGATCATTTCAGACTGCGTCGTGAACGTGGCGCCCGCCTTGGCCGAGAAGGTGGAGATTCTTGAGCATGCGGTCCTTTTGGCAAGAGCACTCGGCATCGCGCAGCCGCACGTCGCTGTCCTTTCCTTCACCGAATCGGTCCTGCACGGCGCCCCCAGCACACTCGATGCCGCTGCCATCGCCAAGATGGCGGAACGCGGGCAGATCAGGGATGCGGTGGTGGATGGTCCATTGGCCTTCGACAACGCCATATCGATGGCTTCTGCGACTTCCAAAAGCATCGAATCGCGAGTCGCAGGCAAGGCCGACATTCTTCTGATGCCGAATCTCGAAGCCGGCAATGCGGTCTACAAGTCCCTCGTCTACATGGCCGGGGCCTCCTGCGCCGGCGTCGTCCTGGGAACAAGCCGGCCGGTGATTCTCACCAGTCGCACGGACAGCCTGGCATCCAAGGTGTATTCCGCGGCCCTGGGAAGCCTGTTGCTGGATGCCGAACCTCACGGGCAATGAGGAAGGCGCATCCCCATTTTCGAGGCGGTGACGAGCCTGGCAAGAAGGAGCACACCATGAGGCAGATTCTTGTTTACGGGGACAGCATGGGTTGGGGCATGGTTCCTGGCACCCGCGAGCGATACGCTTTCCATCAGCGGTGGCCAGGAGTGCTGGAATCCGAACTTCACAAGGCGGGCGCCCGCGAAGTCCGTGTGGTGGAAAACTGCCTCCCGGGACGAAAGACGCTTTGGGACGACCCGTTTCGGCCGGGACGAAACGGCGCCGCGGGTCTTGGCGAGGTCATCGAGATGAATTCGCCGCTCGAGTTGGTCGTCATTCAACTCGGCACCAATGACTTCCAGGCTCCCTCCGACATCAAGGCATGGGGTGCGGCCCTGGGCGTGGGCAGGTTGGTCGACATCATTCGCCAAGCGCCCTTGGAGCCCGGGATGCCGTGCCCTCGGGTCCTGGTCGTCGCTGCGCCAGAGATCATCCAGCCAAAGGGTGCCAACGAGAGGAAGTTCGAGGGTGCTGTCGAACGCAGCAAGGGCTTTGCCGCCGCACTGAAGGAGATGGCGATCTCGAAATCGGTGCACTTCTTCGACCTGAACGCCGTCACGGGCCGCAGCGATATCGATGGTATCCACCTGGACTCGAGGCAACACGACTCGATCGGGCGTGTGATCGCGCCGCTCGTGCACGAGATCTTGCTCACAGCGCCAGAAAATGATGCACCTCGGGCTGCGCAGGCCCCGTGTGAAAGCGCAGCGCTTCGGCCTGCAGGTCTGCGTCGGCCTGCGACACCCGGTGGTGCTGGCGCAGGTGCTCGGCCCACGATTCGACGAGGAACCACTCGATGACCCGCTCCGGGTCGACCGTGTGCACATGGATGCCCCAGGCATACGCGCCGTCGCGGCGGCGCTCCAGCGACAGGCGCTTCATCACCTCGAGGAAAGCCGCGTGGTCTTCCTTGTGGATGCGGTATTCGACCTGGATCATCACCGGCCCGCGATCGTTCGCGACGGGCTCGGCCAGCAGCGGCTCGGGCCAGTGGTTGGAAGGCTGCAGGTCGGCGTCGCCCCTGGGCAGCTTGACGCGGTGGAACAGCAGGCCCGCCACCACCAGCCCCGACGCGCCCACCGCGAGCGTGCCCGGCACGCCGATCGTCTGGGCCACCAGGCCCCAGCCCAGGCTGCCCGCGGCCATCGCGCCATTGAACACCGTGAGGTACACCGCCAGCCCGCGGCCGCGCACCCAGTTCGGCAAGATCGACTGCGCCACGCCGTTGAGCGTGGTCAGCGCCACGATCCAGCCCAGCCCCAGCACCAGCAGCAGCGCCACGGCCAGCCATTTCGGTGGCGCGAAAACCAGGCTGCCCATCACCGCGGCGGTGAGAAGCGCGGCCAGCAGCAGCATGCCGTCGGCGTCGAGCCGGGTGCGCAGCCGCGGCATCACCAGCGCGCCGCCGATGGCGCCCGCGCCCACCGCACCCAGCAGCACGCCGTAGAAGTCGGCGCCGCCGGCGAGCATCTGGCGCGCCACCAGCGGCAGCAGCGCCCACACCGAGCTCGCGAACAGGAAGAACACCGCAGCGCGCAGCAGCACCACGTGCAGCTCGCGGCTGGCGCGGGTGTAGCGCAGCCCCGCGCGGAAGGCGCCGAAGAAGTTTTCCGACAGCGCGCTGTCGACCGCCGCCGGCCGCTTCCACCACAGCAGCGCCGCGATCACGAACGCGTAGCTCAGCACGTCCAGCCCGTAGGTGACGGCCGCGCCGAAGCTCGCCAGGAGCAGCCCGCCCGCGGCCGGCCCGATCGAGCGCGCGATGTTGATGCCCAGCGAGTTCAGTGCGACCGCGCCCTTGAGGTCCGCCCGCGGCACCAGCTCGGGCACGATCGCCTGCCAGGTCGGCCCCATCAGCGCCGCGCCCACGCCGCCGACGAAGGTCAGCGCGATCAGGTATTCGACCGTCAGCGCGCCGGTCTGCGCCAGCAGCAGCAGCGTGCCGCTCACCGCGGCGAGCACCAGCTGCACGAAGACCAGGAAGCGGCGCCGGTCGAGGATGTCCGACAGCACCCCCGCCGGGATCGCCAGCAGGAAGACCGGCAGCGTGGCCGCCGTCTGGATCAGCGCCACCGCCGCCGGGCTGGCCGACAGGTCGGTCACCAGCCAGGCGCTCGCCACGTCGCGCATGAAGCTGCCGATGTTGCCCAGCACGGTGGCGACCCAGAGCACCGCGAAGACCCGCTGCCGCAGCGGGGCGAAGGCGCCGGGCGGCGTCGCCGGCTTCGCATCGATGCGGGTTTCAGACATGGGCACGCTCGCGGAAGTCGTGCCAGGCGACGAGCACGAAGCCGCCGACCAGGCCCAGGTGTTCGAAGAAGGCGTTGGCCGCCATGAAGCGCCCCTGCCCCGGCGGCATCTCCCAGAAGCGCAGCGCCACGAAGGTGGCCATCAGCGTGAACAGCGCAAGCGCCAGCGCGCCCAGCCAGCGCAGGCGCCCGGCGAGGATGAGCGCCGCGGCACCCAGCTCCAGCACGATCACCGCGATCGCCAGCGGGGCGGCGGGCGAGAGGCCGAAGTGGTTCATCTCGGCGACGGCCGACGGGAAGTCCAGCGCCTTCTGCAACCCGCCCTGCAGGTAGGCCGCGCACAGCAGCAGCAAGGCGATCCAGCGAAGTACGGGCGAAGCGGTCCAGCGCATGGTCATACCGCCCAGCACGCGCAGCCGAGCGCGCCCCAGAAGCTCTTGAGGTCCGACACCGGCAGCGTGCTGCTCCACGCCGTCGCGTGCTGGTGGCCGTGCACATTGCAGTTGTTGGCGCAGCCGCAGGACATGGCGGCCTGGCGCATCGCCTTGCGCAGCGGCGCGCCCTCCCGGTCGCCCCACGCGCCATAGCCGCCGTAGCGGCGCACCGGCGACCAGTCGGGCATGGCCGGCGGCGGCGCGCCTTCGTCGTGCGGCGCAAAGGCGCCCGCCGCATAGACCACCTTGCCGCCCACCATCGTCAGCAGCGCAGTCGTGTCCGCAATCTCGGATTCGGGGCAGTGGAAGAAGTCGCGGTCCGGCACGATCAGGTCGGCGAGCTGGCCTGCCGCGATCCGCCCCTTCTTGCCTTCCTCGTTGGAGAACCAGGTGACCTTCTCGGTCCACATGCGCAGCGCCGCTTCACGGTCGAGCAGGTTGCGCTGCGGCGTGATCTGCAGGCCGCCCACCGTCTTGCCGGTGATGAGCCACGACAGCGACACCCACGGGTTGTACGAGGCGACGCGGGTCGCATCGGTGCCGGCGGAGGTCTTCACGCCCTTCTCCAGCAGGCGCTTGACGGGCGGCGTGGCCTCGGCCGCGGCCGCGCCGTAGCGCTCGACGAAGTACTCGCCCTGGTAGGCCATGCGGTGCTGCACCGCCACGCCGCCGCCCAACGCGGCGATGCGGTCGATGGATTTTTCCGAAATGGTCTCGGCATGGTCGAAGAACCAGTTCAGGCCCGCCAGCGGAATGTCCTGGTTCACCTTCTCGAACACATCGAGCGCGCGGGTGATGGTCTCGTCGTAGGTGGCATGCAGGCGCCAGGGCCAGCGGTTCTCGGCCAGGATGCGCACCACCTCCTCGAGTTCGCCTTCCATTTCCGGCGCCATGTCGGGCCGCGGCTGGCGGAAGTCCTCGAAGTCGGCGGCCGAGAACACCAGCATCTCGCCCGCGCCGTTGTGGCGGAAGTAGTCGTCGCCCTGCTTGTACTTCGAGCTCGCCGTCCAGTTCAGGAAATCCTGCTTCTCCTGCTTGGCCTTCTGCGTGAACAGGTTGTAGGCCAGGCGGATGGTGAGCTGGCCGGCGTCGGCGAGCTGCTGGATGACCTGGTAGTCCTCCGGGTAGTTCTGGAAGCCCCCGCCGGCATCGATCGCGCCTGTGACACCCAGGCGGTTGAGCTCGCGCATGAAGTGGCGCGTGGAGTTGAGCTGGTACTCGATCGGCAGCTTCGGCCCCTTGGCGAGCGTGGCGTAGAGGATGGCCGCATTCGGCTTCGCCAGCAGCAGGCCGGTGGGGTTGCCGCTGGCATCGCGCGTGATCTCGCCGCCGGGCGGTTGCGGCGTGTCCTTGGTGTAGCCCACGGCGCGCAGCGCGGCACCGTTGAGCAGCGCGCGGTCGTACAGGTGGAGGATGAACACGGGCGTGTCCGGCGCCACCGCGTTCAGCTCTTCGAGCGTGGGCAGGCGCTTCTCGGCGAACTGGTGCGCGGTGAAGCCGCCCACCACGCGCACCCACTGCGGCGCCGGCGTGATCGCCACCTGGCGCTTGAGCATCGCCATCGCGTCGGCCAGGCTCTTCACGCCGTCCCAGCGCAGCTCCAGGTTGTAGTTGAGGCCGCCGCGGATGATGTGCAGGTGGTTGTCGATGAGCCCCGGCAGCACGGGCCGGCCCCGGAGATCGATGACGCGGGTGGCGCGGCCGGCCAGCGGCAGCACGTCTTCCGAGCGGCCCACGCGGAGGAAGCGGCCGTCGCGGATGGCCACCGCGCTCGCCATCGGGTTGGCGCGGTCCAGCGTCGTGATGCGGCCGTTGTGCAGGATCAGGTCGGGCGTCTGGGTGTCGGACATGGCAGCCTCGATCGAGTCGGTGGTTTGCGCGAGGCCCGGGGCCGCGAGCGTGGCGCCGAGCGCGCCGAGAAAGCGGCGGCGGCCGGGGTTGGAAGAAGAGGAAGATGTCACGCGCTGCGCTCCGGGCGGGTCTTCAGCCTTCGTGCGCGCCGAACATCGTCTTGGCGTAGGTCACGCCCAGGCCGTAGGCGCCGCCCACCTTCTTCGCGATGCCGGTGGTGAGGTCGTACGTCTCGCCGCGGGCCCAGTCGCGCTGCAGCTCGAGCAGGTACTGCATCGCGGTCATCGGCTGCGCGCCGGCCTGCACCATGCGATCCATCGCGCGGTTGTGCGCCTCGGTCGACACGTCGCCGCAGGCGTCGGCGATCACGTACACCTCGAAGCCCTGGTCGAGCGCCGACAGCGCCGGGCCCACGATGCACACGCTGGTCCACAGGCCCGCCAGCACGATGCGCGGCTTGCCGATCTCGTTCACGCGCTCGATCACGGCGGCGTCTTCCCAGGTGTTCATCGAGGTGCGGTCGAGCATCGCCTGGCCGGGGAAGGCCTCGGTGATCTCGCTGAACATCGGGCCGGAGAAACTCTTTTCGGCCACCGTCGTGAGGATGGTCGACACCTTGAAGCCTGCGGCCGCCTGCGCCACCAGCGCCGCGTTGTTGCGCAGGGTCACCGCGTCGATCGAGTGCGTGGCAAAGGCCATCTGCGACTGGAAGTCGATCATCACCAGCGTGTGGTCGGCCGGCTTGAGCAGCTTGGCGCCGGGGGTGGGGGTGGCTTTGACATTGACGGTCATGGGGAGCTCCTCTGTTCAGTGCGTGCGTTGAAGGCGGAAGAAGCAGGTCAAATTATTGAGACCTTCGACCTCCGTTGGAATTCGATCGAATTCACAATCTGCTTCGGGCTTCGATCCCCTCGGCATGGGCGCAATCATGGCGAGCTCCCGACCCGTCGCCGACGAAATCTTTCGGCGTCCATCATCGAATTTTTCGAACATTGCCTTTCATCTGCAGGACACGCGCATGCTCAAGCTCACTCTTGAAGCCATCGAACTCGTCGACGCCATCGCGCGCCACGGCTCCTTCGCCGCTGCCGCCTTGCGGCTCAACAAGGTGCCATCCACCATTTCGTATGCGGTCGGCAAGCTCGAAGAGCAGTTGGGCATGCTGCTGTTCGAGCGCAGCGGGCCGCGCGTCACGCTCACCTCTGCCGGCGACGAGATGCTGAAGGAGGGCCGCTGGCTGCTCACCGCGGCGGGCGACCTCGAATCGCGCATGCGGCAGATCGCCACGGGGTACGAGTCGGAGCTGTGCCTGGTGCACGATTCGGTCATCCCCACGCAGGCCCTGACGAGCGACATCCGCGCCTTCGAAGGTTTGCGCTGCGGCACCCGGCTGCGCATCGGCTGCGAAGCCCTCACCGGCGCCTGGGAAGCCTTGCGAGAAGGCCGCGCCGACATCGTCATCGCCGCGGGCGAAGGTCCTGCCGGCGGCGGCTACCAGGCCGCACCCGTGGGCAGTATCGACTTCGCCTTCTGCGTGGCGCCCACGCACCCGCTCACTCGCCTGGGCAGGCCGCTGCAACGCGGCGACCTGCTCCACTGGAACGCGATCGTGGTCGGCGACAGCGCCCGCACGCTGTCCGACCGCACCGTGGGACTGCTCGCGGGGCAGCCGCGCATCACTGTGCCGAGCATGGCGGCGAAGATCGCTTGCCAGATGGAGGGGCTGGGGCACGGCTATCTGCCGCGGGCGTGCATTGGGGGTGAGCTGGCGCGCGGGACGCTGGTGGAATTGGCGACCGAGGAGCCGCGCGCGGCGGAGTCGTTTTGGCTGGCGTGGAAGACGGGGGCGGAGGGAAGGGCGTTGCAGTGGTGGCGGGAGCGGTTGAATCGGGCGCTGGTGCCGGCGCTGCTGCCGCGGTCTGTGGGGGTGTGAGTGTCGAACGGTCAGACGGGGACGTGAGTCTTTGCCGATGGCGGGGTGTGGCACTTTTAGTCGTCACACGCGAAGTCGCTGGAATGCGCTTCGTCACGTTCTGAATCGGGTGGGGCGCAGAGGCTGGTGCGTCTGGGCTACTTCCGCTTCAGACTGGTTGGAGCCTTTCGCACTGACCGTATCGGGCGACGGCAATACCGCTCTGAGCTGACGTAGTGCGCGTCGGATTCGACGGCCTGAAGAGGACTGTCTCTCGACTGGCGCAAGAGCCCAGCTTGCAGGAAGCGCGGAAGCGCAGCCCTCGAAAACAGTCCAAGCGCGCTTATCCGACGCGAGAGTACGGGTAGGCGTTCTTGATCTGGTAAGCCAAGAATTGCCCCTTTGAGCCCGCCTGCATTAGTTGCTCATAGAGCGCCTGCGTCACGTTGTAGTACTGATAGACAGCACCGGTCTTGAACTCCACCTCCAATGTCTGTGACGGTTCGTCGTAGCCGATTGCAATGATTGTGGATGACGCTATCAGTTCTCGGTTCATACTTCACCTCCCTGGGGTTCTGGTGCATCTTGGACTGGAACTCGCACGATGCTAAGGTCTCGCGTGACTGCGAAGGTTCTTTGCGCTCGCCAAGAGGCCACGACTCGGTCGTATCCCTCTGCGACTCTCTTATTGGCCCAGGCTTCGGACACCTTGGGGTCGGAACTCTTGGGACGTTGCTCAGGAAGGGGCAGCGTTACACGGCATCGCACTGGCAGCCTGGCTGCTTCTCCCGCCACGATTGCTTCCCCTGTTCTCAGCACAGGCAGCAAGTCCACCAGTCCGCCCAAGTTGTCGGGAAGCGCGCCCTTCACGCGGGCACGGTCCTCAGGATTTGACAAGCGCAGCGCAAAGATCGTGCCGCACTGCGACAGAATCGTTTCATCGACCTCGGCGGGGCGTTGGGAAACCACCATCGCGCCGATCCCATACTTCCGCCCCTCCTTGGCGATCCTTTTCACTATGTCTGCCGCCGGTCCGTCTTCCTTGGCACCGGTAAGGTATCTGTGCGCCTCTTCCATCACGACCAAAAGCGGGCGGTGGATTCCCCCTTCGGTTTTCTCGCGGCTCCAATACAGCGCCTCGTAGACGATTCGTAAAATGGAGCCGACGAGAGTCGTCAACACCGAACTTGGCACGCCCGACAAATCAAGAATAGTGACCGGCTTTTCGTGCCCCAACCAGTCGTCCAGAAGCCTGTCTAGGTCGGCTTCGACGGTTCCATCCAACTGGGGTTCCCACGGACCAGGATGCAAAATGAAGTCGAATCGATGATCCAGCAGCCGTGACCGCATCAGATTCAATTGCCGTCGAATCCCCTTCGCCTGCTGATTTAGGAACGGACCAGCAGCACCCATCGCCGCCGGGGTGTACCTTGGGGGGGTCAGAGTTGCCGGGTCGCCGGCCTGTTCCAACGCCGGCTGGTCTCGCTGAGGTCCATTGAGAGTCCGCATCTCGAAGTCGATGAGGTCGTGCCAGCATTGCTTGAGGCTGAACGGTACTGGGCTATCAACGGTGAGTGATTGAGGGTCCAATCCGGGGAAGTTGGTCGCCGCGAGTACCGCGGCCTTCATGTCCTGAATCTTGTCTGTGAAAGCAATTTCCTGGTTCTCGGTCAATCCTCCTGCAACGAAATTCAGAAGGTCTCTCGATTGCAGTGCCCAATAAGGCACGAACAGCGGGCGTTCGCCGGGCTGGGGTGTGGCGCTGTACACGCGGGCGAAGTCGGCCAGCGCATGCGTGTACTCGCCGTGCAGATCCAGGAGAAGGATTCGAGATGCTGGAGCGCCACCATCCTGATTTGGACGGACTACGGAACGCAACAAGCTTGCGACGGTTGTCGATTTTCCCGAGCCGGTTGACCCCAGAATGGCAGAGTGTCTGGTGACCAGGGCATCCAGCGACAGCTTGACGGTGATGCTTTCGGAACTGGACAGGGTGCCTATAGCGATCTGGTCAAGGCCCTCGCTCCCATATATGCGCCTAAGGTCTGCCTCGGTAACGATGTGCACCGCGTCATTGATCGACGGCAGCTGGCTAAGTCCGCGTTCGAAGCTCTGCCCCAGCGCCTCTCCAGCGAGTTCCACCCTCATCCAACGTCCGCCGCTACCTGCCTTTGAGTCTGCTGATGCCCCAACCTCGCTCACGATGCCGAAGAGATCCTGGTATCCCTGAGGAATTCGGACGAACCCCCCGACCTGAGCAACGCGGTACATATGCCCTTCAATCAGAGCAATGCCTGACGCTAGAGATTCAGCGAGCGACACGGTGACCGTTGGACCTGAAACAGAGGTCACCAAACCGAGGAACGTCGGATCCTTGGCGCTCACGCTTTCGTTTCCCCCGCATTCGCTACGGCGACTGCAACGACCGTTGGCGCTCCTCCGCCCAGCGCAGCAACGGCGGCGTCGGGTGCGGCTTGGGCACTCATATCAGTCGCCTGGGCAAGGGCGCAGAAGCGAGTGAGAAGCGCAAAATCGCCAAGCAGAAACGTATTCTGTTCCCCTGGCCACTTGGCTCCCCAGAAGGTGGCTCGAATGTCTTCCCAGTTCTTCGGAGGATCGCCGGGACGCCACATTCCCTTGACGCCCCCAATCACGGCACCGTCGGACGCGTACACCGAAAGGTTGGGACGTTCATATGCCAACTTGCAGGCAGGCTCCTCAGATGCCAGCGGCATGTACTGGAAGGCCATCACCGAAGCGTTCGCATTCATGGCAAGCGCTTCGTCCAGCACGGCGCAGATATGTGCATCGCGAAACGAGAACCCAGACGTGAGCAAGATGCTGTCAGGCGTCAAAAGAAACTGACGCAGGCGTTCGAACAAAGCTGAATAGGGCTGCTTCTGGGTCAACTCGTACTTAAGGTGATCGGGGTAGACGAGTTGCGAGGCTGCCCGTCCCCGTCCACGCACGACCGAGTCGCCCTCCAAAGCCCAGCCCAAGGAGCCGTGCAATTTCCAGAGTCGTGACCACCTTGGCGGCAGATCATCGCTGGCGACGCTCACCGGATCAAAGAAAGGCAGATGTCCCCCCGTGAATCCGTCGAAGTAGGATGCCCGCGATCGTTCGAAAGCCTCTTCGAATAGAAGGTCGTAGTTGGTTGTGAAAATTTCGACCGCATGCGCCCGAAGCGTTCCGCTCACCCACGCGACCAACTCCGTGTAGGGATTTCGCTCCTTGGGCAGAGGAGCGCCAACCACTTCTCCAATCTTCTTGCACACCTCCGCGCCGAGCGCCTTGTAGCCTTCGGAGTCAAGCCCGTGCACTTGTGCAGGACCCAGCGCCTGTTGCAAGAGTCGAATGCGGGTAAGGATCGACTCGATGTTCGCGGCAGCACCAAGTTCCGCGCGAATCGCCTGGGCAGCGGCTTTTTGTTGCCCGACCAAAGTTTCAATTGCTTGGGTTGTCAAAGCCTCTACGCCAGGCATCAACGAGTGCCCGCCTTTGAACACCAACGTACCAGCATCATTCACACGAAGCGACATCGGTGCTCCTGCGCCGACCAGCAGACCGATGCGCTTCCGCCCTTGGGACAGGATCTGTCTGAGGTCCGACATGAAGCGGTCAGGGTTGTGGAAAGTGTTCAAGCGGCTCCTATGTAATCTTGTTCGTAACGATATTCTGCGCGACTCAAGTGTGAAGAGGCTCCTGCAGGCGATCCAGTTGAAGGGCTCCTCTGGTCACCTCGGGACTGCCTGGTGTTGATAGCTGTCGGCCTCGCTGTCGCTGATCGGCAGGAGACGCTGCCGAACTGACGGAAGGCGGTCGATGCCGAGGATTGAGATCGGTCCGCCGCAAGCGCCGGCTTCGTTCAAGCAGCGCTGGCAAGTGAAGAACTCGGAAGATGGGGCGCGGATAACGACGTTGCGCCTAGAGGATCTTCGCACGTGCTCGCTCAGCACCTAGGTTGTCAACGGCGCAACGGATTTGTCTACGGTCACGTTCAAATATCCGTTCACACAGGCAGTCAGACGCTCCCCGAAATCGAACAGCTGGTCGACGGTCGAGATCGCGATGCGCTCTTCTTCCTTGCTTTCGTTGAATAGCCCGACAACTAGCTTGGCCTCGTTGTTGAACCGTAGCCGGCAGATCGGCCTGCGGTTGTTGTCGTCGAAGAGGATGGCGCAATAACTCGCAGCGTCGCGGATGAAGATCCGACCTGGCTTGACCACAGGCCGAAGGATCGCGCGAATGATTTGATAGGCCTCGAGCTCGACGGCTGATGGGGCGAATGCCTCTTGAGAAGCTGCGCCCGCCTCTGCATCCGCAACGTCTGCAACGATGGCGACCGGCGAGAGCGGCGTCTCCGGCGTCATCGCGCCCTTGAGCCGCTCATTGATCTTGTCGCCGATGAGCTGCTGAAAGGCACGCTTCGTCACAGCGGTGAACTGGTCCTTCAAGGCTGCCTTGAAGTGTTTACCGACCAAGAACTCCGCCGACACCAGGCGGACGAAATCCTCGGGCGGGTTGGTCATCCATTCGTTCAGCGTGTGCTGGATCGCGCGCGTGTACTTCAGGTGGTTAGCCGTCGTCAGGATGGTCTCGATGTCGAAGGCAGCTTTCGCAAACTTCTTAAGCTCGTCGATCTCCTGCTCGCGGAAGTCGAGGATGTTGAACTCGAAGAACGGCTTCTCGTCCATCTTGTTCGGCTTCTCCAGGTCGGTGAAGAACTTGTACGTGAGGCCGTTGGTCAGCACGCCGAACCGGGCTTCGGTCACGTGGAAGTATCTGAAGAGCTGGCCTGCGTGGTTGATGTTAAGGTCGCCGCCGCTTTTCTTACATTCGAACAGCATGATGGGCTTGCCGTCCTTGAGGATGGCGTAGTCGACCTTCTCGCCCTTCTTAGTTCCCACATCAGCGATGAGTTCAGGCGTCACCTCGAGGGGGTCGAACACGTTGTAGCCGAGCAGCTGGATGAACGGCATCACCATGGCGTTTTTGGTGGCCTCTTCCGTCTGCAAAAGGTCTTTGGCGACCGCGACTCTTGACGCGAGCGATCTGACTTGGTCGATGAAGTCCAATTCCTTCTCCTCATTGTTGTTGGTCCCGTTTGCAAAACGGTCGGGCCATTTTGGTCAGGCACCAAGCTTCCCACAATCGATGCCTCCCCAAAATGTACGACGCAATGCGAGAAACAGACCTGTCCTGCGGATTTGTTCACGATCCGTTGCACAGGAGACGAAACCGCCGCCGTTCGCGGGAGGCGGCGCGGCAAAATTTCGTTGATGATCCGAGAGGAACCTGAATCGCAGCCCCGTCTCACTCGTCCGAACTGGCCCGGCGTGCTGAGCTTGTTGACCGCGCTCGTTGCGGTGGGCACCGTCACCCTTCACGTCATCGGCGTGGCCTCACACCGGTCGTATCTGCAGTACTGGGGCATCGATGCAGGCGTCTTCCCTAGGTCCACCGATCTGGTGTTGATCAACGGCTACTACGGGCTGGTGAATCAGTCGGCCCTCGCCTTCGTCGGGATACTTGCCAACTTCGGGTTGTGGGCCGCTGCCGCGGTCGGAGTGGCGCTCTATCTTTTCATCCTGTTGTCCCCGTGGGATGCCGGTTCCGGTGCAGTGGAGACGTGGCTGGCTGGGCGCGCAGCCTGGGTGCGGCGCCTCGCGCGGTACTTGGCGGGCACATTGCTGGTCGCTGTGATCACTCCGGTCATGCTCGTCGCCTGGACGGCGGTGATGATCGTTCCCGACGCGGTGGGCGCCGCCAGCGGCAGGGCACATGCCGAGCGCGAGGCAGTGGAGTTCACCAAGGGCTGCGAGAAATCGAAGTACATGTGCGTTGAGTTGAAGAAGGACGGCCAGGCATTCGCCTCAGGGTTTGTGCTGGACGGCTCGCCCTCGTATATCGCTATCTTCGACGCGCAGCTCAAGCGTGCTCGGGTCATTCCGCGGGAGGCCGTCGAGTTAATCTCGGGCCGAGCGCCAGTGCTGCCAGATTCGATCGCGCCTTGATCGTCCATCGATTTACCCAGCCACCGCTCCGATGCCCACCGCTAGAGAGACCTTCGAAAGTTCGATCATGGATGCCATCGAGCTCCTTGAACACTTCAATGCGATCAATACCAGACCGCCGCCGCCCAATGCTGAGGTGCTAAAGCGAGCAGGTCTCATCATGGCCTGCACGGCGTGGGAGACTTATGTCGAGGATCGCGTGGAGGAGGCGGTGGATCTGTGGCTGGGCTCGAACCACGCGAGTTTCGAGCACCAGTTTATGCTCAAGCAGCTCAAGCTTACCCTCAAGCAGTTCAACAACCCCAACTCGGAAAAGACCCGCAAGCTGTTCCTGGACTTCCTCGGCATCGATGTCTATGACGGTTGGAGCTGGAACAACTACGACTGCGACCGCGTGCGGATGGAACTCGACGTGTTGATCAAGAAGCGGGGGGACGCGGTCCATCGCTCGAAGGTACTGAGCAGCGGAGTTCCGCAGCCCCATCTCATCAAGAAAGAGGATCTGGAGAAGGCGATCAAGTTCTTGAAGTGCTTGGTCGACGCGACCGATGAGGCTACCGCTGTGCCGCGGCAGCAGGGCCGGCGGGTTGCATAGCGCTGCAAGTTCTCGCATCTCATCGCTGCACCGGCGAGTGCGACATTCGCTTCGCTCTGCAACTGGAGTATGAGTGTCCGGATAGCGCAGGCGACCGGGCGTTTGATGGTGAGCGGCCGTATGTCCGCTGTCGCTGCAAACCGGTAGTGCAAGTCCTGAGATCGCTTGCTCCACCGATCCTTCTAAGCCGGTGCTTGCACTACCCGTGCCTGCCAACATACCGAGGCGCTCAACGCCTGCGCATCAATTCATGTCGAGCAATAAAGCGTCGATAGACTGCCTCGAGCAACACAGGCAGAGACCCGCAGACGCCTGAAACGGCAGGAGACCAGTGGAGCGCGCTGTCTTCCACCGGCAGCACCGAACGAATCAGCGCCTCGATAGGCAGACCTTCGCGGGCGCGCACCTCGGAGCACCGTGCGGCATCAACGGCATCGAAGCACGCCTGCAAGCGCAGCATCCGCATCAGAAAGACTTCAACGTCCAGTCCCGGAAAAGCCCCTTTGACGCGCCGGTGGTCCATCGTGAACTTCGCCGCCACACAAGGCTCTTCGCACAAAGCCACAACAACCCCAACGTTGATGAACTCCCCAGTTTCAATGTCATGCACGTATCGGGTAATGCTGTACGAGTAGCGGCCGTCCATCCCCTCGATGTTGAACGAAGGCCTTCATGTTCGCTTTACGAAAAACGTAGAGCCCGCCTACTCAAACCCCCGGTACGCCAACGCCTCCCTCACATACAGCACCTCTTCCCCCGGCGTGAACGTCCCCTCGATCTCCTCCAGCTCCAGCCGTTCCAGGTCGTACGCCACCCACTCAAAGAGATGCGAGGCGGGCATGCTCGCCAGGTCATCCTCATCGACCCAGGGTTGCAGCCGCACGGGAGCACTCTCCAGCAGCATGCGCAGGTAGATGGCGCGCTTGATCCTGAGCTCCACGCGTTCTTCCGTGGTCATGGCCAGCCGCAGCATCGAGATGTTGTTCTCCCACGCGGCCACGCTGCGCGCGCGCTCCTCGAGCCGGGCCGCTCCCGCGTGGCTGCGCGACAACCAGGCCACCCGCCGGCACTGCTCGACCGCCTTGGCATACGCCAGGCCTTGCAAGCTCCGCAGGGCGGTCTGAACAATGGAGTGCATGGTGCGATCCATCAAACAGGCGACCGGCACCGCTCGCGAGTAGGACGATCAAGACTCCGATCGCCATCGAAGGCGCACTCCATGTCAAAAGACATGACGCAGCGAGGATGGCAGGTTGGCCTACGCAGTGCATGGCTCCTGTCCCAGCGGAAGCTTCGCCCGGTACGCCCTAACTTGTGCGCTTGCTACAGAACACGGGAGAACCCACATGCCAATGACAGCCGCCGCGGCCCATCCGCCGTCCAAGTTCCTGCTGCTGGCCGAGGGCCGGGCAATATGGGAAGCCGGCGCAACGCTCGCGCTCTGGCCGCTGCTCCAGTTCGCGCCTCGCGGTGACGGCCACACGGTGATCGTGCTGCCCGGCCTGGGCGCAAGCGACGGTTCGACGGAGATGCTCCGGAAGTTCCTGGAGACGCGCGGCTACACGGTCGAAGGCTGGGGCCTGGGCACCAACTGCGGCCCTCGGCCGGGCGTGGAAAAGGGCCTGCTCGACCTGGTTCGCCGCCTGCACGACACCTCGGGCACCAAGGTGAGCCTGGTGGGCTGGAGCCTCGGCGGCGTGTTCGCGCGAATGCTGGCCTCCAAGGCCCCCGAGTCGGTGCGTGGCGTCGTTACGCTGGGCAGCCCCCTGCACGGCAGCCCGAAGGCCACGCGCGCCACCAAGGTGTACGAGCTGCTGAGCGGCAGGTCGGCCCACGATCCCAGGCGCCAGAAGTGGGTGAGGCCGACGCCGCAGGTGCCCGCCACGTCGATCTTCAGCCGCTCCGACGGCATCGTGTCGTGGCGCAGCAGCTTCCAGGAAGAAACGCCCTTCACCGAAAACATCGAGGTCGAGGCGAGCCACCTCGGCCTGGGCGTCCACCCGGCCGTGTTCTATGCGGTGGCCGACCGGCTGTCGCAGTCGGAAGGCGAGTGGGCTCCCTTCGCCGCACCGGCGGGGCTGCGGCCGTTTTATCCCGACCCTGCGCGCCACTGAGGCCGCGAGCGGCCCGCCTGCCAGCGTGCCGTAGGCGATTCGCCTCTGGCGTTCGTGCCCACTCGCATCTACCCTGTTCGCATGACCGACCAATACCGCCGCCTTGCCGTCTTCGTCGACCGGCCGAGTCCGGGCAACTTCATCTGGATCCTCATGGAGAGCACGGACGACCCGGCCGTCTGGCTCGACCTGGAGACGGGAGACGACACCTTCGACAACTGGCGCGAAGCCTACGACGCCGGCAACGAGGCGCTGATGGCCTATGTCGACGACGAGCTCGAAGGCCCGGTAGAAACATCGCCCGACGACGCGGACGCCGACTAGCGAGTCAGGGCGAGCGGGGCTAGAGCCGGACCTCGGCGATCCGCGCGCCCTGGATCGATACACCCGCCTCCAGGCCCAGGTTGGTCAGCACGAAGCCGACGACGGGCTGGCGCATCGTGTTGGTGTCGATCCTGCCGTTCGCGCCGATGGTCGCCGCGGCGACGGAGGCATCGGCCCCGACCGTCCAGCCCTTGCTGTTGCGGAACCTGTCCAACGCCTCCTGGGTGGTGAAGACATAGATCACCGCCCTCGAATGCGCACCGGCCTGGAGACCGACCGAACCCGCGGTGGTGCTGTAGTAGGCCTGCGTGCGGTTGCCCACGCGCAGCGCGCCACGGCCGTATTCGGCGCCGACGCCCAGGCTGGCGCCGACCACCGACGGGAACACCAGCACGCCGCGCGACCTGGCAATCAGCTCGCGCGAATCGGGCACGGCGTCGTAGAGCTTGGAGAGCGTGGCGTCGACCTGCGCATCGATCGACGTGCGCGACGCCGAGGTGGTGGGGTGGTCGTCGGGCCGCGTGGTGGTGCAGCCGACGAAGGCCGCGCTGCAGGCGGAGAACGCCGCCACGGTGCAAAGGGTTCGGAGCTTGCTGGTGTTCATGGCCGTTCCTTTCCGAACCCCAGCTTGCGACAGCCGGGGGCGGAAGGTGCAAGCCCGTTGCGCGCGTTGCTGTAGGACGATGCGGGCCGCGCTCCACGGCCGGCCGGCGTGCTATTCATCCCTCCTGGACGCCGGCCATCTGCATGGCCTTCTCGATGCGCGCGCGCGCCGTCTTCAGCGTCTTCCTGCACAGCGCCTCGAGCTTGTCGTTGAAACGGGCGTCGGGCACCACGATCGTGATGGCGCCCACCGGCGCCTCGCCCTCGGCGCGGCGGATCGCGACCGCGAGCGCGACCACGCCTTGCGTGTGCTCGTTGCGCGACACGGCGACGCCCTCCGCGGCGATGGTGGCGAGCTGGGCGCGCAGCGCGGCAACCGAGCCGACGGTCGCGGGCGTCAGCTTCTGCAGCTTTGCGCGGGCCAGGTAGGCGTCGCGCAACGCCTTCGGCATCTCGGCCAGCACCGCCTTGCCGCCCGAGGACGAATACAGCGGAAAGCGCTTGTGATTGTTCATACGGTAGCTCAGCGGCTGCTCGCTGTCGACGCCGCACATGCGCTCCATCTCGTCGTTGCGCAGGGCGGTGTACGACGAGGCCTCGCCGGTAATCTCGGTCGCCCACTGCAGCACCGGCAGCGCGAGCGTGGCCACGTCGGCCCCGGCCTGGGCTTGCGCGACCAGCGCATGGACGGCGGGGCCGAGCCGATAGACCTTGTCCTCTGCATCGAAGGCCACGTACTCGCGCTCGCGCAGGGTCGCCAGCAGCTTGCTCAGGCTGCCCTTGGGCACGCCGAGGCCCACGACGATGTCCGACTGCGACGCGGCATTGCCGTTGCGGCCGATGAATTCGAGCAGGTCGAGCGTGCGCTCGGCGGACTTGACGGGGGCGGTGGTCTGCATGGCGAAAGGGGCTTTGACGGGGGAATTCTCGACGGCAACTATAATGGAAACAGTTTCTATACGGAAACTTTCTGCATTCAGCTGCGCGCCCCTCATGGGCGCCGCGCTGCACCACTCCGGAGACCTCATGCCAGGCAACGAATTCATCAATGAAAGTCTTTCCACGCCCGTTCTCTCGCGCTACGACGTCGTCGTCGTGGGCGGCGGGGCTTCGGGGCTCGTCGCGGCGGTGGCTGCGGCACGCAGCGGCGCACGCACGGCCGTCGTCGAGCGCTCGGGCTGCCTGGGCGGTACCGGCACGGCGGGCATGGTCGCGCAGTGGATCGGCTTCTTCAACGGGCCCGTGCGCGTGGTCGGCGGCATCGGCTTCGAGCTCACCGATCGCGTGCGTGCACTCGGGGGCAGCACGGGCTTTCGGCGCTACACGCTGGCCGAGGCGAGCAGCAGCCCGGTGACCATCACCAACTTTCCCTTCAATCCCGAAGTGCTGAAGATCGCGGCGGACGAGATCACGCAAGAAGCGGGGGTCGACGTCTACCTGCATTCGCAGGTCGTGCGGCCGCTGCTCGGCGAACGCCGGGTCGAGGGCGTGGTGATCGAGAACGCCTCCGGGCGCAGTGCGCTGCGCGCGGCGATGGTGGTCGATGCCAGCGGCGATGCCGCCATCGCAGCGGCGTCCGGCGTGCCCTTCGCGGGCGCCGAGCCCGAGCTGCGGCACCACCGCCAGCCCTGCACGCTGGTGTTCCGCATGTCCAACGTCGACGTGAAGGCCTTCCGCGCCATGCCGCGCGAGGACAAGCGCGCGCTGGCGGTCGAGGGCGTGCAGCAGGGGCGGCTGTTCTGGGAGAGCCTGTCCTTCTGCAGCACGCCCGGCGAGAAGGACGCGATCTGCCTGATGAGCCGCATCCCCGGCATCGACGCGCTGGATGCAGGCGACCTCACGCGCGCCGAGCAGAACGGGCGCCAGCAGGTCAAGTCGGTCGTCGACTTCCTGCGCGAGCGCGTGCCCGGCTTCGAAGCCTCGGTGCTGGCCGGCATCGCCGAGCGCGTGGGCGTGCGGGAAACGCGTCGCATCGTCGGGCGCCACACGCTGACGGAGAGCGACATCGTCGGCGGTGTCCGCTTTGCCGATGCAGTGGCGCTGGGCGCGGGCCCGATGGACCTGCACGAGGCGGGCGGCACCGGCATCGCGCTGTGGATGCCACCGGCGCCTTTCGAGATTCCGCTGGCGTGCCTGCTGCCGCAAGAGATCGCCGGCCTGGTGGTGACCGGGCGCGCCATCTCGGCCACGCGCGAGGCCAACGGCGGGGCGCGGCACATGGGTACGGCCATGTGCCTCGGCCATGCGGCCGGGGTATACGCGGCGCTCGCCGCCGCCGCGCCTGCGGGCACGGAGCCGGCGGCCGGCGAGGTCCGCCGCGTGCTGGTCGAGCAGAACGCGCTGGTGTCCAGCGACGCCGCGGTGCAGCTGGCCGAACGCGAGGCGCCGATCGAGGCGCTGCCCGCCTGATGCGGCCGGTGCCCGCCACGAACGCCTTCACACGAACCCTAGGATTTGCAGGACCCCTCATGTTCACTTTGCGACGCTCTCTCCTGATCACCGCCGCCGCGCTGGCCTTGCCGTGCGCGGGCCTGGCGCAGGGCTTTCCCTCCAAGCCGATCCGGCTGGTGGTGCCTTTTCCGGCGGGCGGCCCGTCCGACACCACCGCGCGCGCCATCGCCACCGGGCTCGGCCAGAAGCTCGGCCAGCCGGTCGTGGTCGAGAACAAGCCGGGCGCCGGCGCCATCGTGGGGAGCGAGGCCGTGCTGCAACAGCCGGCCGACGGCCACACCCTGCTGATGGCGAGCAACGTGGTGTCCACCGGCAAGTGGCTGTACCCCAACATGTCCTTCGATCCGCTGCGCGAGTTCCGCGCCGTCGCGGGGGTCTTCAAGAGCCCGCACCAGGTGGTGGTGGCGCCCGGCTTCAAGGGCAAGGGCATCCAGGACCTGATCCGGATGGCCAAGGAGAAGGGCGAGGCGATGAACTACGCCTCCTCCGGCGCGGGCACCATGCCGCACCTGGGCGCCGAGCGCTTCAAGCAGGTGGTCGGCGTTTCGATGACGCCCATTCCGTACCGCGGCTCGGCGCCCGCGCTCACGGCGGTGCTGGCCGGCGAGGTGCCGGTGTACTTCGACATCGAGTTCTCCGCCCAGTCGATGCTGAAATCAGGCAAGCTGCGCTCGCTGGGCGTGACCAGCCTGGAGCGCTCGCCGCAGTTCCCCGACGTGCCGACGCTCGACGAGCAGGGCGTGAAGGGCTTCGAGCTCTACTCGTGGTTCGGCATCGTGGCGCGCAGCGGCACGCCCGATGCCATCGTGCAGAAGCTCAACGCCAGCCTCAACGAGGTGATGCAGGAATCCGACTTCAAGACGCGCCTGGCAGCGCTCGGCGCGCAGCCCATCGGCGGCAGTCCGGCGGTGTTCCAGAAGATGATCGAGTCCGATTCGGCGCTGTGGGGCGATGTGATCAAGAAGGCGAAGATCCAGCTCGATTGACCCCGGCCTTCTCGCGCAGCACGCCGTTGATTTCGGCACCGAAGATCAACGTGCTGGCGCTGATGTACATGAACACCAGCGTCGCGACCACGCCCGCGAAGCTGCCGTACAGCAGCGCCAGTTTTCCGGCGGTGCGCAGCGTGTAGGACAGCGTGGCGGCAGCCGTCACCCACAACGCGGCGCCCACGAGGGCGCCGGGCAGCACGGTGTACAGCCGCTGGGGAATGTCGGGCAGCCAGCCGTACAGGAGCGCGTACAGCGCCGCCAGCGTCAAGTAGGCCAGGCCGTAGCGCACGCTGAGGTGCATCCACAGGGCGTCCCGGCCGCCCCCGCCGCTGGCCTCTATGGCCTTCCACACGTACGGCATCACGATCACCGAGCTGAAGGCAAGCAGGACGCCGAGCCCCACGATGCAGGTGAACACCGTGACCTTCAGGCGCGCTTTCCAGAACGAGAGGCCGCGTTCGATGCCGTACGAGCGGTTCAGCGCCGTGCGGACCGACTGCATGCCCGACGACGCCGTCCACAGCGTCGCCAGCACGCCGATGGTGAGCATGGTCTGGTTGCGTTGGGCCAGCACCTGGTCGATCACCGGTTCCACCGCGCCGCGCACCATCGCTGGCGCATAGCCCATGACGCGCTGGGCCAAGGCCGCCGCCTCGCCCGGCTGCCCGACGAAGGCCGCGGCGGCCGACACCAGGATCAGCAGCGGGAACATCGCCAGCACCCACGAGAACGCCATGCTGCCCGCCTGGTTGGCGCTCTGGTGAACGACGTAGTTGCGCACCGCCTGCAGGATGACACCCAGGCCGGGCGCAGCCATCGCGGCCTGCCGCGCGCGTGCCCAGGCATCGCTCAGGAGGCTCACGACTCGCCTCCGCCGCGGCCAGCCCTCAGGAGAGCCGCCGCAGATAGTCGTCCACGCTCGCCGAGAGCTGCTCGCCCGCGGGCAGGCTGCCTTCGGGCGTGAAATGGTCGACCACTTCGGGGAGCAGTTCGGACAGCCCACTGCGTGCCTCGTCGTCGCCGATGCCGGCCTGCTGCGCGATCTGGTGAAGCTGGTCCTGGCCCAGCACTTCGTCGATGGCGTTCGGCGGCAGCGCTTCGTTTGCGCCGGTGCCCACCCAGGAGTCGGCCTGCCGGCCGTAGCCCTTGTGCGTGAGCTGGCTGAGCAGGTCACCCAGGCCGCCCATGCCGCCATGGCCTGCGCCGCCGCCCTGCTGGCGTCGCTGGTTCAGCATGCCGAGCACGACGGGCAGGAGCGCCATCAGCACCGGGCTCATGCCGCCGCCGCGCCGGGGGTCGCGGCCACCGAGTGCATTGCCGGCCAGGCCGCCGAGGATTTGGGTCAGGAGTCCCATGTCGATCTTTCTCAGTGGGTGCGACCGCGTCGCACCAGGTGGATGAATGCCGTGGATTGATTCATGGTGCGCTCCTTGATCAAGTGCAAGCAGCGTCGTGCGACGGGCGCTGCAGCCCTATAGGACAACGCCTCGAACGCGAGAGGTAAAACACGGGCCTGGCCCGTGCGCAGTGCTGCTACACCGTCCGGCGGCCACTAGCCCGCCACCAGCAAGCGGACGAGAACACCCAGGCAGCCCGCGGCGATGAGCGCCGCGACGGCCGTCGTGACCAGTCCGGGGCGTCCGCCGCCTCTTTGCTGCGGCGCCTGCGAAGCGACGCGGGCTGTCGACGCAGCCGTCTCGAAGGTCGGACTGAACGGGTTGTAGAGCGCGCCGCCCAGGCTGGCGGTGTCCGGCGCGGCGCCTTCGGCATCGACACGGCCGGGCTGCTGGCCCGTGCCAAGCTCGATGAAG
This sequence comes from Variovorax sp. PBS-H4, assembly GCF_901827205.1. Classification (NCBI taxonomy): domain Bacteria; kingdom Pseudomonadati; phylum Pseudomonadota; class Betaproteobacteria; order Burkholderiales; family Comamonadaceae; genus Variovorax; species Variovorax sp. PBS-H4. The sequence continues at coordinate 6,203,079 of NZ_LR594675.1, read as the reverse complement.
GGCGTCTTGCCGGTGTCCGCCGCCAGCAAAGCTCCGGCCGGGGCCAGCGCAAGCGCTGCCAGGCACAGCGCTGCCGATGTCCGGCGCGCTCGATGCATGCTCGTCCCACTGGCCACGATGGAGCTCCTGGGAGGCGCGGCCCGTTACTGATTGCTGCCCGTCAGCCTGTGCGCCTGGTGATTGCCGAAGGTCAACGGGGAAGCCTCGCAACTGAGCACGGTCGACCCGGAGGTGATGACGACGCTGGCAGTGTCCGCCGTGCCCGGCTCGCCCGCATCGACGAAGGTGAACGAGATCGTCGCGGGCTGGCCATTGAAGGTCCCGGTGCCTTCGCCCACGAAGGTGTCGAAGGGCGCGACCGGAGGTTTCTGGTCGATGGCCGCGTCGTCGCTGCACAGGCCTTTCGTCAAAGTGGTCAGGTGGAAGTTGTCGCCCCCGGAGAAGTTGATCTCGAGGTTGTTGGGCTCGGCCGGGTCGGCACCTTCGAATGCGCCTCCCGTTCCGCAGTGCAACTCGAATCCGTGGGTCACTCTTTGGAACCCACCGTAGTAGGGGCAGAAAAAGCTGCCGCCGCCAGTCATCCGGCCCGGTTCGTGGGCCCATGCAGAACTTATCGTCACCAGCGCTGCCACTGCTGCGCCGGCGCAGAGCACGGCCTTGCCGAGAGGCTTGTCCATGGTCATTCCTTTGCCCCGCCACGGGCGGTGATACCAGGGCCAAAGCCGATCACCGAAAAACTGAACATACCCACCGGTAGACGCTCAGGCCCCTTGGGCGCGGGAGGTTGTACGCCCAAAACACGGCGCTCTCCATATCACCAATGGCCTACCTGGAGCGCGGCGTCAGAGCGCGCTGCGCTGCTGAGCATCGGCTCCCCGGCAAAGCGCCGTGCCTCTAGCGACGCAGCCGCTCCAGGGCCTGCAGCAACTGCGCGCCGGCCTCGGCGATGGGGCCATCGTTGCGAACCTCGATGGCGTAGGGCGGCGGCAGGAACGCCAGCGCGCGCTGCACGCGGGCCTCGACTCTCTCGGGCGCCTCGCGCCCCCGTGCCAGCAGGCGCTGCCGCAGCACGTCGAGGCTGGCCGTGACGTGCACCGCCGTCAGTTGCGGAAACCTCGCGGCAGCCTGCGGCAGGTAGGCGCGCGATCCGTTGACGAGCACCCAGTCGCCGCGATGCAGCGGCGCGAGCTCGTCGTGCAGTACGCCGTAGCGCAGCCCGTTGGCCTGCCAGTCCAGCGCAAAGGCCTGCGCCTGGTGCAGCAACCCGAAGGCCTGCTCGCTCACGCTGTGGTGCTGCTCGTCGCCGTCGCGGACCGGCCGCGTGATGGTGCGGCGCGCCAGGTGCAGGGGCAGGTGCGGCGGCAGATGGTCCTTGAGCCAGGCGATCAGGCTGTCCTTGCCGGCGCCAGACGGGCCCATGACGTAGACGAGCTGGCCTTTCATGCGGCGGCGCGGAAGTGGCCCCGCGACGGGCGCGCGGCGCGCCGCGCGAATGCCGGTGGAGGAGAAGACGTCGTCGTGGCTGACATGCAGATGTGAGAAGGGTCGCGCGCAAGCCTGCGCGAGGTTTCATTTTCTCCAAACAAGCTGTCAGCGTGCCGCTTGGATGTTCCTGCCTCCTGACAATGCAGGCACGCCGGTTGCCGGGATGAGGATGAAAGATGAAGGTATCAGCCGGATACGCAAATCGCCAAGCCGCCTACAGGCGCGGCGTCTCGGCTTGCTACCTTGTTGATGCTCCCCGGTTTTCGGAGTCACGGTTGATGCGAAGCGACGAACAACACGCAAAGAAGCGAAGCGCCCGTTGGACCCGCCTGCTGCTGCTCCTGCTGAGCAGCCTGCTGCCGGGCGCGCTCGCGCTTTCGCAGGACGGCCAGTGGACCCTGCCTGCCGGCGACCTTGCCAGCATGCGCTTCAGTTCGCTGGACCAGATCACGGGGGCCAACGTCGCCAGGCTGCAGCCGGCCTTCACGTTCGAGACGGGCGCCATGCGCGGCCACGAAGCGGCGCCACTGGTGGTCGGCGGCACGATGTACATCGTGGGGCCCTATCCCAACGTCCTCTTCGCGCTCGACCTCACCAAGCCCGGTGCGCCGCTCAAGTGGAAGTTCGAGCCCAAGCCCGAGGCAGGCGCGCAGGGTGTCGCGTGCTGCGACGTGGTCAACCGTGGCGCCGCATACGCCGACGGCCGGGTGTTCTTCAACACGCTCGACAACCAGACCATCGCCGTCGATGCGGCGAGCGGCGCCGAGCTGTGGCGCGCAAAGCTGGGCGACATCCGGCTCGGCGAGACGATGACGATGGCGCCGCTGGTGGTGAAGAACAAGGTGCTGGTCGGCAACAGCGGGGGCGAGTTCGGCGTGCGGGGCTGGCTCACCGCGCTCGATGCGGCGACCGGCAAGACGGCCTGGCGCGCGTGGAGCACCGGGCCCGATCGCGACGTGCTGATCGGTGCGCAGTTCAAGCCCTTCTATCCGCAGGACCGCGGCAAGGACCTCGGCGTGAGCTCCTGGCCGCCCGAGGCCTGGAAGATCGGCGGCGGCAATGCGTGGGGCTGGATTTCGTACGACCCTGAGCTCGACCTCGTCTACTACGGCACCGGCAATCCGGGCCCATGGAATCCGGAGCAGCGCCCCGGCGACAACCGCTGGACCAGCGGAGTCTTCGCGCGGCGCCTCGACACCGGTGAGGCGGTGTGGTTCTACCAGTTCAGCCCCCACGACCTGCACGACTACGACGGCGTCAACGAGAACATCCTGATCGACGCGGAGATCGGCGGCAAGCCGCGCAAGGTGCTGGTCCACCCTGACCGGAACGGCCACGTCTACGTGATCGACCGCACGAGCGGCGAGGTGCTCTCGGCCAATGCCTTCGTCAAGGTCACGACTTCGTCCGGTGTGGACCTGAAGACGGGCCGACTGCTCTACGAGCCCTCCAAGGAGCCGAAGGTCGGCAAGACGGTGCGCGAGATCTGCCCGACCTCGCCGGGCGGCAAGGACTGGCAGCCCTCTGCGTACTCGCCGCGCACGCGGCTGCTCTACATCCCGCACCAGAATCTCTGCCAGGACAGCCAGACCTCCCAGGTCAGCTACATCGCGGGAACGCCCTACGTCGGGGCCGACGTGAAGATGTACCCGGGACCTGGCGGCCATCGCGGCATGTTCACGGCCTGGGACCCGATCGCCGGCAAAGTGGTCTGGCAGAAGCAGGAGCCATTCCCGGTCTGGAGCGGCGCGTTGGCGACCGCCGGCGACCTGGTCTTCTTCGGCACGATGGAAGGCTGGTTCAAGGCCGTTGATGCGAAGAGCGGCGCGGTGCTGTGGCAGTACAAGACCGACTCGGGAATCATCGGCCAGCCGGTTTCCTACCGCGGTCCCGACGGCAAGCAGTACGTGGCCGTGTTGTCGGGCGTCGGCGGCTGGGCCGGGGCGGTGGTCTCGGGCGGCCTCGATGCACGCGACGGCACGGCGGCGCTGGGGTTCGCCAACGCTATGAAGGATCTGGCCGCTGCCACGCGCAAGGGCGGGAAGCTGTATGTCTTCAAGCTGCCGGATTGACGTCGCAGGCTTCGCGCGCGCCGGCGCCGTGGTGCTGGCCCTGCTGGTGGGCTTCAGCGGCGGCTCGCCCGCAAATGCGCAGGAGGCGGCCCAGGCCGCGTTGCGCGTCTGTGCCGAGCCGGACAACCTGCCTTACTCCCGCGAGGACCAGAGCGGTTTCGAGAACCGCATCGCCCGCTTGCTGGCCGACGACCTGCAATGGCCGCTGCAGTACGAATGGCTGCCGGACCGCCGGGGCTTCGTGCGCAAGACGCTGGGCGCCCGTGCGTGCGACGTGATCATCGGCGTGCCGGTCGACGACGAGCGCGTGCTGACCACGCGGCCCTACTACCGGTCGAGCTACGTGTTCGTGCAGCGCGCGAGCCCGGCGCGCAGTGCCCGTGCGCTGCGCTCCTTCGACGACGATCGCCTGCCGGCATTGCGCGTCGGCGTGCAGCTGGTCGGCAACGACCTGGCTGCGACGCCGCCCGGCTATGCGCTCGCGCGCCACGGCGCGGTGCGCAACGTGGTCGGCTTCACGCTTTATGGCGACGGGCCGCCGGCCTGGCGCATGGTGGACGCGGTGGCGCGAGGCGAGCTCGATGCTGCGCTGGTCTGGGGCCCACAGGCGGGCTACTTCGCGGCCCGCGCCGTGCCGGCGCTGGAACTCACGCCGGCGGAGCCCCCGTCCGATGTGGACCTGCCCTTCGCGTTCTCGATCGCGATGGGCGTGCGAAAAGGCGACCGTGCGATGAAGGCGCGGCTCGATGACTTCCTTCTGCGGCGTGCTGCGGACATCGACCGCATCCTGGATGCCTATGCGGTGCCGCGCCTGCCCTTCCCGGGCCTGGAGCGGCCATGAACGTGCGGCCGATCGCCGGTCCCGCGATGGTGGCGCTTCTGGCGGCGCTCGCCCTCGGCGGCTGCGAACGCGAGATGCGCCGGCTCGAAACGCCGCCCGACAACCAGGCGAGCCCGCGTGCCGAGGCGCCGCGGACCAGCCCCCTGCAGCCTGCCCAGGAGCGCGGCGACGCAGTGCGCCTGCCAGCCGGCAACGGCGAGGGCTACGTGGAGAATGCCTTCGCCGTCGCCCAGGGCAAGCGCCTGTATCGCTGGTACAACTGCAACGGCTGCCATGCGCAGGGCGGCGGGGGCATCGGCCCCGCGCTCACCGACGACCAGTGGCGCTACGGCAGCGAGCCGGCGCAGATCTTCAGCACCATCGTCCAGGGCCGGCCGAACGGCATGCCCTCCTTCGGCGGGCACCTGAGCGAAGACCAGATCTGGCAGCTAACCGCCTACGTGCGCTCGATGAGCGGCCAGCTGAAGAAGGACGTGGAGCCCGGCCGCGCCGACAGCCTGCAGGCCAACGAACCCGAGGCGGGCCGCGACCGCGAGCAACCGAAGCCGGGAGCGAAGTGATGAACGCCGTGCACGACGTGCTTGCCCCCTTCGGTCCCCAGGCCGCGCACGTGCGCACGCTGTGGGAGCTGACGCTGGTGGTCTGCACGCTGGTGTTCGCCGCCATCCTCGCCGCGCTGGTGTTCGCCCTCTGGCGTGCGCCGCGCTCCAGCCCCCAGAGCCCGCCGGACGTGTCGTCGCTGGAAAGGCCCGAAGCCGGCAAGCGGCGCACGGTGGTCGCTGCCGTCACGGTGTCGACGCTGCTGCTGCTGGGTCTTGTCGGCGCCAGCTTCTTTACCGACCGCGCGCTGGCGCGGCTGTCCACCGAAGACGCGTTGCGGCTCGAAGTCACGGCCCATCAATGGTGGTGGGAAGTGCGCTACGTCGAGCCGCAGGTCGCCGACAGCTTCATCACGGCCAACGAGATCCACGTGCCCACCGGCCGGCCGGTGATCGTCACGCTCAAGGCCGACGACGTGATCCACAGCTTCTGGGTGCCGAGCCTCTCGGGCAAGAAGGACCTGATCCCGGGCCGCACCAGCACCCTGCAGTTCCGTGCCGACCGCGACGGCGTCTATCGCGGCCAATGCGCGGAGTTCTGCGGCTTCCAGCATGCGCTGATGGCCTTCTTCGTGGTGGCCGATCCGCCGGAGCGCTACGCGGCATGGGCCGACGCGCAGCGCCGGACGGCCGGCGATCCGCCTGCCGGCGAAGCGCTGCGCGGCCGCAGCCTGTTCATGAATTCGAGCTGCGCGATGTGCCATGCCATCGACGGCACCAGCGCGCAGGCGACGCGCGGGCCGAACCTCACTCACGTCGCCGGCCGCGGCACGCTGGCTGCGGGTGCGCTCGCCAACACGCCGCAAGACCTGAAGCGATGGATTTCCGATCCGCAGCAGATCAAGCCCGGCACCAACATGCCCGCCACGGCGTTGTCCCGCGAAGACATGGACGCGCTGGTGAGCTACCTGCAGACCCTGCGCTGACACACCATGAACCCGCCCGCACAAGCTCCCGCTTCGCGCCTGAAGGACGGCGCCGGCCCTGCGTCGCGCGAAGCCGCTGCGCTGGACGACACCTGGCGCGACCCGCCCGGCCTCCTGGGCTGGCTCGCCGCGGTCAACCACAAGTCGGTCGCGCGCCGCTTCATGGTGACGACCTTCGGCTTCTTCGTGGCCGGCGGCCTCCTCGCGTTCGTCATGCGCCTGCAGCTCGCGCGCCCGGATGCGCACCTGGTCGGGCCGGACCTCTACAACCAGCTGTTCACGATGCACGGCTCGACCATGATGTTCCTGTTCGCCGTGCCGGTGATGCAGGCCGTCGCTGTCTACCTCGTGCCGCTCATGGTCGGCACGCGCAGCGTCGCGTTTCCGCGGCTGAACGCCTTCGCCTACTGGATCTTCCTGTTCGGCGGGCTGATGCTCTACACGGCGTTCCTCCTCAACGCCGGGCCGGACGTGGGCTGGTTTGCGTACGTGCCGCTCGCCGGGCCCGACTATTCCCCCGGCAAGCGCGCCGACTTCTGGGCCCAGATGATCACCTTCACCGAGCTGTCGGCACTGCTCGAAGCCATCGTCATCATCACCACCGTGTTCAAGCTGCGCGCGCCGGGCATGACGCTGAACCGCATTCCGCTGTTCGTCTGGGCCATGCTGGTGACCGCCTTCATGGTGCTGTTCGCCATGCCTTCGGTGATGCTCTCCAGCACCATGCTGATCCTGGACCGCCTGGTCGGCACGCACTTTTACAACCCGGCCGAGGGCGGCGACGTCGTGCTCTGGCAGCACCTGTTCTGGTTCTTCGGCCATCCCGAGGTCTACCTGATCTTCCTGCCGGGACTGGGCTTTCTCTCGGCCATCATCCCGACCTTTGCGCGGCGGCCGATCTACGGCTACACGGCGATGGTGCTGGCGCTGGTGGCCACTGCCTTCCTGGCTTTCGGCCTTTGGGTGCACCACATGTTCGCGGCCAACCTGCCGGAGCTCGGCAAGAGCTTCTTCACCGCGGCCAGCATGGTGATCGCGATCCCGTCGGCGGTGCAGATCTTCTCCTGGATCGCCACGCTGTGGAGCGGCCGGCTCGACTTCAAGACGCCGCTGCTGTTCGTACTCGGCTTCTTCTTCATCCTGGTCCTCGGCGGCATGACGGGCATCATGCTCGCCTCCGTGCCTCTGGACCTGCAGGTGCACGACACCTACTTCGTGGTGGCGCACCTGCACTACGTGCTGATCGGCGGCGCGGTGTTCCCGCTCTTCGGCGCCTTCTACTACTGGTATCCCAAGTTCACGGGCCGGCTCATGAGCGAGCGGCTGGGGCGCTGGAACTTCTGGCTCTTCTTCGTCGGCTTCAACGTCGCCTTCTTTCCGATGCACCTGCTCGGGCTCAAGGGCATGCCACGCCGCGTCTACACGTACCAGGCGGGGCTGGGCTGGGACGACCTGAACCTGGTCGCGACGGTGGGCGCGTGCGTCATCGCGCTGTCGGTGCTGCTCTTCATCGTGAACGCCCTGCTCAGCCTGCGCCGCGGAGCTATCGCGGGCGACAATCCATGGGGCGCCGGTACGCTCGAATGGGCGACCGCGTCGCCACCGCCGCCTTGCAACTTCCACGCGATTCCCGTGGTGCATGGGCGTGAGCCGCTCTGGGTGGCCCCGGGCGCCGGCGTCGACGGCAGACAACCAGCCTTCACCCATGTGAGCGGACTCGCGGCCGATACCCGCGAACTGCTGGCCACAACCGTGCTCGACGCGCGGCCGGACCTGCGCGTCAATTTTCCGGATCCGACCATCTGGCCGCTGGTCAGCGCCATGGCCGTGACGGTGCTTTTCGTCGGCTCGATCTTCACGCCCTGGGCGGTGGTGTGGGGCAGCATCCCGATCGCCATTGCGCTCACCGCGTGGTTCTGGCCCCGCCGCTCGGAAACGGCGGTGCATCTGAGCCTGGAGCGCAGCCCATGAATGACTCGGCCGCTCCGAAGGCGAACAGCAGCGCAGCCGAAGGTGCTCGATCGATGGGACGCGAACTCGATGTCTCCGCACTGCCGAGCTTCGCCTTCGGCCACCGCAGCCTGATGTGGTGGGGCACCTTCGGCCTGATCGCGATCGAAGGCACCCTGTTCGCACTGGCGATCGGCGCGTATCTGTACCTGCGCAGCCAGTCCGACGACTGGCCCATCTCGGCGCCGCCCCCGATGCTGATGTGGGGTTCGATCAACACGCTCATCCTCGTCGTCAGCATGTGGCCGAACCACATGGCCAAGCGTGCAGCCGAAGCCTGCGACCAGGTGGGCGCGCGCCGCTGGCTGCTCGCATGCCTGCTGTTCGCGCTGGCTTTCCTGGTGATTCGCGGCTTCGAGTTTGCCGCCCTGCACGTCCGTTGGGACAGCAATGCCTACGGCTCCATCGTCTGGGTGCTGCTCGGGCTGCACACGGTCCACCTGCTGACCGACACCTACGACACGGCGGTGCTGGACGTGCTTCTCCACACCGGCCCGATGGAAGGGCAGCGCTTCTCCGACGTGAGCGAGAACGCGCTGTACTGGTACTTCGTCGTGTTGTCCTGGCTGCCGATCTATGCCGTCATCTATGGCGTGCCGCGCCTGCATTGAGGAGCATTTGCCATGAACCTGCGCGCATTCAAGGTCTGGGCCGCGCTGCTGCTGATTCCCAGCGTCGTGCTGCTGTGCCAGACCCTGGCCTACGCGGCGGTGCCGCAATCGTGCGCGGCGCAGACCGGCTGGCTGCTGCATGCCGTGAACGTCGCGGCGCTGCTCGCCTGCGTGGCCGCCACCCTGCTGGCCGGCCACGAGTGGCGTCGCCTGCGGAGCGAGCAGCAGGCGGAAGCGACGGTCGACAGCGATGCCGCGGCTCCTGCGGTACGCCAGGGGTTCCTGGCCGCGGCGGCGGCGGGCGTCGGCCTGCTGTTCACCCTGGTGGCCGCAACACAGTGGTTTGCCGCGTGGGTGCTGTCACCGTGCCTGCAGTGAGCGTGCTGCGCTGAAGCATGCGCGCCGCCATCGCGGGCGGGATTTCCTGCGCAGGCCGCCTAGCTGGCAAACGCGAGTTCGACCCACGCCGGCGCGTGGTCGCTGGCGCCGGGACGGCCGCGCACCTCCCGGTCCACATCGGCAGCCGTGAGCAGCGGCGCGCTTTCCTCGTTGAGCAGCAGGTGATCGATGCGCAGGCCGGCATTGCGAGGCCAGTGATTGCGCCAGTAGTCCCAATACGTGTAGACCGCCTCGTGCGGATGCAGCGCGCGGATCGCATCGGTCCAGCCCTGGCCGAGCAGGCGGGCGAACGCGGCGCGGCTTTCCGGCTGCAGCAATGCATCCTTTTGCCACGATGCAGGGTTGTAGATGTCGGCATCGGTGGGCACGACGTTGAAGTCACCCGCCAGCACCACGGGGAGGCCGCAGCCGAAGAGCCTGCGCGCGTGGGCGCAGAGCCGCTCGAACCACTCCAGCTTGTAGTCGAACTTGGGTCCGGGCCAGGGATTGCCGTTGGGCAGATAGAGGCAGCCGATGACGACGCCGTCGACCACGGCTTCGATGTAGCGGCTCTGGTCGTCGTCGGAGTTGCCTTCGAGGCCGCGTCCGGTCTCGATCGGGTCCTTGCCGCGCGCCAGGATCGCGACCCCGTTCCACGAGCGCTGGCCATGGAAGACGGCACCGTAGCCGGCCTCGCGCAGCTCGTTGGCCGGGAAGCTCTCGTCGGGGCATTTCAGTTCCTGCAGGCAGGCCACGTCCGGCCTGGATTCTTCCAGCCATTCCAGCAGCCGCGGCAGGCGGCTCTTGATCCCATTGACGTTGAAAGTGGCGATCTTCATGGCAAGTGCAACCGAGGACGAGTCGTGCCGCGATCATGGCGGTGCTTCCTGCACGAAGCACGTAGGCGCGGCGATGCATTGCGCCGATGAATTCCGGAAGCGCGCACCGTTGGGCCTGTGATCTCGGCGTCTTTGCAGGATCGGGCAAGTTCGCGCCACGATCCGGCATGCAGCGCAAGCCGCGGCAGGCGGATACTGTCGCGCCTCAGCAGAAGGAGCCTCTCAATGCGATTCAAGAAATTCGGCCGCACCGGCCTGTTCGTTTCGGAACTGTGCCTCGGCACCATGACCTTCGGTGGCGAAAGCGGGATATGGGGCCAGATCGGCAACCTGCAGCAGGGCGACGTGGATGCGCTCGTCGGCCGGGCCCTCGATGCGGGCATCAACTTCATCGACACCGCCAACGTGTATGCGGACGGCCGCTCGGAGATCATGACCGGCCAGGCGCTCAGGAACCTGAAGGTCCCGCGCGAGAACGTAGTGGTGGCGACCAAGGTGTTGGGTGAGACGGGCACCAAGGGGCCCAATTCGCGCGGCCTCTCGCGCTATCACATCCTCGAGAGCGTGCAGGCCAGCCTGAAGCGGCTGCAGCTGGACCACGTCGACCTGTACCAGGTGCACGGCTTCGACCCGGCCACGCCGATCGAGGAGACCCTGCGTGCCCTCGATGCGCTGGTGCAGCAGGGCCTGGTGCGCTACGTGGGTGTGTCGAACTGGGCGGCCTGGCAGATCGCGAAGGCGCAGGGCATCTCCGAGCGCCTGGGGCTCGCGCGCTTCGAGTCGCTGCAGGCCTACTACACCATCGCCGGCCGCGACCTGGAGCGCGAGCTGGTGCCGATGCTGCAGAGCGAGCAGGTCGGCTTGATGGTCTGGAGCCCGCTGGCGGGCGGGCTGCTCAGCGGCAAATATGGCCGCACCAGCCAGGCCGGCCAGGCCGAACAGGGCAGCCGCCGCACCACCTTCGACTTTCCCCCGGTGCAGCTCGACCGCGCCTGGGACACCATCGACGCGATGCGGGCCATTGCCGAGGCGAAGAAGGTCTCGGTCGCACAGGTCGCGCTGGCCTGGCTGCTGCACCAGCCGGTGGTCACCAGCGTGATCATCGGCGCCAAGCGCGTGGACCAGCTGGACGACAACCTCGCGGCGACAGCGGTGAAGCTGAGCGGTGAGGAGCTGGCCCGGCTGGACAAGGTGAGCGCGCTGCCCGCGGAATATCCGGGGTGGATGCTGGAGCGGCAGGGTGGGGCGAGGCGGCAGCAGATGGCGGCGTGAGCGCGGAGCGCCGCCATGGCGGGAAAGTGCAGTCAAGGGGCGGGGGCGGCGTTTACCGTTTGCCGGTAAACGGGGGATGCAGACCCTGGCCGCGCGGCCAGGACCAGACCGCGCACGCGTAATACGTGTGCGTGGCTGCCGGCATCGCTGATCGGCCTACTCCGCCCGCACGCCGTTGCGCAGCACGCCGACCGCGTCGACTTCCACCTCCACCACATCCCCCGCCTTCATCCACACCGGCGGCGTACGCTTGGCGCCGACGCCGCCGGGGGTGCCGGTCACGATGACGTCGCCCGGCGCGAGCGGGGTGAAGGCCGAGATGTGCGCGATCTGGCGCGGCATGCTGTGGATCAGCTTGTCGGTGGTGGTGCGCTGCATCTCCTGGCCATTGAGGCGCGTGACCAGCGTCATCACCTGGTCGTCGGCGATCTCGTCGCGCGTGACCAGCCACGGACCGAAGCCGCCGGTGCGGAAGAAGTTCTTGCCGGCGGTCCATTGCGGCGTGGCGCTCTGCCAGTCGCGCAGGGTCGCGTCGTTGTAGCAGGCATAGCCGGCGATATGCTGCCAGGCCTCGGCCTCGGGAATCCGGCGGCCGCCGCGGCCGATGACGATCGCAATCTCGCCCTCGTAGTCCAGCTTGCTCGATTCGGGCGGCAGCACGATGTCCTCGCCGTGCGCCAGTTGCGACTCGGCCACGCGCAGGAAGAGCGTGGGCTGCTCGGTGATGGTGCGGCCCGTCTCGCGCACGTGCTCGCCGTAGTTGAGGCCGACGCAGACGATCTTGCCGGGGTTGGGGATCACGGGCAGCCTTTGCACGTCGGCCAGCAAAAGCGATGCCTTGGCCTCGCTCACGGCCTGCGCCGCCTCGGCCAGCAGCTCGGCCGCGATCAGTGCCTTGAGGTCGGCCGCACGCGTGCCGAACACGGCGCGCAGGTCGATGACGCGCTCGCCCTGCACGGCGCCGTAGCTGTCCTGGTCCTGGTAGCGGTAGCTGATGAGTTTCATGGTGAAGTGGTTTCCGGAGTCGATGGAAAGAAGAACAACAACAAAAGGAAGGAAGCGTTCAGGCCAGTCGGGCCGAGATGCGCCCGGCGCCTTCGCTCACGAGATGGACCAGCTTGCGCGTGTCGACGATCGACAGGCGCGAGGTCTCCAGCACCAGCGACAGCGCGCCCCAGGCGCTGCCGTCGCCCTTGAGGATCGGCGCGGCTACCGCGGCGAGCTGCGGCTCGAGCTCGCCCATCGACAGGTAGTGCCCGGCGCGCCGGATCGCTGCGTAGTACTTGCGGAAGTCGCTCCACTCGCCCGGCAGTCCGCAGCGCACCGCCTCTTCGCGACGGGCCTCGAAGACCTTGCGCAACTGCGTCGGCGTGAAGCAGGCGAGCAGGACCTTGGGGGCAGCGCCCTGGAACAGCGGCCGGGGGCGGCCTCGGCCATAGGCCAGGGTGGCGGGCATGCTGCCCATCTCGCGGTGGGTGTCGAGCACCTGCGTGCCGAAGAGGCCGGAGCTCACGCAATCGAAGCCGGTCTGCTGTACCAGCTCGCGCATGACCGGGATGCCTTCGCGCAGCACCGGGTCGGCACGGCGGATGTAGTGGTCCAGCAGGATGATTCGCGGCCCCAGCGTGTAGTGCGAGTTCTCGACCCGCTGCAGCAGGCCGGCCTCCAGCAGCGTGCGCACGTAGCGGTAGCCGGTGGGCAGCGAGACCTCCAGTGCGGCCGCGATGTCCTCCGCCGTGCGCGCGAGGCGCTGGTCGTCGAAGAGATCGAGCACGCCGAGCATGCGTTCGAGGCTGGAGTTGGATTTTTCTTCGCTCACGCGGGGTCCTTGCGGTCGGTCTTGCAGTCATGGCGCGACCGGCAGCAGTTGGGTGAGGGCATCCAGCTCGCCGGGCGTGCGCGCGACCCCGACGATATATCGGTCGGGACGCAGCACCACGGCGTCGGCTCCTTGCGCGTCCAGCCACTGCGCGAGGCAGGGATCGGGCTGGTCGATCACGAGGGCACCGGCGCGCTGCCAGCGCTCGGCGCTGGCGCGCGAGACGCCCGCGATCGAACCGTTGCGCCCGATCACGGCGATGCGCCGGCCCAGCAGCTCGTCGAGCAGGCGGCCATCGGCCAGCCGCGGCTGCGGGAACGGGCGGCCGGCCGGCGCGCCCTGGCGAAGGTCGAAGGCGCCGGCGCCCAAGGCCTGGGGCGGCAACTCGAAGACCTGGGGCTCGCCGGCGCGGAACTTCGCGTCGCGCTCGGCCGCGGCTTGGGGGTCGGTGGTCTGGATGATGTTGCCCAGCCGCACTGCGAGTTCGATCAACGAGCGCACGTGCGGAGCGCGTTCGCTCTCGTAGGTGTCGAGCAGGGCCTCCGGCGCGCGGCCGCGCAGCACGGCCTCGAGCTTCCAAGCCAGGTTGGCCGCATCGCGGATGCCGGCGCACATGCCCTGGCCCAGGAAGGGCGGTGTCTGGTGGCAGGCGTCGCCGCCCAGCAGCAGGCGCCCGCGGCGCCAGCCCTCGGCAATGACCGAGTGGAAGGTGTATATGGCGGCGCGCTCGAGCGTCGCATCGGCCGGCGTGATCCAGCGGCGGACCAGGCCCCACAGCGTCGCGGGCGCGAGCAGCGCCTCGCGGTCGTCATCGGGCAGCACCATGATCTCCCAGCGCCGGCGCGCGCCGGTCACGTTGCAGTAGGTCATGGGCCGTGCCGGGTCGCAGTGCTGGATGGTGTGGTCGGGCAGGTCCACGTCCTTGTGGAGCATCACGTCGAACACCAGCCAGGGCTGCCGCAGGCCGAGGTCGTGCATCGGGCTGCCCATGTGCGCGCGCACCGGCGAGCGGGCACCGTCCGCGCCGACGACATAGCGGGCCTTGAAGTCCAGCGCGGCGCCGTCCTCCAGGCGGCGCACGGCCAGGGTAGCGGCCTCGTCGTCCTCGTCGATGGAGATGAGCTCGTGCCGCAGCAGCGTCGTCACGTTGTCGAAGCGCTCCAGCCCCCGGCGCAGCAGCGCCTCCAGCTCGGGCTGGTGAAAGTAATAGTTGTTGGCGCAGCCATGCGGCCCCAGCGCCGCAGTGCCGCCGCGGATCAGCAGCGTCTCGCCCGCGGCATTGACGAAGTGCATGCCCTGGGTGCCCGAGCGCGAGAGGGCCAGCACCTGCTCGCGCAGGCCGATGCCCTGGAACACGCGCATCACCTCGCCGTCGAAATGGATCGCCCGCGGCAGCGGATGGATCCCTGCTTCCTTCTCGACCACCAGCACCGACAGGCCGGCGCCGCCCAGCAGGTTGGCCAGCGTGGCGCCGGTGGGACCGAGGCCGACGATGGCGACGTCGAAGACGGCCGCTTCAGCCACGCCGGTCTTCCTCCATGCGCTGCGCCACCTGGGCCTGCCATTCGGCGCGGCTCATGAACTTCGGCAGCCGCTTTGCGAGGGCCTCGGCGCGCGCCAGGATCTGTTCATCGGACTGCTCGAAGTCGATCGGCTCGCGCAACGGCTGCTCGCAATACCAGGGCGTGTCGACGAAGAGCTCCAGCCGGTTACCCTCGGGATCGTGGCAGTAGATGGAGATCGCGTTGCCGTGCGTGACCGGTTGTACGTCCTGCGCGCCATGCTCGACCAGGCGTGCATGGAAGCGCCGCAGGGTCGCGATGTCGGGCACCCGAAATGAGATCTGGTTGATGGGATTGAAGGCCAAGGTCTCCGGCCGGCCCGACGCCAGCACGATCTGGTGGTGCTCGGCCGGGTCCCGGCTGAGGAAGACGAGCTGCACCTTGCCGAGGTCGCCGGCATCGGTCTGCGTGAAGCGCAGCGCCTCCTTGTAGAAGCGCGCCATGCGCGGCAGGTCGCGCACATAGAAGCCGAAATGGCTGAACTGCAAGGCCAGGGGATCGCTCATGGCTCAATTTTTCCTGTCGATAGAACAAGCAGTAGTGTTAAACAAAATCTTGGATAAAAACGAGCAGATTATCGTATTTTGACAAAACAAAGATGTTTTCGTACGATGCGCACGACCCCCATCACCATGGAGATGTCGATGAAGAATGCCTTTGCCGCGCTCGCCCGGCAGCTGCTCGCCGGCGCCACCCTCACGCTGGCGGCGCACGCCGTCGTCCACGCACAGGACTACCCTGCCAAGCCGGTCCGGATCATTGCCCCCTTCCCGGCCGGCAGCGGGCCCGACGCGAACGCGCGCGAGATCGCGGCCGAGCTCACCAAGGTGCTCGGGCAGTCCTTCTTCGTGGAGAACCGGCCGGGCGCCTCCAACATCATCGGAACCGAAGCGGCCGCCAAGGCGCCGGCCGACGGTTACTCGCTCTACATCGGCACCACGAGCTCCCTGTCGGTGGTGCCGCATCTATACGCCAAGCTGCCCTTCAATGCCGAGCGCGACTTCGCACCGATCAGCCTGATGGGCGTGCTCAACACCGGGCTGATCGCCACGCCCGCCCTGCCGGCCAAGGACGCGCGCACGCTCATTGCCGAGCTCAAGGCCAAGCCCGACTCGGTCACGGTGGCCACGGCCGGCATCGGCAGCTACTCGCATCTTTCCGGCGTGTGGTTCAACGACGCCGCGGGCGTCAAGACCAACCTCGTGCCCTACAACAGCAACAGCCCCTACACCGACCTGATCGCCGGCCAGGTGCAGCTGATGTTCGACGGCCTGCCCGCGGCGGCGGGCAACATCCGCGCGGGCAAGCTCAAGCTGCTGGCCATCACGGGCAAGGCGCGGCATCCGAGCTTTCCGGAGGTGCCGACCTTCGCCGAGGCCGGCCTGCCCGACTACGCGCCTGTCGCCTGGCAAGGGCTGCTCGCGCCGGCCGGAACGCCGCAGCCCATCCTCGACAAGCTCAGCGCCGCAATGAAGAAGGCCTGCGAGTCGAAGGAGCTCGCCGACAAGTGGCGCTCCTACGGCGGCGAGCTGCGCTGCAACACGCCGGCCGAGTTCAGCGCCTTCATCGAAGCCGACCGCGCGATGTGGAGCCGGGTGATCCGGCAGGCGAAGGTCAAGCTGGATTGAAGCGGCGCAGGCCGGGCGCGGCCTGCGGATGCGAGCGCTGGTCGAACGCACGGCAAGTGGAACCTTTGTCGAGCACGAGGTTACCCAGTGTGGCACTCACTCATTGGAAGACCATGCACATCCGCAGCTACCGAAACATTCAACTGCCAAAAGCCCCGACCTGCAGTGCATCCAGTGAAGAGCAACCGATCAGCGAAGTCCGACGCAGCCAGCTCGGCGCCTTCGATCTGCCGGAAAGGGGCACGCCGGGGACGGCAGCCCTCTACAAATTCCTCGATGGCGAGACGCTCTCGCACGCTGACAGCCGTGACTTGTCTGGATGGCTCCGGGACGCAGGTTTGCAGGACATCGAGCGGTTCTCCACCATGCAGCAAGGCTCGTCGTTCATCCCTACGCTGAGCTTGACGAGAGACTCCAGCGAAGAGGTCATCGGACTGCTCAAGCAAGCTCACGACCGCCGGATGAAGTTCGGCGTCAGCGTGTCGGATTGCATTGCGGACGAGATTGCGCGAGCGCTGTACGAGGTCATGGCAAGCCCGCAGTCTCGCGTCACGAGCTTCGACTACCACCAACCCAGTCGCTGGTATGTGCCCGAGCAAAGCTTGGCGACCCGAGACCTCCTGCGTGAATGCATCCAGCAATGCGACACGCTCGAATGCGTGAGTGGATCTCCACAAGTGTTGTCCCTGCTCGAGCGCGGCGTCCGGGAGATCAGCTTGGATTCCTATTCGGCGGAACACAATGTCGAAGAACTATCCTCAGAACTCCTTCGAGTTTTGCGCACGGGCGGTGTAGAGAAACTCGACGTCACGAGTACGGAGGCAGATGAGCTTTGGTGCGCAGTCCAGGCCGTTGTTGCGGCCAACCTGAAACTGTCGCCGGAGCGCAGCGTTCAACAGATTGAACTGCATGCCCCCGACACGGTCGATCCGGGAGACGGTCGACGCATAGTGGCCCGGGCGTCATTGGCCAAGCATTTGAGGGACATCAAGCTTCCCAGCCCATCGTGGGTCCCTGAACTTTCCGGAATGCGCCACGAGCACGAGGAAGGGCAGTCGCTGCATTCCTTGCAAGGGCTGGGGTTCAATGCGCGCGATGGCCTGGATGACAACGACAACGACAGCCGAGACCTCATCGACACGTTGAACTGGCTCGATCCGACCCTCCGACGCAACGAGCAGATGCGGCGTTTTGCGACGGAGGGTGCGACAGAGCAGTTGACCAGAACCCTGTCGTTGCAGCTGTTCCAGGATAGTGACGACCAGACCCGAGAAGATCACGCCGGCGTCCCGATCCAGCCATTGGTCGAGTACTTCGGAAAGTTCCTCAACACGAGCGGCAGCCACGGCTTGACGGTGGTCAGCAAAGCCACCTTCTTGGGAGCACAAGAAGGCCGCAGGCAAGCCGAGAAAAACTATCGGAACAACCTCACGGTCCAGTCGATGACTCACCCCCTGGAGAGCGACGCGAATTCCGGCGTAGGCGAGGTCTAGAGCACGCCCGCCGGCACTTCGGGCCGTTCCTCGCTGCCGTCCGGATGCCGCGCAAAGCGCGCGGGATCGCGTCCGTGCACCGGTGCCATGTCGGCCCAGGGCCAGCCGCCGAACTGGGTGCGGCGGTAATCGGCCATGGCTTGCGCGATCTCGGCCTGCGTGTTCATCACGAAGGGGCCGTACTGCGCCACGGGCTCGCCGATGGGGCGGCCCTGCAGGACCAGGAACTCGCTTTCCGCGTCGCCGTTGACGAGCTCCACCCGGGCATCGGCCCGCAGCTCGATCGCGGCGTGACGGTCTACCTTGTGCCCCGCCAAGCTGACCGAGCTGCCCTTGAAGAAGTACAGGCTGCGCCGCGTCCCCTTGCCGGTCGCTCCCGGCAGCACCCAGCAGGCGTGGGGCTCCATCTTCAAGGTCCAGATGGCGACGTCGGCATCAGGTTGCGCGGCCCACGAGTCGGGCGGTGGCGCCAGCGGCCCGCCGGCGCCCGGCTCGCCGTCGATGGGCGCAATGCGCCCTGCGATGCTGGCCACCTCGGTCGAACGTCCCTCGCCGTCCATCGCGGTGAAGCGCGGGACATCCTCGGCCCAGAACATGGTGAAGTGCGGCTGCGCCATCTTGCTGCGCGCGGGCAGGTTGAGCCAGATCTGGAACAGCTCCAGCGGATTGGGCCCGGCGCGGTCGAGCAAGGGGAACATCTCCGCATGCACGATGCCGCGGCCGGCGGTGAGCCACTGCACATCTCCGCCGCCGAAACGCGCGGTCGCGCCCAGCGAATCGGAATGGTCAATGAGCCCCTTGCGCACGATGGTCACGGTCTCGAAGCCCCGGTGCGGGTGCCCCGGAAAGCCCGGCACCGGGTGGCCGTGGTACATGCTCCATCCATCCCTGCGGCTGAAGTCCTGGCCGAGATCGCGGCCGGCCAGCGAGGCTTCGGGCCCCATCTGCGAGTCGGCGCGCGGGTAGGCGTCGTCGTGGTAGGCGCAAAACAGGAAGGGGTCGATGGTCTTCCAGGGGAAGCCGAGGGCTTCGAGGCGGACGATGGGGTCAGCGGCGCTCATGATGTTCTTTCCTGTGCCTGTGTGACAGACATTCATTCTGATCCGATCGAAACGACCGGGCATGGTTCATCACAGATGGGGTCGATCGAGGCTAGGCGAAGTGCCAGGCGCAGGACGCTGTCGCCTCGCGAACGCAACGATGTGCGGGGCAATGGCCGTCCTGTTCGCTGAATGGGCGGCGGCTTGGCAACGCCACAATGCCGGACCCAGGCACTTCGAAACCCTTCGACATCGCCGGCTGCGGCGAGAGAGACCGTCGCGTATCCGATTCCACGACCCTGACAACATGGACCAGCAGCCCCTACAACCCAGCGACGAGGACCGCCGTCACGGCAAGCGAGGCGTCCCCACACGGGCCATGTGTACCCAGCCGTTGCCGCTCCCGCTGCTCAGGTCGAGCTGGATGCCGCGTCGGGCTATCGGTCCGGTGAGGCGCTTCGCCACCCCGTTCCTGGCCGTGCTCGCCTACTACGCGCTGGGCGTCTGCACCTTCTCCGTCATGGCCGCGAGCAACATTCCTGGCGGCGGCAACGTGGCTCAGCTGATCTGGCAGGCCGTCGATCACACCAGCCTGCTTGCCGTGGCCGCCGCACTGGCTGCCGGGTGCTGGTGGGTCTGACACGAAGCCGCGACGGCGCGCCGCCTGCACCACGGCCCCTTCCTACAGAGGAGCCTCGACACCGGGGACTACTTTGCAATGAAGCAAGGAGTCACCTGACATGCCCATCGCCACCCCGCCCCCGGATTTCGATCCGACCCTCATGCCCCCCTCACCCAAGCAGCCCACTCAAGCTGAGGCCTGGGAAACCGGGGTCGCGACGGATCCACCCGCCGAGGCCGACGCGTCCAAGAACGACGCCAGGCGCCTGACAGACCTGGTCAAGCTCTGGCCGCAGGACCGGCACAAGGCCTTCCTGGCGACGAACCGGCCGGAGATCCTCGGCGGGGAAATGGCGTGATGGCCGCGATTCTCGCGATGCGCTATCTGTGGCTGCAGTGCACGGACAGCCGGCTCCCCACTCAGTGATGGTGCCCGTGCTCGCCATGCACATGGCGATGCGCGATTTCTTCCTGCGTTGCGGCGCGCACGCCGGTCACGCTCAGGCTGAACTTCAGTGACTTGCCCGCGAACGGGTGGTTGCCGTCGAGGATCACCTGCGGGCCCTTGATCTTCATCACGTTGAACACCTGGGGTTCGCCCCGGTCGTTGCGGCCCTCCAACTGGCCGCCGACCTTGACCCCGGGTGGAAAGTCCGCCTTCGAGATGGTGCGCAGCAGCGACTCGTCCCGCTCGCCGAAGGCATCGCCAGGCGCCAGGTGCAGGGTGGCCTGGTAGCCCGCCTCCTTGCCCTCCAATGCGGCTTCGATCTTCGGAAAGGTGTTGTTGTAGCCGCCGTGGAGGTAGACCATCGGCTCGCGGCTTTCCTCGATCAGCTTGCTGGTGGTGGCGTCGGCGACCTTGTAGCGCAGGGTGACGACAGTGTCTTTCTGGATTTTCATGGTGTGTGTGGGGGGGCTTGACTCGGAAAGCGGATTTTCGGTCAGGTCCAGGCTTGTCATCGATCGCCCACATGGCGACGGAGCCGGCTCCCACGAAGCGCGCGCCGGGGCGACCGGATAAGCGAAGCAACGCGCGTCTCGCACATTGGAGCCTGCCCATGTCTTCCCTTGATTTTCCTCCTGCTTCTTCCACGTCCACCGCCCCGTCATCATCGAACGCCTCGTACGTCCTGTCGCCGGTCGTGGTCCTCACGGGCGCCTCCAGTGGCATTGGTCGGGCGACCGCGCTCGCCTTTGCGGCCGAGGGCGCCGACCTGGTGCTCGCGGCGCGGGAGCGCGAAGCGCTCGAGGTCGTTGCCGCAGAGTGCAGCGAAGCCGGCGCGCGCGTGCTGGTGCACCCGACGGACGTCACCGATGCCGCGGCGGTCAAGCGCCTGGCCGAAGCCGCGATGGAACGGTTCGGGCAGATCGATGTCTGGATCAACAACGTCGGGGTGGGTGCCATCGGCCTGTTCGACCAGACGCCCATCGACGCGCACCGGCGCGTGGTCGAGGCCAATCTGCTCGGCCACATGAACGGCGCCCATGCGGTGCTGCCGCACTTTCGCGCGCGTGGCTGCGGCACGCTGATCAACATGATCTCCGTGGGCGGCTGGGTGTCGTCGCCCTATGCCGCGGCCTACAGCGCCAGCAAGTTCGGGCTGCGCGGTTTTTCCGAGGCGCTGCGGGCCGAACTGGCGGAGTTGCCGGGAGTGCGCGTGTGCGACGTCTATCCCACTTTCGTCGACACCCCCGGCGTGACGCACGGCGCCAACTACAGCGGCCACCGGCTCAGCCCGCCTCCGGGCCTGGTCGATCCGCGGCGCGTGGCCAAGGTCCTGCTGTCGCTCAGCCGGAGGCCGCGGGCCTCGACCTACCTCGGCGCAGGCGCGCGGGCAGGCATCTGGGCCCATGCGCTCGCGCCCAACCTGATGGCGCGGCTGATGAGGTGGGCGACCGAGCGCGCGCTGAAAAGCGCCGAGCCGCGGCCGCAGACCGATGGCAACCTGTTCACGCCTTCGCGCGGACATGCCATCGACGGCGGCTTTGCGGCCTCGAGGCCGGACCACCAGGCTGCCGCGAGCGTCGGCATCGCAGTGACCGCGATGGGCGCGGTGGCGCTCGCGGGATGGTGGGCGCTGCGGCGGCGCAGGCCTGCACGCTGCTGAGCGCCCGTGCTTGCCGGCGCAGCTTGCAAGCGCTCAGAACTCCTGGGATACCGGCCGCAGCACCACCTCGTTGATGTCCACGTCCGCAGGCTGCTCGACCGCATACACCACGGCCCGCGCCACGGAATCCGCAGGGATCTGGCTCGCTTCGTAGAAGGCCTGCACGCCGGCGGCGGTCTCCGCATCGGTGGTGCCGAACTTCAGTTCGGATTCCACGGCACCGGGCGACACGATGGTCACGCGCACGCCGCTGTTGCCCACCTCCACGCGCAAGCCCTCGGAAATGGCCCGCACTGCAAACTTGGTGGCGCTGTAGACGGTGCCGATGGGCGTGAACACCTTCAGGCCCGCGATCGATGCCACATTGACGATGTGGCCGCTGCCTTGAGCCTGCATGCGCGGCAGCACGGCCGCAATGCCGTAGAGCACACCCTTGATGTTGACGTCGATGGTGCGGTCCCACTCGTCCACCTTGAGCTTGGCCATGGGTGACAGCGGCATCACGCCGGCGTTGTTGACCATCACGTCGATGCGGCCAAAAGCGTCGACGGTGGCCTGGGCGAGCTTCTCGAGGTCGGCGCGCTTCGCCACGTCGGTGGCGACCGCGATGGCCTCTCCGCCGGTTTCCCGGATCTCGGCGACCAGCTGCTCGAGCCGGCCGGTGCGCCGCGCGGCCAGCACGAGCTTGGCGCCGCGCGCCGCGAGATGGCGCGCGGTGGCTTCGCCGAGCCCGCTGCTGGCACCGGTGACGATGGCGACCTTGCCGCGGATGTTGTCTTGAACGGATGTCATGAAGCTTCCTTTCGAATGGGTTGTGGAGGAGTGACGTGAGTGTGGAAAATCCAGGCGTTCCCGTAAATGAAACTTCGGCGCGTTCTGAATTCCTGATTCCGGAACGCTCCTTTTTTTGGAAGAGCCCTCTGCCATGTCCAATCGCCTCGAAGCGTTGCGCGTCTTCTGCACCGCTGCCGACGCCCCCAACTTCCGTGATGCGGCGATCCGCCTGTCGGTGTCGCCGCAGGTCGTCACGCGCTCGGTGCGCGAGCTGGAGGAGGAACTGGGCGAGCCGCTGTTCCACCGCAGCACCCGCGGTGTGCAGCTCACGGACTTCGGGCGCGCCCTGGTCGAGCGGGCGCGCATGGCCGTGGGCGGTGTGGATGCGCTCTTCCATCGCACCGACAGGCGCGCGCTGTCGCAGCACGCGGGCACCGTGCGGGTGACCGTGCCCAATGTGTTCGGCCGCCGCTGGATTCCGCAACTGCTGGCGCCTGTGCTGACGGCCCATCCCGGCCTGCTGCTGGACTTGCGTCTGTCGGAGCAGATGGCGGACGCGGTCGACCAGCACATCGACATCGGCGTGCGCGTGGGCAGCCAGCCCGACAGCCGCTTCGTGGCCCGCACAGTGGAGCGGATGGCGCTGCTGGTGGTGGCGTCGCCGGCGCTCGTGGCGCGCACCGGCGTGCCGCGCAGCGTCGAGGACCTGCAGCGCCTGCCGCTCACGGCACTGATCGACCCGAGGACCGGGCGCCCGTGGCACTGGGCCTTCCGCCGCAAGCGCCAGATGCCGGTGTCCGCGCCGGCCTTTGTCACCGACGACACCGATGCCGAATGCTCCGCGGTGCTGGCCGGCCTGGGCTTCGGTCAGCTGGTGGCGCCCCTCGCCGAGCCGTGGCTGCAGACCGGGCAGCTGGTTTCGGTGCTCGACGCCGAGGCGCCGGAGCCGTGGCCGGTGCACGTGTGGCGGGCGCAGCGCTCGCCCGTGCCCGCGCGCGTGCGGCTGGTGTACGACACGCTCGTGCGCGCATGGGCGGGCGGTGCGAAGCCGACGCGCTGACGATCCAATAAGCGAGCGCCTACTCGATCTTGCAAGCTTGCCGCACGGCCGCCGCAGCCGCGCGGACGACATTGGCCTCAACGAACCGAGAGGCCGCCATGAACCTGAAGCACCTGTACGACCTCTGCCGCCAATCCGTGAGCGCCTGGGTCGACGACTACGCGCCGAGCATGGGCGCCGCGATTTCCTACTACACGATCTTTTCGCTGACGCCGCTGCTGGTGATCGTGATCGCGATCGCCGGCGCACTGTTCGGACGGGAGGCGGCGCAGGGGCAGATCGTGGAGCAGATCTCGGGGCTGGTCGGGCGCGATGGCGCCACCGCGGTGGAGGCCATGCTGCGCAGCGTGAGCGAGCCCGAGAAGGGCTTGATCGCAGGGCTGATCAGCGCGGTCGTGCTGCTGGTGGGTGCCACCACGGTGTTCGCCGAGCTGCAGAGCGCGCTCGACCGGATCTGGCATGTGCCGGAACGCGAGAAGCCCTCCGGCGTGTGGGCGGTGCTGCGCGCACGCCTGCTGTCCTTCGGCCTGATCCTCGGGCTCGCCTTCCTGCTGATCGTGTCGCTGGTCGTGAGCGCTGGGCTGTCGGCCTTCGGCACTTGGTTCGGCGGGCTGATGCCCGGCTGGGAGCTCCTGCTGCACGCGCTCAACCTGGTGATCTCGCTGGTCATCATGACGGTGCTGTTCGCGATGATCTACAAGCTGATGCCCACCGCAACGATCGCGTGGCGCGACGTCTGGATCGGCGCCTTCGTGACCGCCGTGCTCTTCGAGCTCGGCAAGTTCGCCATCGGGCTGTACCTGGGCAAGAGCGGCGTCAACGAGTCCTTCGCTGCCGCCGGTTCGCTGGTGCTGCTGGTGGCCTGGGTGTATTACGCGGCACAGATCTTCCTGCTCGGCGCGGAGTTCACCAAGGTCTACGCCAACGCGCACGGATCTGCGTCGGGCACGAAGGCGGTAGCCGCCACGCAGGCAGCTGCATCGGATGCGGAAGCCGGTACGGATCGCGTCGAAAACGGCGGCATGCGGCCGGCGCTCACCGAGTCCCCGCCGGACTATTCGGGCCTCGGCCGCACGGCGCGTGCACAGCAGGAGATCGACAGCCGCGTGGAGCGCGCGAGCGCAGACTTGCTGCGCCAACTGCTGTGGCTGGGCGCGCTCAGCCTCGGCAACGTGCTCGCCGGCCACTGGACACGGCGCCAGCGCAAGGCCGGCCGGCGCCGGGCTGCTACACCGCCCCGACGCTCCCGGTGACTGGCAGCACGATGCCGGTGATGTAGCTCGAGCATGCGGGTGCTGCCAGGAACACGTAGGCCGGCGACAGCTCTTCCGGTTGCGCCGGCCGCTTCATGTCGGTCTGCTTGCCGAAGTCCTGCACCTCCTCGCCCGAGCGGTCGGCGGGGTTGAGCGGCGTCCAAACCGGGCCCGGGGCCACTGCATTGACGCGGATGCCCTTGTCCAGCAGGTTGCTCGCCAGCGACTTGGTGAAGGCATGGATCGCACCCTTGGTGGTCGAATAGTCCAGCAGGTGCGCGCTGCCTTCCAGCCCGGTGACCGAACCGGTGTTGATGATCGAGCCGCCACGCGGCAGGTGCGGCACGGCGGCGCGCGCCATCTGGAAGTAGCCGTAGATGTTGGTCTTGAAGGTGAGGTCCAGCCGTTCGTCGGTGATGTCCTCGATGTCGGTTGCGTGCAGCTGGAAGGCGGCGTTGTTGACCAGGATGTCGAGCTTGCCGAAGGCTTCGATGGTTTCCTTCACTGCGCGCCGGCAGAACTCCGGATCGCGTACGTCGCCGGGGATGAGAACGCAGTGGCGGCCCTCTTCATGGATGCAGCGCCGCGTTTCCTCGGCATCGACCTGCTCGTCCTCCAGATAGACGATGGCCACGTCGGCGCCTTCGCGCGCGTAGAGCAGTGCCACCGCGCGCCCGATGCCGGAGTCGCCGCCGGTCACCAGCGCCACCATGCCGTCGAGCTTGCCGCTGCCGAGGTAGCCCGAGGCCTGGAACCGCGGCTGCAGGTCCATGTCGGCCTCCAGGCCGGGCTTTTGCAGATGCTGGGCCGGCATGGGGTTCTCGGGCTCGGGACGGTGGCCGGCCTGCACCGCCTTCTTGCTGGGCTCGGCATCGCCGGCCTTGCGGTCCTTGGCGTCCTGTTCGCGCTGCACCTTGCGCTGCTGTTCTGCGACGTCGCTGGTGTCCTGCGAGGAATTGTCTTGGGGGGAAGGCATCTAATGCTCCTGCTGGTTGCGGGTGGGGATGAGTCCACCGTAGCCAGCCGGCCCCGCGCGCCATGTCGTCCGATGCCGCATCGCCCGCGCAGACTCGGCGAAGTTCCACGAAGAGGATGCGACCGACGCCGATGTGCAGGCGCCGATCGGCGGAGCCGGTCGCAAAGGCAGCCGCGTCAGGCCTTGAAGCGGCGGTGGTAGTGGGCGATTTGCTGCAGCGCGTAGTCCGCTGCGGCCTCGCGGATCTCGTTGCGATCCCCGTTGAAGCGCTTGGTCTCGCTGAAGATCTGCGTGCGGCTGCCGTCGCGGAACGCCCAGGCGAAGCATTGCGTGCCGGCCGGAATGGCGGCGTCCGTGTCGTCGGCCACGCCCGTGTTGGCGATCGCCAGATTGGCATCGCTGTGCGACAGGGCGCCGCGCGCCATCTCGACGGCGACGGCTTCGCTGGTGAGGTTGAAGCGCTCGAGCGTCGCCTTCTTCACGCCCAGGTGGCGATGCTTGGCCTTCGGGTCATAGACCACGAAGGCCGACTCCAGCACCCGGCCCGCGCCCGGCGCCGAGGCCAGGCGCGAGGCGATCAGCCCCGCGGTGCAGGACTCCGCCGTCACCAGCACCAGCTCGTGCTCCTGCAGGTAGAGCGCCGCGGCCTTTCCTGCGCCGTTGCCGTCCGTGTTGTCCATGAGAGGCTCCCTCAGGTCCGCCGGGCCATGCTGCGCGCGTGCTGCCTCGCGAGTTCGAGTGCGGGTCCGACGCCGCATGCGGTGGCCATCAGGATGGCGAGCGGGAATAGGTCGAATGCTTCCAAGGGTGTCTCCTGTCGATGGGACTACCAACCTAGGAAGCGGCGGTCGCCTGGCGTGTGCGTGCTGCGCGAGGACTGGTGTAGGACGGCTCGGCGCGCCGTCGACTGTATATTCATCCAGATTGCCGCATGATGACCGATCCCTCCTCCTCGCCAGCCGCAGAGCCGGTGCCGGTCGCCGAGCTCGTTGTCTCGGTCAAGGCCCTGTGCGCCTTCGCCGCGCGGGCCGGTGACCTGGACCTGCGCTTCGTGCCGGTGCCCAGTGCGCAGGAGGGCCTCGCCGGGCACCGCCTGGTGCAGGGGCGGCGAGGCGACGCGTACGAAAGCGAACTGAGCCTCACCGCACGCTTCGGCCGCCTGCGGGTGCGCGGCCGGGCCGATGGCTACGACCCGCAAGTCGGCCGGCTGGAGGAGATCAAGACCTTCCGCGGCGACTTCGAAGCCATCCGCGCGAACCACCGGGCGCTGCACTGGGCCCAGGCGCGCTGCTACGCGTGGATACTGTGCGAGGCCCGTGGCCTGGAGAGCCTCGAGGTCGCGCTGGTGTACCTGGACCTGGGCTCGGACGAAGAGCGCGCGCTGGCCGAGACGATGACGCGCGAGGCCCTGCGCGCCCACTTCGAGGCGCTGTGCGGCCGCTACCTCGCCTGGGCCGAGCAGGAGGCGGCGCATCGCGCGGCGCGCGATGCCGCCATGGACGCGCTGGCTTTCCCGCATGCGGGCTTCAGGCCCGGGCAGCGCGAGCTGGCGCAGGCGGTTTATCGCGCCGCCGTCGCCGAGCGCTGCCTGCTGGCACAGGCGCCTACCGGCATCGGCAAGACGGTCGCCACCCTCTTTCCGCTGCTCAAGGCCGGCGCCCGGCAGCGCATCGACAAGGTCGTTTTTCTCACAGCCAAGACCTCGGGCCGCGCGATCGCGCTGGACGGCGTGCGCTTGCTGCGCGCAGGCCACCCGTTGCGCGTGTTGGAACTGGCGGCGCGAGAGAAGGTCTGCGAGCATCCGGACAAGAGCTGCCACGGCGAGTCCTGCCCGCTCGCGCGCGGCTTCTACGACCGCCTTCCGGCCGCACGCGCCGAGGCCGTCGGCATCGCCTGGCTGGACCGCGCCGAGCTGCGGCGCATCGCGCTGATGCATGCGGTCTGCCCCTACTTTCTCGCCCAGGAGCTGGCGCGCTGGTGCGATGTCATCGTCGGCGACTACAACTATTACTTCGATTCCAGTGCCTTCCTGTGGGCACTGGGCCAGGAGGAAGGCTGGCGCGCAGCGTTGCTGGTGGATGAGGCGCACAACCTGCTGGATCGCGCGCGCGGGATGTACAGCGCCCGTCTCCATGCCGCGGGTCTGCGTGCGGTGCGCCGCCAGGCGCCCCCGGCCGTCAAGAAGGCACTGGGCAAGCTGCAGCGCGAATGGCAGCGGCAGCAGCTGACGCAAGTGGAGCCGTACCGCGCCTCCGACACCATCCCCGCGGCGTTGGCGCGTGCGCTACAGGAGACGGTGGTCGCGCTCGGCGACCACTTCGCTGCCCAGCCTCAGGAGGCGCAGGGCGCGCTGCAGCAGTGCTTCTTCGACCTGCTGCAATTCGCTCGGCTGGCCGATTCATTCGGCGAGCATTCGGTGTTCGAATCCACGCTGGAAGACAGCGAGGGCGGCGAAGCCATGGCCATCCGCAACCTGGTGCCCGCGCCGTTCCTGCGGGGACGCTTCGCGGGCAGCCTCAGCACGACCTGCTTTTCCGGCACGCTGGCGCCCTTCTCCTTCTACCGCGACATGCTCGGCTTGCCCGAAGGCACTGCCACACTCGACGTGGGCTCGCCCTTTCGCTGCGAGCAACTGACGGTGCGCATCGCCATGGATGTCTCGACGCGCTTTCGCGACCGCGCCGGTTCGCTGCAACGCCTCGTCGGTCTCATCGCCGCGCAGTATGCGCAGCAGCCCGGCAACTACCTCGCGTTCTTCAGCAGCTTCGACTATCTTTCGAGCGCCTTCGAGGCGCTGGCCGCGAGCCATCCCGAGGTGCCGGCGTGGGCCCAGGCCCGCGGCATGCGCGAGCCCGAACGCGAGGCCTTCCTCGCGCGCTTCGCGCCCGGCGGCCGCGGAATTGGTTTTGCGGTGCTCGGCGGTGCCTTCGGAGAAGGCATCGACCTGCCGGGAGACCGACTGGTCGGCGCCTTCGTCGCCAGCCTCGGCCTGCCGCAGCACAACCCGGCCAACGAGCGCATGCGTGAACGCATGCAGGCGCTGTTCGGCGAGGGTTACGCCTACACGTATGTCTACCCTGGCCTGCAGAAGGTCGTGCAGGCGGCGGGGCGTGTCATTCGCACCGAGCAGGATGCGGGCGTGCTCTACCTGCTGGACGACCGCTTCGCGCGCGAGGACATCCGCGCGCTGCTGCCCGCCTGGTGGCGGGTGCAGCCGCTGTTCAGCGCTTCGCGTCCTGCTTCGCGTCTTCCTTCTTCGGCGTGATGACCTTGTCGACGGTGACCGACACGGGGTCGCTGGCCGGGAAGGATTCCTCCACACCGTTGTCCAGCGCCTCTTCGCTCGGCTCCTCCGCGACCGGCTTGTGCAGCTCGGGCGGGGCGTCGTGCTTCTCCGAGGTCGGGAAGGGGAAGGGGTCGTTCGATGTCGTGCCCATGAGGCCTCCTCGTGATCTGAAAACCCAAGCTAGGACCCTCCGCTGCGCGGTGCTGTAGGAAACCGCGCCAAGGCCCTGCCGAGATTCGTCTCGCCGCGGCGCGCGCGAATCCGCCTACGCCGCCGGTGACTGCCGGACTGCGCCAGTCGCATGGCGCAGGCGGCAAGCTCAGGAACAACAGCACGCCCTTCATGCATCGAAAGGAGATCCCGATGACCGACACCAAGACCACACACCCTGCCCCACCCGGTCCGCTGGGCGAGCACGAGGCCCGGCTCGGGGATCGCGGCGATGCCTCGGGCCGCAACATCGAACAGAACCGGGCGGTGGGCCAGGACGACCCGCTGCACGGCAGCCGCATGGGCCGCCGGCTCTACGATGGGACCGGTCAGCCAGGAATCCCCGACATCGGCACCGATGCCACGCAGCTCGAGGAAGCAGAGCGGGAGCGCACGTCGCGCGAGGCGAAGCGCTGAGCTGCATGCACGTGGGCACGACGGAGGACGCTGACGTGCAATGCCTCGGCGTTCCTACCCGAGTGCCTGCGCGGCGGCGCAGCATTTGGGCGTCGACATCCTGAAGGAGTGACCATGCCCAGAGGTGACCAATCGTCCTATACGGACAAGCAAAAACGCCAGGCCGAGCACATCGAAGAAGGCTACGAGAAGCGCGGCCTGGGCGAAAAGGAAGCCGAGCGCCGTGCGTGGGCCACGGTCAACGCCGAGACCGGCGGAGGCAAGAAGAGCGGCTCCGGCCGCGGCAAGGCCGAGAACCATGCGCCGTCGCGCAAGGGTGGCCACAAGGGCGGAGCCGCTTCGGCCGGCCGCACCGCCGCACAGCGGTCGGCCTCGGCCAAGAAGGCGGCGGCCACGCGCAAGCGCAACGCCGCGGCCCACTGACCGAACGCACGCCGTTCAGGGCAGCGGGTGGGTCCCGCTGCGCTTGAGCAGCTCTGCCAGGTGCAGCTCGACGGCGAACAGGCGCTCGTTGAGCACCGCCGTCTGAAGCCGCACGGCCTCGATGAGGGCGCGCGTGGCAGGGTCGGGCGCGTTGTTCGAGAGCTCCTGCAGCTCGTGCAGCTTTCTGCGCAATTCGTTGCTCATCGTGTCCCTCCTTGGCGATCAAGCGGATGAGATGGTAGGGGCATCAGACATGACCCGCCAAGCAGTGAATGGGGGCATTGCGCTCCCGGAGAATGCTTGGTGTTCTATTGCCGGGGCGGAGCTACGTACATCGGATACCCCGGAGGGGCCGAGCTCGGCCCGATGAGGGGCCCGGTCGGCGGCATGAGAACGACTGGCGGCGGCAGGGGTGGCGGGTTCTTCATCTGCGCCCTGATCGCCTGGACCATGGCGGGCATGTCCCTGTCGCCCGGCAGTTGCGAAGCATAGAGCTGCGAAATGGCGACTAGCTTCTGAACGGGCGAGTCGGGCGTGGCAGCCGCCAGCACGGCCCTTGCCTGGGGCGAAATCAGAAAGCTCATGATCTTGCGTTCGTCGGTGTTCGGCCGGCTCAGTCTCGCAACGATGACGTCGTCCATGCTGCGCCCCGTTTCGTGGCTCTCGATCGCGGCACTGGCGCGGAGCCATTCCATGTAGCGAACCGACTCCCCGATGCCCAGCCCCACGCGCGGGCCGAACTGGGGCTGCGTTTCTCGCAGCAACCCCGCCATGTCTTCGGAGGACTTGAGAAACGACACGGCGTTGAACTCCTCGCCGCTGTTGAGGCCCATGACGAGCACATCGCGGCCAATCAGGCTGCGGGCTGCACGAATTTCTGCGAGAAATTCTTTTTTCTTGTCCAGTGGTGCGCTGGGCACAAGATGGGCCAGCTCCTGAAAATAGGCATCGGTGTCGAGGGCGCCGTTTTCGAGCGCCTTTTTCAACACGAGCTCCGTTCCTGGTTGGTATTCCACCTGTCGGGCATAATGTATGGCTGCTTGCCCTGCGACCTGCTTGTCGGGATCGAAGGCGAACTTCTTCAAAATTAGCGCAATGTCAGTGTTGGCACCTGTTGTATTTTGTCGATCGTAAAGCTCCGCCAATATTCGAAGCAGCGGGATCTTTTCGTCTGAACTCAGCGTACCGCTGTACAAAAGCGTGCGTACAAGATCGACTGATTGAGCAGTGGCGGGAACACCTTTGAAGTAAATCTCATCCATTGAATTACGGCCTTCGAGGCCGGGCTGCGGCTTGTAGAAACGCAGAGGATGTTCCTCATCCGTTTTCGAATTTGCAACGGAAATCTTTGCCTTGTAATCTGCAGCACCATCAAATTTTAAGGGTGCTGGAACAGTCGTAGTATTGATCGACCCGTCAAATGCATATCCTGTTTCAGAGTTTTGCCCTTGTTGAAGGACAGCAAGTGAGGCAATCAAGGCGCCACCCACAGTTCCGAAAATCATAATTGCCTTTTTCACCGTGCCTAACCTTTATAGCTTCTGATTTTATTGAAAATGTTTAGCGGAGTTCTTGTTGTTGACCTCAGTTCTAGCGTGAAATCTAACCAGCGACGAAGAGGATGATTGGCGGGATAATTAACGAGATCGAGAGGAACGCCGTTGGCGTCGGTCACGTTTGTCTCGAACGCGTTAAAAATGTCGAGAACGTACGTGTCGCATCGATATGTTCCTCGGCGAGCTCCCTGACTGGGATTGCGCGGCGCTGCAGTTGTGAATTGAGATAGATACGTATAGCTTGCACCTATTGAAAGGATCTGAAATGCGTGTAAAGCCATTGCCCTTCTTGCGTCTACGGTGCTATATGAAGATGGACCGCAATAATCGGCGTAACACCCATAGACAAAGTAGTCAGGAATGGCTGGAGAGGCGGCGCCCCAGTACCCGTTATATGCTCTCTCTTTAAAATTCGCCAGTGTATTGTAGGCAACAGCGTTCGCTTGCCGTCATTAAGGACTTCATAGATCCCAAATCTATCGAAAAAACCTATGTGCCCCAAAAATCCGTAAGGCATGTTAGTCTCCATGGCTCGACCTACGGTATCGCCTATTTTGGTCGGTTCAGGGATGTCAGCTCCAATATCCCAAATGGCTTGACCATTCTGATAAATTACGAGATTGCCGTCGTTCTGTGCTGCAATCAAGGCGCCCGGACGACCACTGGTCTCCGTTTGCCACAGCGCCCTCCAAGAGGCATCGTAGACGACGAAATTTCCGTCGCCTTGCATGACAGCGAGGTGTCCACCAGTCGTTTGTGTAGAGGTCCACCATCGAGCAGACCAGTCGGACGTCCTGTAATACACCAAATTGCCGTCGTCTTGCATGATCAATCTGTATCGACCATCTTCCGAGGACAGTAATTGACCTTTGTAAATGACCTGATCGCCATAGAGGTTCGCAGAGTGGGCAAAGCCCGTCATCAAAAGGATGAACGCGCTAAACAAGACCAGAGCTCTCATATTTCTCCCTTGGTTTTCTGAGGCGGCCGATCTTATGCAGTCGTTGAACTTTCCTTTTTATGGCGAAACAATTCGTCAGGTTTGCGCGGAATCGGGGTGGATCTCTGGGGTGCCTGAAGGGCAGCCTGACGAGCCCAGGTCGATCAGCCCGGTGGCAGGCTCTTCAGGTACAGGAACAGCGCCCGCACGTCGGTGTCGTTCATCTGCCCGAGTGACCCGAAAGGCATGACCTTGATCGGCGTCCCGTCTGGCCGGGTGCCCGTCTTGAACATGCGCGCGAAGGTGTCGGCCTCGGCATAGCGCGCCATCGCGCTGTCTTCGCCTGGCACGAGGCGGGCCGCAGGCGGCCAGTCGGGTGGCGCGCCGGGAATCTTGCCGCCGACGAGTTTGGCGCCGTGGCAGCCGAGGCACATGTTGGCAACGTATGCGCCGTGCGCCGTGCTCACGCCGTCGGGCACGGGCTGCGCAGGCGGCAGCGCATGATCGATCTTGGCGGCGGCATCCTGCATGAGGCCGAAGCCGTAGAAGGCGCGCACCGGCAGCGGCAGATCGAGCACGGCAGCACCGCCCGCCGTCGGCGGGAGCTGCCGGATGTAGGCCACCAGCGAGGCCAGGTCCTCGTCGGTGAAGCGGTTGTAGTCCTCGCTCGGCATCACCATCAGCGGCCGGCCGCCGCGGGCGACGCCATGGCGAATGGCGCGTACCCAGTCCTCGGGTGCGTAGCCGGCCACCACGCTGCCGGCCCCCGGGCTGATGTTGGGGCCTGCAATGCGCATGCCCTTGCCGTCGTCGAGGAACAGGTGGCCATTGCCCTTGGCGCCGTGGCAATCGACACAGCCGCGCGAAGCGAAGAGATAGCGGCCGCGCTCGACCGCCGCCGCATCCTCCCGATAGGGCACGGCCTTGACCGTGACGTCCAGCTTGCGCTGCATCTTCTGGCGTGCCAGCCGGTCGCCCGCGAAGAGCACCGCGGCGGCGATCGCGACCAGGACGAGCAGCGCCAGGGCGCCGCGCTTGAGCCAGCGCCGGGCAGTCGTCGTCATGCCAGCTCCTTCGCGCGGCGCGGTGTGCCGGAAACCTTGCGGGCGATCAGGCCGGCAGCCATCTTCAGTTGCAGCCGCAGGCTGGGCTTGTGGCCCCAGGCGCTGGTCACCCCGGTCTGTTGGGGCTGCCAGCCCGCGGGATCGATGGTTTGCGTGCCGGCGCCGATCTCGAAGTCGAAGCCCGAGGGCGTGGCGCCGTAGAAGGAGAAGGTGCCGTCCGGGTCGGGATGCTGGCCCAGCGCCAGCGACAGCGGCACCTTGTGGCGCTGCGCGCGCTCGAAGGCAATGCCGATGTCGCTCAGGCGCTCGGCCTGCAGCATGAAATGATGGATGCGCTTGGCCAGCGGCATGTCGAACAGTGCGATCGAGTGATGGCGCTGGTTGCAGTGCAGGAACACGCCACGGATGTCCATCGGTCCGACCCGGGTGGCGAGCCGCTCGGTCACGCCGAAGCCGAGCAGGGCGTAGAAGGCTTCCATCGCCTCCATGTCGCTCGACACGAGCACTGCGTGGCCCAGGCCGAGATTGCCCGTGCGAAAGCCTGCCGGGAAGGCTTCGGAAGCGAAGGGCCGGTCGGCCGGGTCAAGGCCGGTGAACAGCTCGATGGTGTTGCCGGCCGGGTCGGCACACCGATGCAGGCGCTGCACGCGTCGTGCGTCGCGCGATGCAGCATCCGCCGCC
This sequence comes from Variovorax sp. PBS-H4, assembly GCF_901827205.1. NCBI lineage: Bacteria > Pseudomonadati > Pseudomonadota > Betaproteobacteria > Burkholderiales > Comamonadaceae > Variovorax > Variovorax sp. PBS-H4. The sequence continues at coordinate 6,169,135 of NZ_LR594675.1, read as the reverse complement.
TCGACCGCGATGCCGCCCTGCCGCAGGCGCGCGAGCAGCCGCTCCAGCGTGGCCTCGTCGGCACATTCCAGGCCCAGCGCCGCCAGGTCGTCGGCCGGGCCCTCCCGCACGATCAGCCGTTGCGAGGCGTCGTCGACCTGCCAGCCGAGGCTGCCGTCGGCATTGGCCCTCGGTGCCGGCAGGCCGAGCATGTGCTGGCAGAAGCTGGCCCACCGTGCGGGCTTTCGTGCTTCGAAGATCAGGTAGCCGAGACGTAGATCGGGGGGCATGGCAAACTCGCTTTCGTGGACGGTCAGAGTAAAAATGGTATGTGTGTATAAAAATGGATGATGCTTTGAATTTCGGAATACCGTCAATACCACTTTTGCCAGATGCCCTGGCCGAAAGCGTATGGCGGCCGCAACCTGGGCTGGCCAAACGGGAGCGCACGCGGGTGCAGCTGGTCCAGGCGGCGATCCGCGTGTTCACCACGCGCGGCTTTGCCGCCGCGACCATGCAGGAGCTGGCGGCGGTTGCCGGCATGACCACCGGGACGGTCTACAACCACTTCAAGACCAAGGACGAGGTGGCGCGTGCGGTGGCGGTGCTGCTGGCCGACTCGCTGTGCCGCCGCATCGGCGAGAGTCAGCAGGGCATCACCGAGGGCGCGCACCGCATGGCGATCGGCAACCAGCGCTACATCTGGCTGGCCGAGCAGAGCCCGCAATGGGCATTGATGACGCTGGACGTGGCCGCCGCCGCGCCCGAGCTGCTGCTGGAGATCCGTCACTACGTGCTTGCCGACCTGCGGCTGGGCGTCAAGCAGAAGGCCTTCCGCATTCCCGGCGAGGCGGCGGCGATGGACCTGATCAACGGCACCATCGCGCAGGCGATGCGCAGCGTGGCGCTGGGGCTGGCGCCTCCGAACCATGGCCGCGAGGTCGCGACCTGCGTGCTTCGCGGGCTGGGGATGGAAGCGGCGGCGGCGCGCGAGGTGGCGCACCGGCCGCTGCCGCCCTTTCCGCCCATGGGCGCAGCGCCGGCCTCGAGGAAAAAGCCGGGGGCGAAGGCGAAGCGCGCCTAGCGGGCTGCGCCGGCGAGTGCGAACCGCGCCGCCCGCACGATGCTTGCGGCATCCACGCCGAAGAAGGCGCGCAGCGCTGCCCGCGTGTCGCTGCGCCCGAAGCCGTCGGTGCCGAGAGTGAGGTAGCGCCGGCCGGGCGGCAGGAATGCGCGGATGCTTTCGGGCACGGCGCGCACGTAGTCGGTGGCGGCGATCACCGGCCCGCTGCTGCCGGCGAGCTGCTGCGCGATGAAGGGCTGGCCCGGCTCCGCCGCGCCGGCCACCGCCCGTGCCTCGCAGGCTTGCCCGTCGCGTGCCAGCTCGCTCCAACTGGTGACGCTGAAGACCTCGGCATCGATGCCCTCTCCGGCCAGCTGCTGCGCGGCCTTGAGCACTTCGGTGAGGATCGCGCCCGAACCCATCAGCGTGATCTTCGGGCCCGCGCCCGCAGCGGCCTGGAAGCGGTAGCACCCGCGCAGCACGTCCGCTTCAACGCCCGGCGGCAGGTCGGGCTGCGCGTAGTTCTCGTTCATCAGCGTGACGTAGTAGAAGGCGTCCTTCTGCTCGACCATCATCTCGCGGATGCCGGCATCGACGATCACCGCCATCTCGCCCGCGAAGGCCGGGTCGTAGGCCTTGCAGTTCGGAATGGTGGCGGCGATCAGATGGCTGGTGCCGTCCTGGTGCTGCAGGCCCTCGCCGCCCAGCGTGGTGCGGCCCGAGGTGGCGCCCAGCAGGAAGCCGCGCGGGCGTTGGTCGGCGGCGGCCCAGATCTGGTCCCCGACGCGCTGGAAGCCGAACATCGAGTAGTAGATGTAGAAGGGCAGCATCGCCAGCCCGTGCACGCTGTAGCTGGTGGCGGCAGCCGTCCAGCTCGCGATGGCGCCCGCCTCGCTGATGCCCTCCTCGAGGATCTGGCCGTCGGTCGCCTCGCGGTACGAGAGCACCGAGCCGATGTCCTCCGGCGCATAGCGCTGTCCCACGCTCGAGTAGATGCCCACCTGCTTGAAGAGGTTGGCCATGCCGAAGGTGCGCGCCTCGTCGGCCACGATGGGGACGACGCGCGGCCCCAGCGCGCTGTCTTTCATCAGGTTGCCCAGCATGCGCACGAAGGCCATGGTGGTGCTCATCTCCTTGCCCGCGGCGGCCACCGCGAACTGCGCGTAGGCAGCGATGTCGGGCTTGGCGACCGGCTCGCATGCTGTCTCGCGCCTCGGCATGCTGCCGCCCAGCGCGGCGCGCTTCTCGCGCAGGTAGCGCATCTCTGGGCTGTCCTCCGCCGGCTTGTAGAAGGCGGCCTGCGCGGCCTGCTCGTCGGTGAGCGGCAAGCTGAAGCGGTTGCGGAATTCGATGAGGTCGGTCTCGCCCAGCTTCTTCTGCGAGTGCGTGGTCATCTTGCCCTGGCCCGCGCTGCCCATGCCGTAGCCCTTCTTGGTGTGGGCGAGGATGACGGTGGGCTGGCCACGATGCGACGCAGCCGCGGCGTAGGCGGCGTGGATCTTCACCAGGTCGTGGCCGCCGCGCTTGAGCCGGTCGATCTGCTCGTCGGTCAGGCCTTCGACAAGACGTGCCAGCTGCTCGTTCTGGCCGAAGAAGGTGTCGCGGTTGTAGCGGCCATCCTTGGCCGCGAAGGTCTGCATCTGGCCGTCCACCGTGCTGGCGAAGGCGCGCACCAGCGCGCCCGCGGTGTCGCGCGCGAACAGGCCGTCCCAGTCGCTGCCCCAGACCAGCTTGATCACGTTCCAGCCGGCGCCGGCGAACAGCTTCTCCAGCTCGTCGATGATGCGGCCGTTGCCGCGCACCGGGCCGTCCAGGCGCTGCAGGTTGCAGTTGACGACCCACACGAGGTTGTCGAGCTTCTCGCGGGCGGCGAGCGTGAGCGCGCTCATCGATTCGGGCTCGTCCATCTCGCCGTCGCCGAACACGCCCCAGACCTTTCGTGCGCCGCAGTCGAGCAGACGGCGATGCGTGAGATAGCGCATGAAGCGCGCGTGGTAGATCGAGCTGATGGGGCCGATGCCCATCGAGCCGGTGGGGAACTGCCAGAAGTCCGGCATCAGGTAGGGATGAGGGTAGCTGCTGAGGCCGCGCGCGCCGCTGCCGCTGGCGAATGCGGGTGCGCTGAGCTCCTGCCGGTACTGCTGCAGGTCTTCCGCGGTGAGCCGGCCTTCCAGATAGGCCCGCGCATAGACGCCCGGCGCGCTGTGCGGCTGGAAGAACACGAGGTCGCCGCTATGGGAAGCGTCTCGTGCCTGGAAGAAGTGGTTGAAGCCTGTCTCGAACAGATCGGCCGCGCTGGCATAGCTTGCGATGTGGCCGCCCAGCTCGCCATAGGCCTGGTTGGCGCGCACGACCATCGCGAGCGCGTTCCAGCGCATCAGGGAGGCCAGCCGCTCCTCGATCGCCAAGTCACCGGGGAACGCCGGCTGCTGCTCGACCGCGATGGTGTTGACATAAGGAGTGGCCAGCTCGGGCTGCCAGCCGATGCGGCGGGTGCGGGCGATGCGCGCCAGCTCGTCCAGCATCCAGCGTGCGCGCTCGGGCCCGTGCGTCTCGGCGAGGGCAGTAAAGGCTTCGCGCCATTCCGTGGTCTCGGCCGGGTCGGGGTCGTGAAGGGGCGCATCGAGCAGCGCCCGCAGCTGGTCGTTGGAAATCGGGGCATTCATCAGCCGCACTTTAGGCCGCGATTCGCGAAATGAGCTGCTGTTCAGGTAGGGGCTAAGCCTCTGGTGCAGCATAAGATGCCGCAATTCGGGCAATTCAAGGCAGTTTATGCAACCGGACGTTATCGACCTGCGCATCCTCGACGAACTTCAGCGCGACGGCGCCTTGACCAATGTGGAGCTGGCGCGCCGTGTCCATCTCTCGCCCTCTCCCTGCCTCGCACGGGTGAAGGCGCTGGAGGCGGGCGGCGTGATCCAGCGCTACGTGGCGCTGGCCGATGCCGCCGCGCTGGGACTCGGGCTGAATGTGTTCATCTCGATCAGCCTGCGCACGCAGAGCAAGCAGTCGCTGGCCGATTTCGAGCAGCGCATCGCCGAGCACGACGAGGTGATGGAGTGCTACCTGATGACCGGCGACAGCGACTACCTGATCCGGGTCGCCGTGGCCGACATCGCAGCGCTCGAGAAGTTCATCCTCGAGCAGCTGACGCCCATCGCGGGCATCGAGAAGATCCGCTCGAGCTTTGCGCTCAAGCAGGTGCGCTACAAGACGGCGCTGCCGTTGCCGGCGGCGCCGTCCTGATCACAGTCCGACGATGCCGCCGTCGTCCTTGGTGATCACCACCGTGGCAGAGCGCGGGCGGGCATTGCCGCCCTCCGGCCAGTGGCTGCCGAACTGCGCCGGCGTGGTGATGTTGGCTGCCGGCGTGGTCTCGCCCGGATGCTGGATGTTGACGAACAGCGCGCGGCCGTCGCCCGACTCGGCGATGCCGGTGATCTCGCAGTCCTTGGGACCCACCAGGAAGCGACGCAGGCCGTCGGTGCCCGGTGCCTTGCCGACGAAAGTCGCCTGCTGCCGGGTGGTGGAACCATCGACGTTCGTGATGGTCCTGGCCGCGCCGTCGCCAACCTTGCCCGGGACGGCAGCAAGCAGCATGCAGTTGGTGACATCGGTGTAGGCGCCGTCGTCGGTCTCCAGCCACATCAGCCCGCCGGTCGCCTGGCTGAACCACATGCCGTCCGGGCTGGAGAAGTCGTTGTCGGCGACCAGGCCCGAAAGATTGATGTCGGCGGATGCGCCTGCACGCGCGCCGAACAGGTACACGTCCCACTTGAAGCTCAGCGCGGCGGGGTCGCCGTTGTCGTCGGAGAAGCGCACGATGTGCCCATTGGGGTTGCCGGTCTGCGCGGTGGCGGCGGCGCCCTTCGGGTCGTTGTAGAAGCGCGGGTTGGCAGCGTCGGTGGCGGTGATCGGACGCGAGGCCGCATTGGTGTTGGTGAGGGTGACGTACACCTCGCCGGTCTTCGGATTGACGGCCGTCCACTCGGGGCGGTCCATCTTGGTGGCGCCGGCCGCATCGGCCGCGAGGCGCGCGTTGATCACCACGTCGGCTGCGTCGGCGAAGGCGTAGGCCGTGTTGCTCGAGGTGATGCCGTTGACGCCGAGCTTGAGCTCCAGCCACGCGCCGGTGCCGTCGGCGTTGAACTTCGCGACGTAGAGCCGGCCGTCATCCATGTACTTGTCGCCGGCGGCCAGGCCACCGTTGATGTCAGCCGCGTCCCAGCTCTTCGTCGAGACGAACTTGTAGATGTACTCGTTGCGCGAATCGTCGCCCATGTACCAGACGAGGGGCTTGCCGACAGTCACCGGCCCAAGGCAGGCGCCTTCGTGGCCCATGCGGCCGAGCGCGGTGCGCTTCTTCGGCGTGCTGCCAGGCGCGAAAGGGTCGATCTCGACCACCCAGCCGTAGGTGTTGGCGCCGTTGCGGAAGTCGTCGGCAGCGGCGGCGCCGACCACCTGCGTATTCCAGCGGCCGTAGAGGCCGTCGGTGGTGTCGGGCGTGACGGTGGCCCACAGTTCGCGGCCGGTGCCGGCAACGCCGTAGCGGTTGAAGCTGGCGATCTCCCTGGCGGTGCGGTTCGGGTTGTCGGTGGCGGCGATGCGGCGGAAGTAGCCGGCCCAGTTCTCCTCGCATGTGAGGTAGGTGCCCCAGGGCGTGGTGCCGTTGGCGCAGTTGTTCAGCGTGCCGCGGGTCATGCTGCCGTCGGGGGAGAACCGGGTCGCCAGGTGGCCGGTCTTGGCGGCTGGGCCGGAGAAGGCCATCTCGGTCAGCGTGTGGACCCGGCGGTTGAAGGCGGAATCCTGCTTGTAGCTCCAGGCACTCGCGCCCTTGTTGACCTCGATCACGCTCACGCCGTGCAGGTAGAACTCGCGCAGCACTTCGTCGGCAACGGTGCGCACTTGCGCATTGCCGGTGCCGGTGGTGGTCTGGCCGGCCGGGTGCAGGAAGAGTGGCGTGATGGCTTCGTGGTTCATCGCCAGCAGGCCGCGCGCGGCGCTGGCCGGCGCCCACTTGCCCGAAGCGTCCATGCCGAAGAAGGTCATCCCGTCGTGGTGGTCGCCGGCACGGCGGTCGTAGGTGTGGGGTGCATCGGTGCCGTCGTTGGCGTAGGCCGGCACGCCGGCCGCGATTGGATCGCCGAGGCGGTACAGCACGGTCGCGGTGTAGCCCGCCGGGACCGTGACGACGTCGGCAAGGCTCTTGGAGACGGCGTTGAACCCGAGCTTCGGCGCGGCCGGTGCCGGTGCCGGGGCCGGTGCAGGAGCCGGCGCGGGCGCGGGTGCCGGGGCCGGTGCGGGCGGCAACACCGGGAAGCCGTTGCTGCCGCCGCCGCCGCAGGCCTGCAGCAAAGCAGTGCCGGCAGTGCCGACGCCCAGGCCGAACAGGTGGCGGCGGCTCAGGCGAGACGCGAGCAGGTCGTTGAAGGAGGGGTTGGGGCTGGTGTTGTGGCCGATGTCGTCCGGGTCGATGGGGAGGACGTCATGGCGGGGCTTGGCAGTCATGCGCGAATCTTTCAGTGGGGAAACGGTTGTTGCGTAAACCCCGATACGCTAAAAGTTCAATATGACGCCACCAAGTCAGCTGCGCGGTGGATGCCGGGCGCGCTTGCGCCCGCTGCTCGCTGTCATTTCGGCCACAACGCCCACAGGCGCAGTGGCTGATTCACGCGCGCCGCCAGCCGCCCGGCTTCCGGCCCGGTGCCGGCGAAGAAATCGGCGCGCACAGCGCCCACGATGGCGCTGCCCGTGTCCTGCGCCACCACCAGCCGCGCGAGGGGCACCGCGGGCCCGGGCGAGGCCAGCCACACCGGCGTGCCGTAGGGAATGCTGTCGCGGTCGACCGCGATCGAACGGCCTGCGGTGAGCGGCACGCCCTGCGCGCCGACCGGGCCGGCGGCAGCGTCGATGTCGGGCAGCGGCTCCTCGCGGAAGAAGACGTAGCGCGGATTGCTCCACAACAGCTGCGACAGGCGCTGCGGGTTCTGCGCCACCCATTGCTTCGTGTCGTCGGGCCACAGGCTGACCTTCGTCGCGCCCTGGCTCTGCAGCCACTGCTGCACGCTGCGATACGGCTGCTCGTTGGTCGCCGAGAAGGCCACGCGCACGGTGCGCTGCGAGCCGTCGGCCTCGGTGATGCGCAGGCGGCCCGAGCCCTGGATGTGCAGCATCAGCACGTCGATCGGGTCGGCCAGCCACGCGATCTCGCGCCCGCGCAGCGCGGCCTGCGCCTGCGGCAGCGTGTCGATCTCCTGGCGCGTGAACCACGGGCGGCGCGCCACCAGGCCGGCGGGGGCCTGGTAGAGCGGCACGGTGTGCTGCGCGGTCGGCCGCCGCGAGGCCTCGAACACCGGCTCGTAATAGCTCGTGAGCTTGCCTTCGCCCGGACCCGAGAGCGGCTCCACGCGGTAGGGCTGCAGGCGTTCGCGCAGCCACTGGCGCTGCTCCTCGGTTTCGGCCAGGGCCAGCTGGCGCACTTCGCGGCACAGCGGCGCAAAGGCGGCGTTCGGGCGGGCGCAGTTGGTGATCATCGCGCTCCAGCCTTCATGCAATGCATCGTCCTCGAAGCCGGGCAGCTCGGACCAGGGCACCGGCACCCAGCGACTTTTCGGATGATTGAGCGAACCGGTCAGCGGGCCCAGGTCGCGAGCCGGCGGCGGCGGGCTCGAGGGCGCGGTTGCGACCGGTGCTTCTGTTTTCAGGGTGCCGACGGAACAGCCGGCCAGCGTTGCTACGATCGCGAGCCCGACCACCCACCACCGGAGTCGTAATTTCATGGGATTGATTTTGCTCGAAGCGCTCGGCGCCGGAATCGTGCTGGTGCTGATCGTGTGGTGGACGATGTTCTCCGGCCGCAAAGGCGGAGAACTGCACGAAGCGGACAAGACTGAAAAAGCGCCCCCGTCCGACGAACCGCCCACGCGCGGCTCACCATAATGGTTCGCCCTGTTCCACTGACTGAAGGGTCTCCAATGAAGAAATTCGTCCTCGCCACCACCGCCGCCGCGATCGTCCTGTCCGGCTGCGCCGGCATGAGCGACACCCAGCGCAACACCGGCATCGGCGCCGGCGTCGGTGCGCTCGGCGGCGCCGCGATCGGCTCGGCAACAGGCGGCAACAGCCGCGCCATCGGCACCGGCGCTGCCGTGGGCGCAGCCGCCGGCGCGCTCGGCGGCTATCTCTGGTCGCAGCGCATGGAAGCCCAGAAGCGCGAGATGCAGGCTGCCACGCAGGGCACGGGCATCGCGGTCACGCAGACGCCGAACAACGAACTCAAGCTCGCGATTCCGAGCGATGTCTCCTTCGACACCGGCCGCTCCACGATCAAGCCCAACTTCGTGCCCATCCTGAACCAGTTCGCGAACGGCCTGCGCAACAACCCCAACGCCGAGGTGCGCATCATCGGCCACACCGACAGCACCGGCACCGATGCCATCAACAACCCGCTGTCGGTGGAGCGCGCGGCGAGCACGCGCGACTATCTGATCGCGCGCGGCGTGCCGCAGCAGGCCTTCCGCATCGAAGGCCGCGGTTCGCGCGAGCCGATCGCGGACAACAGCAGCGATGCGGGGCGCGCGCAGAACCGGCGGGTGGAGATCTACGTGGGTGAGCGGCCGCAGGGCTGAGATGAAGGCTCGATGCATGGGCATCGGCCCGGCGTCGCCGGGCCTGCCATGCCCTTGGTCTGGCCGTGTCCTAGTTCATCGGGTGCTGTGATTTGCGTTCTGCGGCCAGCCGCGCCTGGCGGCGACTGACCCACGTCTGCCAGGGAGTCCAATGGGCCAGGAAATCCTGGAAGCCCGCGTTTCCGCGTTGCAACATGTCCTGCCATGCCGCCTGGACGGTATCGGCAGCCACAGCTTGTCCCTGCGTCATGACACCCTTGTGCAGAGACACCCCGCGCTTGCCGCCGTCGCGCAATACAGCGATCAGGGCGTCTTCGAAAGCCAGCGAGACTTCGATTTCAAGCGCTGAGGTCCGCCCTTCCGAAGCTCGCACCGTTTCCAGCGTGCTCGCGTAGGCGTCCTCCAGCAGCTTGTGCCGCTGCACGCAACGGGCATAGTCGAGCGCAAGCAGCGGTGTGTCGTCGAGTCCACCCGAGGCGACGCGGTGTTCCATATACGCGATGCACATCTTCGAAAGCGCGAACAGGCAGTTCTTGCCGGTGGTCTGCTTCTCTGCAGCATTCAGTACCGACCGTAGCGCGCCCGGGTCGTCGCGCATGCCGGGAAGAAGCGTGTGCAGGAGGCCCTCTACATGGCTTTGCGTCGGTTCATCCAGGTAGTAGATCTCCGTGATCGTCTTCTGCACGGCCCTTGCGCCCGGGGTGCCTGCTACCGACTGCCAATGCTTCGAGAACTGGAGTTCGTTGAAATCGTTCACGAAGGTGGGCTGCGTGTGTTCCCCTTCTCCCGGGTCGGCGCCAGCGTTTCGCATGGCCAGAATGATCGCGTGAAGCTGCCCGATCTCCGCCCTCAGTTCAAGGGAAGTCGCCTCGTTTTCCGCCAGCCGTTGCTTCACCGCGGCAATGTCCTCGTCATCGGACCCGACATGCCCTGAAGGCACGAGCTCGTCGAGCAGAGGAAGATTCCAGCTGCGAACGTCGTCGGCGTTCAAGGCTTCGTCCGAAGCCAAGCAAATCTCCAGCCGGTCCAGGACCTCCCGCACATCCTCAATCTCTCCGATGGAAACCTTCGCATCGCGCTGTGCGAGGTACAGATGCGTGCCTTCCGGCACATGTGCACGCAGCAGTTCGGGCAGTTCGGTGTCGGAGGCCGCTTCTTCGCCCACCTCGATTGCGCAGAAATTCCACTCCGAGACGATGGCAGCATCTTGCCAATGCCGGACCAGGGTGTCGCTGGGACCTCCTATCGAGAGCACGGCCAGAGTTGGCGCGCCGGGGTAGCCCATCGACAGGGCCAGCACTTTCGAAATGCGGCGCGGCGTATTGGGCGGCGCTCGAAGCGTAATCCGCGGCGACCCTGGAGGGGTGCGGTTGGGCGTGGTGCTGGAACTGGGGGTCACGGGTCATTCTTTCTTGACGATGTGTTGAGAAATGGTTGCGTGCGCCGCGACGCATGACTTGCGAAAGCGACGCAGAGCGCACCAGCCTGTGTGACCAGCAGGCCGGTTCGGTTCCAAGGCTCGTGCTCAAACGTCTCTCAACAGATTCGCAAGCTCCACGGCCGACTTCACCTCCATCTTCTCGAACACCCGTGCCCGGTGCACTTCCACGGTCCGCACACTGATCGAAAGCTGGTCGGCGATCAGCTTGTTGGGCAGGCCCTCGACGACGCGCCGCATCACGTCGCGCTCGCGCTCGGTGAGCTCTTCGACGCGGCGCATCAGCAGCTGGCGCGCGCGCTGCGCCTCCACCGCGCGCAGCGAGGCGCCGAGGGCATGCTCGATGCGATCGACCAGCGCGTTGTCCGAGAAGGGCTTCTCGCAGAAGTCGAAAGCGCCGCGCTTTACCGCATCGACGGCGGTGGGCACATCGGCATGGCCGGTCAGGAAGATCACCGGCATCACTTCGAGCAAGCCGCGCTCGGCCAGGCGGTCGAACAGCACCAGTCCGCTCATGCCCGGCATGCGCACGTCCAGCAACAGGCAGTGCGGTTGATCGGCCAGCGGACCCTCGGCCAGGCGCAGCTCGAAGTCCTCCGCACTCGCGTATTGCTCGCTCACCAGCCGGCGCGAGCGCAGCAGCCAGGCCAGCGCCTCGCGCACGCTGGCATCGTCGTCGACGATGAAGATCAGGGCATCGATCAGGGGTTGCATCAAGGAAGAAAAGAACGGGAAAGACGGAAGAATTTCAGGCCGCCGGCAGGGTAAACCGGAACACGGTGCCGCGCGGGCGCTGCGGCTCGAAGGCCAGCGCGCCGCCGTGCTGCTCCACCACCGTGCGGCACAGGCTGAGGCCCAGGCCCATGCCGTCGGGCCGCGTGGTGAAGAAGGGCGTGAAGAGCCGCGCCGCGACCTCCTCGCTGATGCCGACGCCGCGGTCGGCGATCGAGAACTCGACCCAGCGCCGCACGTCTGCCTTGTCGGGGCTCGCGTCGCTTTCGCCCACGGCGCGGGCGCGCGTGACGCGCAGGTGCAGCACGCGCTCGCTGAGCTCGGGCAGGTCCATCGCCTGCATCGCGTTGCGCGCCAGGTTCAGCAGCACCTGCTCGACCAGCGTGCGGTCGCACAGCACGCGCGGCAAGCGCTCCTCGTAGTGCACATCGACGCGCACGCCGAGCTTGCGTGCCTGCAGTCGCACCAGCGGCAGCACGGCATCGATCAAGGCCTGCGGCGGGACGGCCTCGCGCACGCGGTCGCGCCGGCGCACAAAGTCGTGCACGCTGCGGATCACCTGGCCGGCGCGATCAGCCTGCTCGGCGATGCGTCGCACGGCCATCGCCACCTCGCCGTGGTCGCCGCCGGAAGAGGCTCCTGCGCTGCGCAGCAGGTTGAGCGAGCCGCTGGCATAGCTGGCGATGGCGGCCAGCGGCTGGGTGAGCTCGTGGCTCAGGAGCGAGGCCATTTCGCCCACCGTCGCGAGGCGGGCGCTGGCCTGCAGCCGCTCCTGGCTGGCGCGCGAGAGCTCCTCGATGCGCCGCTGTTCGCTGACGTCGATGAAGGCGCTCATCCAGCCGGTTTGGGTGCCCTGCGCGTTGATCAGCGGCGCCTCGAAGATCAGCACGGGGAAGCGCCGGCCATCCTTGTGCATGAAGACCGACTCGAAACCCTCGCGCGGCGGCACGCCGCCCGCCATCCGAAGGGCCTGGCGCTGGCGGTATTCCTGCGCCAGCTCGGTGGGCCAGTAGGGCATGTCGCTGGTGCGGTCCATCAGTTCCTCGGCGCTGAAGCCCACCATCTCGCAGAACGCGGGATTGACGTAGGTGATGCGGCCCTGCAGGTCGCGTGCACGCAGGCCGGTGATGACCGAGTCTTCCATCGCCTTGCGAAAGGCCAGCGCGTCGGCCAAGTCGTGCTCGGCGCGCAGCCGCCGCCGGGTGTCCCGTGCCAGCAGCACCAGGACGGAGACCAGGGCGATCGAGATGGCGGTCACCAGGCCCGTCAGCAGGTTGGGGAAGAGGTCCGGCGCGGCCCGCCAGCCGTCCACGCGCAGCATCAGTGCATTGCCGGGAAGGTCGACGAGCTGCTGCGCCGTGAAGACGCGCGTACCCACGCGGCGCGCCGCGCCCACCGCCACCAGGCGCGTGCCGTCGGGCTCGGTGAAGGCGACCTCCTGGCCGCGCGTGAGTGTCGGCGCGACCAGCTCGATCAGCGTGTCGCGCAGCGAATAGCTCGCCACCAGGTAGCCGCCGCCGTCGACCGGCAGGCACAACTCCATCACCTCGAGGCCGCCGCTGGGCACGAAGGGCACGTAGTGGCTTGGCGAGTAGGCCGGGGCGCCCGCCTTGCGCGCGGCGGCGCACGCCAACGCCACGTCGGACTGGTCGGGGCCGCGGCTTGCTTCGTCGAACAGACGCCGGCGATACGCCGTGTCGACGGCCGCCAGCGGGCGCAGCGCAGCATCGCGCCATTCGAGGCGCAGCCACTCGCGATGCTCGCGCAGCAGCGCCGCAGCCTCCATGCGCCAGTGCTCGCGGTCCATGCCGTTGACCTGCGAGGCGCGCAGGCTCTGCGCGTTGCGCTGCAGGCCACTTCGCAGGTCGGAGACGGCATCGGCGGTGTCGCGGTCGAGGGCAGTCTGCACCTGCTCGACCTCGTGGCGGCCAGCCAGCCATACCACGGTTGCGAGCAGTGCAACGACCAGCACGGCGAGGATCAGCCACAGGAACCAGCGCTGCCACAGCGAATGCAGCGAGCGCAGCGAACGAAGGCCCGAGAAGGCCCCCCGGACCGTTCTTGCGATGGGCAGCGTGGTGGAGGACACCGGCGTCAGGCTTCAGAGCACGTGATGCGAAAGTGCCGGCAGCTGCGTGCGCGCTTGCTCGACCTGGCCGGCCTCGAGTTCGAAGCTCACGACGCCCTCTTCGATCGGGCGCTGCGCGACCACTGCGCCCCAGGGGTCCACCACCATCGAGTGGCCCCATGTCCGGCGCCCGTTCTCATGCGTGCCGCCCTGGGCCGGTGCCACCACCCAGCAGAGGTTCTCGATGGCGCGTGCGCGCAGGAGCACCTCCCAATGCGCGGAGCCGGTTGTGTACGTGAAGGCGCTGGGCACCAGCAGCAGCTCGGCGCCGCGGCTCGCGAGCGCGCGGTAGAGCTCGGGAAAGCGCAGGTCGTAGCACACGCTCATGCCGATGCGCCAGCGGTGCCCGTCGCGCGAGGGCAGGTCGAAGCAGACTGGCTCGGTGCCGGGCGCAATGACTCGGCGTTCGTCGTAGCGCTCGCGGCCGTTGTCGTAGAAGAAGAGGTGGATCTTGTCATAGCGCGCCACGCGCTCGCCGTCGGGCGAATAAGCCAGGGAGCTGTTGAACACGTGATGCTCGTCGCCGCTCTCCAGCGGCAGGGTGCCGCCGACGATCCACAGCCCGAACTCGCGCGCGGCGTCGGCCAGGAAGCCTTGCACCGTACCGGCGCCCGCGGTCTCGCGCAGCCCCAGCTTGTCGGTGTCGCGCGCACCCATCAGGCAGAAGTATTCGGGCAGCACGGCCAGTTCGGCGCCGCCGGCGGCGGCTTCGCCCAGCAGTGCATGGGCGCGGGCGAGGTTGGCCTCGCGTGCAATGGCCGAGACCATCTGGATGGCGGCGACTTTCATGAGCGCTCCGTTGTGTTTTCCGTGTCGGGTTTCGGCTGCGTCAGCGCGGTGGCGGCGGAGCCGGCGTGCCCGCCGCTTCCGGCAACAGCTTTCGCGGTATTTTGGTGATCTTGGGATCGGCCCAGGTGCCGTCGATCTGAAACTGCTGCGTGGTGGCGGCAATCAGCGGCCGGCTCAGCACCATCTGGGCCAGGAAGGTGCCGAGCCCGATCGCGGGATTGATCGCAGTCGCGACCAGCGCGGCGGTGCCGGCGTTGATCTCGGGCACCACGACCACGCGAAGGCTCTGCGTCTCGCGCGCGATGTCGGCCGAGCCGTCCATCAGCACCGCGGCGTTGACCCCCTTCATCTGGAGGTTGTTGGTGCTGGCCACGCCCTGGTCGATGCGGGCATCGCCCCGCAGGAAGTCGAAGCTGAAGCCCTGGCTGAACACATCGCGGAAGTCGAGGCTGAGGCGCCGGGGCAGCGCCTGCAGGCTCAGCACGCCGAGCAGCTTGGCGATGCCTGGCTCGGCCTTGAGGAACTGGCCGGTTTCGACGTCGATCTTCAACTGCCCGCCGAGGCTGGGGTAATCGAGCGAGAAAGGCGAGCCGCTCCAGTGCACCTGGCCCTCGAGCCGGCCGCGGCCGGCTCGTACCACGTCCTTCATGCCGAAACGCCCGAGCAGGCTGCCGGCATCGGCGATGTCCAGCTTGAAGTCCATGGTGGTGCGCCGCGGGTCGCCGCGCCCTCGGGTGCCGCTCGCGGCCGGCGCGGCGGCCCAGGCGCCCTGCGCACTGAAGCTGGCTTCGGGGGTCGTGAAAGCCAGCTTGTTGAGCCGCCACTCGCGACCGGCACCGCCGCGGTTCACGGCGTCGATCTCGGCGCGGCCCAGGCGCCGGCCCAGCAGCTCGAAGTCGTCGACCACGATGTCCAGGGCGGGCAGCGTGCCCGGCTGCTCGTCCAGCAGCGACTCGACCGCGTTGGCGGTGCTGGGTGCGATCTTCAGCCGCGCGAGCCGGGCATACAGGCGCCCCGACTGCGCGCTGCGGTACTCCGCGTAGCCGCTGAGCTCGGTCGCATCGACGTTGGCATGCCAGAGCGCGCCCTCGCGGGTGCCGCCGAGCACCACGTTGTGCAGCGTGCGGCCGCCAACCGCGAGCTCCTGCGCGCGCAGTGCAACGATGGTGGGCAGGTAAGCCGAGCCGTCGTCGCCGCTCTCGGTGGCCTGGGCCGGCTTGCCCGTGGCGTCGCCGAACAAGGCCTGCCAGGCCGGCACGTCGACGCGCGCAAGCTGGATGTTGGCGAGCACGCCATGCTCCGGCGGGTTCGCGGATTCGCCCGGAGACAGGCCGATGGCGATGCCGCCGCGCAGCACCCGCGCGTCGCTGCCGGAGATGTCGCGCACGTAGAAAGCCGAGCCGACGCGGGCCAGCTCGATCGAGAGCCGGTCCTGCAGCAGGGGGGTGCCGCCGGCGCGGGCCTCGCGATGCACGATCTTCTTTTCGATCGCGAGCGGCATCGTTTCCTCGGGCGCCTTGACCAGCGGCGAGGGCAGTTGCAGCCCCAGGCCCTGCAGGCTGCTCGCCAGCGAGAACTCGGAGGCGCCGTCGCGCATCGACAAAGTGGCCGTGTAGGGGGTGCTGCCGGTGGTTTGCCGGGCCATGCGCGCCAGCCAGTCGACTTCGCGTGCTGCGCGCATCCCCTCGGCGCTGGCACTGCCTTGTACGCGGAGGTTCAGTTCCTGCGTGGCACCCCAGCGGCCCGCGCCCTCGATGCGCACGGCACCCCCGAGTGCGCGCGCCTGCAGGCCCGCCAGTGAAAACCCTGCCTCGGTGAAGTTCAGCGTACCGCGGGCCTGGCTCAGGGTCGGGACCTCGGGCAGGACCTGGATGTCGTTGTCTGCCAGCGCGACGCTGGCCTGCACCTTGGCCTTGTCCATGGCCGCCAGCGGCAGCTCCAGGCGCAGCCGGTAGTCGGCGTTGCCGGTGGCGCGGGCACGCGCCAGGGCGGGGGCGGCTTCGCCGGCGAGCGGCGATCCGGCGCGCATCAGCTCCGCCAGGGGGCCCTTGGCCTGGGCATCGACCTTGAGCAGCACAGCGTGGTGGCCCATGTCGGGGATCTGGGCTTCGGCCTTGATCACCTCGATGCCGGGGGCGCCCGCGAGGCGCCCGCGGGCGTTGCGCACCTGCATGCCGGCGCGCTCGAACACGAGTTCGCCGCTCAGGCCTGTCAGCGCGGGCCAGTTCTTCGCGGAGCCGGCCACCGGCGGGGCGTAGGCGTAGTGCACGTCGCCCACTCGCGCGGCGATCCGGAAGTCGCCTTGCTTCGGGTCCGTGAAGGGCATGTCGTTCAAGTCCCCCTTCACCCTGAAGTCCACGATGCTGGCGGTGCCCTTCTGCACCGCGTCGCGGACGTAGTCGCGCGTTTCCTTGGGGATGTGCTGGGGCAGGTAGCGATAGACGCGCGTGCCGTCGGCGCGCGTGAGCTTGCCCTGCAGATCGAGCACGCCGGGAAAGCGCGCGCCGCTGCTGGAGCTCGCCGGGTCACTGGTGCGCCAACTGGCCTGCGCTTCTCCTTCAGCATCGGCGTTGGCGAATCGCAGTCCCGAGACCTGGAGCTGGGACTTGTCGCCGTCGATCTTCCAGACGAGCTGGGCGGACAGCTGTTCGACTGCAATCACCGGGTCCTCGAACACGCCCGGGAAGTCCAGCGCGCCGTTGGCAATGCTGAACGCGGCGCTGCCGCCGGCCTGGGTGGCGTCGAAATCGATGGTGGCCCCGCGGATGCCGGGCACACCCGCTGCCGGCGGCGGTGCGGCGTTCGCCGCTGCAGCCGGCGCGGAGGAGCGCGGCCCGCGTACCGCCGCGGCTGCAGCCGTCGGGACGGTGCCGCCCTGCGCCGCACGCGACGCGACGCCGAACCCGCTGACGCGGCCCCGCGCCTGGTACTTGTCCGGCGCGCCCAGCGGGCCCTGCCAGCTGGCATCGATGCGCTCGACCAGACCGCGTGGCAGCAGGCCGTCGATCATCCTGCGGCTGTTGTCGTCCAGGGGCAGGCGGTCGGCGATCATCGCCAGCGCGGCGAGGTCGAGCCGGTCGGCGCGCAAGGCGCCCCGTTCGGCGATCCGGCCCTTCGCCGGCAGGTGCTGGAACCAGAGGTTGCCGCCTGGCCAGCGCATGCCGTCGGAGGTCTGGAACTGCAGGTCGGTGGTGGAGAACTCCTGCGCTTCCTGCGTCATGCGACCGGCCAGCCGGCCAGTGACGTCGCGCAGCACCAGCGGCTCGAGCGACTTCCCCAGCGAGGCGTCCACCCGCAGCAGTGCCAGGTCGGCCGTGCCGCCGGCGATCTGGCCCTCGTCGACATCGGCCCAGATCCGCAGCGCGCCGTCGCCTTCCCGGATGCGGGCATCGAGCGTGACGTACTGGCCCAGCTGCCGGATGTCGATGCGCGGCAGCTCCGCGTACGCCACGCCGTCCCAGGTCTGCCAGTTGCCGCTGCGGACCGACAGCAGCGGCTGGCGGAATGCGCCGCGCAGGCTGAAGCGATCGCCCCAGCCGGCCGGCGGCGTGGCGTCGAGCCGCAGGGTGTGGCTGCGCGGACCGTTGCGGGCGATGAAATGCACTTCGGACAGCAGCAGCGGCGGAGCGCCGCGGCTTTCGTCGGTCCAGCGCACGATGCCGCCCTGGATGACGAACTCGCGCTGCGCGAAGAACCAGTCGGCCCCTCGGCTTTCGCCGGTGGTGTCCGTGTCCATGCTCAGGCCGGCCACGTGCAGCTTGCCGGCGGCATCGCGCCGCACCTCCAGCTCCGGGCGTTCGAGGTAGAGCTGCTCGAAATTCAGCCGCCACAGCGAGCGCGGCGAGACGCTCGCCACCACGCGCGCGAGGCGCAGGGCCTCGCGCTGGCGGGGGTCTTGCAGCACGACGTCGCGCAACTCGAAGCTGGGAAACAGGGTACCGCCCTCGGCAGTGATCGAGCCGATGCGCACCGGTACCCCGATAACCTTGCTGGCCTGCGCTTCCAGTGCGCCACGGTACTCGCCGATTCGCGGCACAATCCACGCGTGTAGGACTAGCACTGACAGCGCAATCAGCAGCCATGCACCGATCAGCAAACCCAACAACCAGTGTGCCGCTACAGCGGTGATCCTGAGCAGACGTGAAGGGGAAGACGTCGTGTCGTTCATTGAGGATCGCGCTGTAACGGGAATTATGACTGCGAGCCTCCCACCCGGTTCCGCCGAACCCCACGCCCGAGCTGGCACAGCGGATGTGTCGCACGCGGGGCTCGCGGCTTCTTCGCGTTTCGTGCAGCGCCTGCGCCGCCGGTACGCCGGCGAGCTGACACTGCTGCCGGCCGGCGAACCGCGCCGTGCCGCCATGGCGCAGGCCTACGAGGCGCTGCGCGAGCGCGGCGAAGGCGTTGCCGACGCGCTGCGCATCGTGCGGCAGCTGGTGATGGAGCGGCTCATCACGCTCGACTGCGAACAGCAGGCCGTGCTGTCGGTGGTGACGACCGCGGTGACCGAGCTTGCGGAGTTCGCACTCGACGTGGCCTGCCGCGATGCCTGCACCGAGCTCGAGGCCACGCACGGGGCACCTCTGGGCCCCGAGGGGGAACGTGCCCAGCTGTGGGTGGTGGGCATGGGCAAGCTCGGCGCGCGCGAGCTCAACGTGTCGAGCGACATCGACCTGATCTACCTCTACGACCACGACGGCGAGACCGCGGGCGACGCGCAGGGGCGCGCGCGCCTGGCGAACCAGGAGTTCTTCGCGCGGGCCGTGAAGCGCATCTATGCGCTGGTGGGCGACACCACCGAACACGGCTTCGTGTTCCGCGTCGACCTGGCGCTGCGGCCCAACGGCAACTCGGGGCCCAGCGTGGTCTCGCTGGATGCGCTGGAGGAGTATTTCCAGGTGCAGGGGCGCGAATGGGAGCGCTTCGCCTGGCTCAAGAGCCGGGTGGTGGCGCCGCAAGGCGTGATCGTTGACGGTTCGGCCCAGGCCCTGCGTGGCGCGGTGCTGCCCTTCGTGTTCCGGCGCTACCTGGACTACAGCGTGTTCGACTCGCTGCGCAGCCTGCACCGGCAGATCCGCGAGCAGGCCGCGCGGCGCAGCGCCGGTCGCCCGGAGCGGGCCAACGACGTCAAGCTTTCGCGCGGCGGCATCCGTGAGATCGAGTTCATCGTGCAACTGCTGCAGGTGGTGCGCGGTGGCCAGTTCCCCGAGTTGCGCACTCGGCCTACGCTCGATGCCCTGCCGCGCCTGGCGCGCGCCAACCTGATGCCGCAGGAAACGGCCGAGGCGCTGGCCGCGGCCTACGAGTTCCTGCGCCGCGTCGAGCACCGCATCCAGTATCTGGACGACCAGCAGACCCACGTGCTGCCGGTGCAAGACGACGACCTGCGCTGGATCGCGCACACGATGGGATACGAGGGATGCTGCCCGTTCCTGGCGCAGCTCGATGCGCATCGCGAGTTCGTCGCGCAGGAGTTCGACAAGCTGCTCGGCGGCAAAAAGGAACCCTGCACCAAATGCAACGGCGCGTCGGCCAAAGGCGTTCCTGCCGACCTGGGCGACCTGATCGACGAGCTGCCAGCGCCCTTCGCCGAGCGCATTCGCGCCTGGCGCGACAGCCCGCGCGTGCAGGCCCTGCGCGACGAGACGCGCGCGCGCCTGCGCCAGCTGGTGCAGCGCACCGGGCAGTGGCTGCGGGAGCCCGACGGCGAGGGCGCGGGCCAGATCGCCCACCACATCGACGGTGCGTTGCGCTGGGCCGACTGGATCGAACCGCTGATGCGCCGCGAGAACTACATCGCCTTGCTGGTCGAGCGGCCCGCCGTGCAGGAGCGGCTGTTGCGCCTGCTGGGCTCGGCGCGCTGGCCGGCGCGCTACCTGATGCAGCATCCGGGCGTGATCGACGAGCTCGCGAGCCATGAAATGCTGGCCGGCCGCTTCTCGGCGACCGAGTTCGAGCGAGAGCTGGAAGAGCGCCACCTGTCGCTGCGCCAGACCGGCGAGGCCGACGAGGAGCGCCTGCTCAACCTGCTGCGCCACGCGCACCACGCCGAGCTGTTCCGCACGCTGGCGCGCGACGTCGAAGGCCGCATCACGGTCGAGCAGGTGGCCGACGACCTGAGCGCGCTGGCCGACGCGGTGCTGCGCGTGACTGCCCGCTGGTGCTGGCCGCAGGTGCGCAACCCGCACCGGGAGGCACCGCGCTTCGCGATCATCGGCTACGGAAAGCTGGGCGGCAAGGAGCTCGGCTACGGCAGCGACCTCGACATCGTTTTCGTGTACGACGACGACGACGAGCGCGCCGGCGAGGTCTATGCGGCCTACGTACGCAAGCTCATCAACTGGCTGACCGTCAAGACCCGAGAGGGCGACCTGTTCGAGATCGACACCGCGTTGCGGCCCAATGGCAATTCAGGCCTGCTCACCACCAGCTTCGACGCCTACGAGAAATACCAGTTGGGCCGCGGCAGCAACACCGCCTGGACGTGGGAGCACCAGGCCATGACGCGGGCGCGTTTCGTGGACATGGCTTCCGGGCCGGGCGATGGCGGCGAAAGAAGCGGCGACAGCCGCGACTGCTCGCTGTGCGAGCGCTTCGACCGCATTCGCGAGGCCGTGATCGCAGCGCCGCGTGACCGCGCCGCGCTCAAGGCCGAGATCGTCGCGATGCGCGAGAAGGTGCGCGCCGCGCGGCCGGTGAAGGCCGATCGCTTCGATGTCAAGCACAGCCCCGGAGGCATGGTCGATGCCGAGTTCGCCGTCCAGTTCCTCGTGCTCTCGGAAGCGAAGGACCATCCCGAGCTGATCCCGAATGTAGGCAACATTGCCCTGTTGATCCGGGCCGAGGAGGCCGGGCTGCTGCCCGCCGGCATCGGCCGCAACGCTGCCGCGGCCTACCGCGAGCTGCGCCGCGTGCAGCACCGCGCGCGCCTCAACGAGGAGCCGACGCAGGTGCCGATGAGCGCGCTGCCGGCCGAGCGCGCAGCCATGCTCGCCCTGTGGAAGGCGGTGTTTGGCTGAGTGTGCTGTCCGCGCGAACGCTCGCGCCATCGTGCTGGCTGCCGGCGCGGCGCTGGTGCTGCTGCTGGCGGGTTGTGCCAGCGGGCCGCGCGGCGGCCGCTCCGGCAGCGACGGCCCCGGCGCCAACCCGCCGTCCGACCTCGGCCAGGTGCCCGATGCCGAGCCGCGCGTCGAAGCGATCCGCGGCAGCGGCGGCACCAGCAAGCCTTATGGAGTGGGAGGCCGCTCCTACGTGCCCATCACGGACGACCGGCCCTGGCGCGAGACCGGCCTTGCCTCCTGGTATGGGCGCAAGTTCCATGCGCAATCGACCGCCAGCGGCGAGTCCTACGACATGTACGCCATGACGGCCGCTCACAAGACCTTGCCGCTGCCCAGCTACGTGCGGGTGCGCAACCCCGCCAATGGACGCGAGGTGATCGTGCGGGTGAACGACCGCGGACCGTTCCACGACGACCGCATCATCGACTTGAGCTACGCCGCCGCCTACAGGCTCGACCTGCTGCGCGGGGTGGCGCCGGTGGAGATCGAGCGCATCACCAACGCGGACATACGCGCCGGCACGTGGCGGCGCGGGGACACCGCCCTGGCGCAGGCGGTGCCGGCCGAGTCGCCGGTGGCGCTTGCCGCGGCCGCCGTCGCTTCCAGCACCGCAGCCGATTCGGTCGCCGTACCCGCGGCGCTGACATCGCCGGTCGTCGCCATGCCGCGGGCGGAAGTTCGCGCGCTGGACGCCCTGCCGCCACTGCAGATGCTATCGCCGGAAGCGGCGCCCGCTCCGGCCGGCGCCGAATCGCCGCAAGCCGCGCCGGCATCGGGTTTCTGGGTTCAGCTGGGTGCCTTCAGCCAGAGCGAAGGTGTCCAGCGCTTCCGGCAGCAAGTGGCGCGCGGCATGCCGGGGTTGGCAGGGGCCCTCAACGTGTTCGTGGAGCGCGGCACCTATCGGCTCCAGGCCGGGCCCTACGCCTCGCGCGAGCAGGCGCGCGACATGGCCGAGCAGGTGCGCAACGGTTTGCAGCTGGCCCCGATGGTCGTCGAGCGGCGCTGACGCACTGAGGCGTGCTCAGGCGAGATCGTCAGGCGGCACGGCGGTCCGCAGCGCCTCGAGTTCCGCGCGCGTGATGACCCGGGCCGAGAAGCGCGCAGCGATGCGCGCCAGCTTTTCAGGATTGCGTTGCGTGCAGATGCGCAGGATCCGCTCGCCGTCGGTCTCGATGGTCTGCACCGATTCCAGAGCGCCGTTGTAGAAGCGCAGCAGGCCGGGTTCGCCGTTGATCTCGGCCAGCTCCAGCCGCAGCCCGCCGCCCAGCAGGCGCGGCACGGCGTAGAAGTACTGCGCGATCCGCTGCGCGCCGCGCAACATCTTGCGGAACGCCGGCACCTTGCCGCCGCTGTCGCCGATCAGCTCGGCGTCCTCGGCCAGAAGCTCCTTCAGCCGGCGCATGTCGCCGCTGGCGGAGGCGTCTGCAAAGCCCTGCATCAGCCGCCAATGGGTGTCGCTTTCCACCGCGAAGCGCGGGCGCTCGTCCTGGATCTGGGCCTTGGCGCGGTGAACCAGCTGGCGACACGCCGCCTCGCTCTTGCCCAGGGTGCGCGCCACGTCTTCGTAGTCGGCGTCGAACACCTCGCGCAGGAGGAATGCCGCGCGCGCCTCGGGGGCAAGGCGCTCCAGCACCGCGAGAAAGGCGACCGAGATGTCGTCCGCGCGCTCCAGCATCTGCTCGGGCGAGGCGGGCGCGCTGGTCAGCAGCGGTTCGGGCAACCAGGTGCCTTCGTAGTGCTCACGCTGGAGCTTGGCGGCGCGCAGGCGGTCGATGGACAGGCGCGTAACCACGGTGACCAGCCAGGCCTCGGGGTTGTCGAGTGCGTCGATGGTCGCGTCGTTCCAGCGCAGCCAGGCGTCCTGCACCACGTCTTCGGCATCGGCCGCCGACCCGAGCATGCGGTAGGCAATGCCCAGCAGGCGCTTGCGGTGTCGGTCGAAGGCGCGGGTGGAGTCGTCCATACCGGCAAGACGTTCGATGTGCCCGCCTTGTGACAGGCGCGCGCCGGCGCTCAGGCGCCCTGGTACGCAGCCTGGGGGCCGAGGTTGGCCGTGACTTCCTTGCGGTACCGGTTGAGCTCCTGCACGGTCTTGAAGCTGCGGTTCATCAGCAGGCTCAGGTTGTGCAGGATGCGTTCGCCCACCTTGTTCTCCCAGACGGCGTCGAACTTGATCTGCTTGTCCAGCCAATGCTCCAGCCAATCGGGATCGGGCACACGGCTCTGGATCGTGTCGTTGGGAAACAGCGCCTTGTTGACGTGCAGGTTGGTCGGGTGCAGCGCCTGCGCAGTGCGCCGGGCGCTGGCCATCAGCACACCGACCTTGGTAAAGGCTGCGCGCGCCTCGTCGCCGAACTTCTCGAGCGCGCGCTTCATGTAGCGCAGGTAGGCGCCGCCGTGGCGGGCCTCGTCCTGGCTGAGCGTGGTGTAGATGTGCTTGATGACCGGCTCGGTGTGCCACTCCGCGGCTCGTCGGTACCAGTGGTTGAGGCGGATCTCGCCGCAGAAATGCAGCATCAGCGTCTCGAGCGGCGGTGCCGGATCGAAGTCGAAGCGCACTTCATGCAATTCCTGCTCGGTAGGGGCGTGCCGGGGGCTGAAGCGCTTGAGGTATTCCATCAGCACCAGCGAATGCTTCTGCTCCTCGAAGAACCAGATCGACATGAAGGCCGAGAAGTCGCTGTCGTGGCGGTTGTCGCGCAGGAACATCTCGGTGGCGGGCAGGGCGGCCCATTCCGTGATGGCGTTCATCTTGATGGTCTGGGCCTGTTCCTCGGAGAGGCGGCTCGCGTCGAAGGACTGCCAGGGAATGTCTTTGTCCATGTCCCAGCGGACGGATTCGAGCTGTCTGAAAAGTTCCGGGTAGAGCATCAATCACTTTCTGAGCCGGGCGATTTTAGACGCGGGGTTTGGCGCCCCCGTGACAAGCGCGCGATGATGCGGTATAGACGACCGCGCCGCTCTTCCCGCCAAGCCCCACTTCTACCCTGGAAACTGCCATGAACTGCGTAATCCGACGGCTCATTGTTTCTCCCACTCTTGCGGCATTTGCCGCATTCGCAACGATGGCCGGGGTGGCGCCCGCCGCAGCGGTTGCCCAAGGAACCGGTGCGCGTGGCGCCGAGGCGGCCATCCCCGCCGGCTGCCCGCCCATCCTGCAACACACCTTCCCCCGCCTGCAAGACGAGAAACCCCAGACCTTGTGCCAATACACGGGCAAGGTGCTGCTGGTCGTGAACACCGCGAGCTTTTGCGGCTTCACGCCGCAGTACAAGGGCCTGGAGGCGCTGGATAGCAAATACCGCTCGCGCGGATTGGTGGTGCTCGGCTTCCCCTCCAACGACTTCTCGCAGGAGACCGGCACGAACAAGGAAATCGCGGACTTCTGCGAAAGCACTTTCGGCGTGAAGTTTCCGATGTTCGCCAAGTCCTCGGTCCGGGGAGCCGAAGCCAATCCGCTGTTCAAGCAACTCGCGCAGGTTTCGGGCACCACGCCCAAGTGGAATTTCTACAAATACCTGATCAGCCGGGAAGGCAAGGTCGTGGATTCGTATTCCAGCATGACCTCACCGGATGACAAGGGCTTCGTTCGCGAGGTGGAAAAGCAGCTCGGTCCGCAGTGACGTCTGCGGTGCCTCGCGAGGCGTGGTGACAAACGCTTACGTCTGGCTGGGAACTGCCCGGCGCGCCTTGCGCTCTTACCGGCTCGGGTCCAGGAAGCCCGTCAGTTTTTATGTTGCGAGGCCTTTCGGACGCCTGACGTCTGAATGAAATCCCGGGGCGATTCTTCTCCTCCTCCCTCCCTCCCTCCTTCGTTTCGGGGCGCCTCGTAACATCTTTATCTCGCCCCCAGGTTGGCCCACTTCGTGTGGCCGCCCACCCCCCTACCGGGGGCAACACCAGCGGCCCGGCAGAGCCGGTTCAGCAGTGTTCACCAACAAAAAGCCCCGCAGTGCGGGGCTTTTGCTTGAGGACGTCCTGAGGCTCAGGGGGCGGTGTCGGCGAAGCTGGGGCGCTGCATCAGCTTGTCGTAGAGCTTGCCGAGGTTCGGGTGCTCGCTGCGCCAGTCGATATCCGGAAACCGGAAGCCGATCCAGCCGAGCGCGCAACCGACCGCGATGTCCGACAGGCTCAAATGAATGCCGCTGCAAAAGGGCTTGTCGCCCAGGCCCTTGGCCATGGCGCGAATGCCGGCCTCGACCTTGGCGCGCTGGCGATTCATCCACGCCTGGCTGCGCTCGCCATCGGCGCGGCCGGCCCAGGTGGCCTCGAGCCGGCAAAGCACCCCGGCATCCATCACCCCATCCGCCAGGGCTTCCCAGGTCTTGACCTCGGCGCGCTCACGGCCCTGCTGGGGAATCAGTTTGCCGACCGGTGAAAGGGTGTCGAGGTATTCGACGATCACGCGGGAATCGAACATCGCCTCGCTGCCTTCCATGATCAGGCACGGAACCTTGCCCAAGGGGTTGGAGCTGGCGATGGTCGTGTCGCCGGACCAGACGTCCTCGATCACGAACTGGTAATCGAGCCGCTTCTCGGCCATGACCACGCGCACCTTGCGCACATAAGGGCTGGCGTTGGATCCGATCAGTTTCATGCGGGCTCTCTCCCCCTGGGGGTCGTCGTTGTAGCGTTTTGATTCTAGGGGAACGCGCGCAGTGCAGAATCCGCGTCCGAACCAACCAGGGAGAAGGTGAAGGAACATGGTCACAGAAGCGCCCGTCCAAACGGTGCCCGAGCGCCATCCGATCGAGTTCACGGCCAGCGGCAGCGAGTATTTCCGCATATGGATTGTGAATCTGCTGCTCATCGTGGTCAGCCTCGGCATCTACCTGCCCTGGGCCAAGGTGCGCAAGCTCAAGTATTTCTACAGCAACACGTGGGTGGGCGGCGACGCGCTGGACTTTCACGGAGAGCCGGCCAAGATGCTGCGAGGCACGTTGATTGCCGCGGGCTTCCTGATCGCCTATTCGGTAGGGAGCAACTTTTCCGGATGGGCGGCGGTCGTGGCGGCGCTGGCTTTCGTCGCGCTGTGGCCCGCGCTGTTCCGGGCCTCGATGCGCTTCAGGCTGGCCAACACCAGCTGGCGTGGCCTGCGCTTCCGCTTTACGGGCGACATGGCCGGTGCCTACGCCTGCATGCTGCCGCCGCTGGCCTTGGCACTGCTGCCGGTAGCCCTCGCGGGCGCGATGGCCGGCGTGTCGGCAAACGGCAAACCCCCTGCATTGGCGGCCGTGGCAACCGGGGTGGTCGGCCTCGGCATGCTGGCCTTCGGGGCGGGCCTGCCTTACTTCCTGTGGCGTGTGCGGCGCTACCAGCACGACCACTACGCGATAGGCGCACTGCAGACCCGGCTCAAGGCCGACGTGGGCGTGCTCTACGGCATCTTCATCAAGCTGATCGCCATCAGCCTTGCGGCCCTTGCGCTCATGCTGCTGGTGGCGGGTGTTTTCGCCTTCTCGGGCCGTAGAACCGGCATTGGCGCCACCTTCGTGGTGGTGGCGGCGTTCATGGGCTTTGGCGCAATCCTGCTGGTCAACATCCTGCCCAAGTCCTACCTGCAGGTGCGGCTGCAGAACCTGCTGTGGTCCACCACCGGCAACGAGGTGCTGCGCTTCGACAGCCGCCTGAAGTTCGGCACTTACCTGCGCCTTCAGTGCAGAAACTACCTGCTGATTTTGCTGACGCTCGGCCTCTACTGGCCCTTCGCCGTGGTGAACACGCGGCGCGCGCAGCTCGAGGCCGTCGAGCTGCAGACGCGCATCGGGCTCGACCAGCTCAGCCAGACCGCGCGGCGTGAAGACCCGGGCGCCGCCGGCGACATGGCGGCCGACCTGTTCGGGCTGGACATCGGCCTGTGAGCGCCGTTTTGGAGGTGCGTTTCTTCGATGGCCACAGCAGCCGGCCGCAGGCGGCGCGCTTGTGCGTCGAAGGCAACGCGCTTGTCATCGCGCCTGCGCCCGGCGACGCCTCTGCATCTTTCAAAGTGCCGCTGGCGCAGCTGCGCTGGCCCGAGCGCACGCGCCACGGCGGCCGGCTTTTGAATCTGCCGCAAGGCGCCAGCGTCCAGGCGCTCGACGTCGCGGCATGGGATGCATGGGTCGCGCAGCTCGGCCGCGGCGAGAGCTGGGTGGTCCGTGCCCAGCAGAATTGGCGCGGCGTGGCGCTCGCCCTGGCCTTGCTGCTGGCGGCCACGGCCGCGCTGTACCAGTGGGGCCTGCCGTGGGTCGCGCGCGGCGTGACTGCGGCGGTGCCGGCTGGCGTCGACGCGGCCATCGGTGCCGAGGTGCTCGCATCCATCGACGAGTCAATGCTGACGCCCAGCGCGCTGGCGCCGGAGGAACAGGAGCGCATTCGCCGCACCTTCGCACGGCTGGTGCTGGCGGCCCACCCGGAGGGTGCGCCGGCCTGGAAGCTGGAGTTCCGCAGCGCCCGCGACAAGCGGCTGGGGCCCAACGCGCTGGCGCTGCCCGGCGGCACCATCGTCCTGACCGACGAGCTCGTGCAACTGATGCCAGGCGACCCGGATGCGGTGCTCGGTGTGCTCGGACACGAGTTTGGCCACGTGCGCCTGCGGCATGCGATGCGGCAGCTGGTGCAGGCGTCGGCGGTAGGCTTTGCGGTGTCGGCCGCTTTCGGCGACTACGGCACGCTGATCGGCAGCGCCCCGGTGCTGCTGGCCACGCTCGGCTACTCGCGCGATGCCGAGCGCGAGGCCGACGCCGAATCGGTCCGGCTGCTGCGCGCCGCCGGCATCTCGCCGCGCGTGATGATCGGCTTCTTCGAGGCCGTGGAGCGCTGGCGTGCCGGGCAGAAGCGCGCCGGGCTGGACGACGACGTCATTGGCCTGGCCTTCTCTTCGCACCCGGCGACGGCCGAGCGCATGGCTTTCTTCCGGGAAGCCGCAGCGAACTGAAATTGAAGGCCCGGGACCGGCACCTAAAATTCAGGCCATGAGTTTCTCCACTGTCTCCGCGCTTTCCCCCCTCGACGGCCGCTACGCGGCCAAGCTCTCGGCCCTGCGGCCGCTGATGAGCGAGCAGGGCTACATGCACCGGCGGGTGCAGGTCGAGGTGGCGTGGTTCATCGCGCTGTCGGACTGTGGCTTTCCTGAGTTCAAACCGCTCACCGGCGGCGCGCGCAAGTACCTGCTGGGCCTGGTCACCAATTTCTCCGAGGCCGACGCCATCGCCATCAAGCAGATCGAGAAGACCACCAACCACGACGTCAAGGCGGTCGAGTACTGGATCAAGTCCAAGTTCGAGGCGCGGCCGGAGCTGCTGGCGGCCTCGGAGTTCGTGCACTTTGCCTGCACCAGCGAGGACATCAACAACACGAGCCACGCGCTGCAGATCCAGGCGGCGCGCGAGAAGGTGGTGCTGCCCGCCATCGACGGGCTGATCGCCACACTGCGCGAGATGGCAGGCCGCTTTGCGGAGGTGCCGATGCTGTCGCGCACGCATGGCCAGACCGCCAGCCCGACCACCGTCGGCAAGGAGATCGCGAACGTGGCCGTACGCCTGGCCAAGGCGCGCGAGCGCATCGCCGGCGTGGCGCTGCTGGGCAAGATGAATGGGGCCGTGGGCAACTACAACGCCCACATGGCGGCCTGGCCCGAGTTCGACTGGGAGGCGTTCAGCCGCAAGGTCGTCGAGACGCCGGCGCCACTGGGCCTGGGCCTCAGCTTCCAGCCGTACAGCATCCAGATCGAGCCGCACGACTACATGGCCGAGCTCTTCGATGCGGTGGCGCGGGCCAACACCATCCTGGTCGACTTCGCGCGCGACGTCTGGGGCTACGTGGGCCTTGGCTATTTCAAGCAGCGGCTCAAGAAGGGCGAGATCGGCTCGTCGACCATGCCGCACAAGGTCAACCCGATCGACTTCGAGAACGCCGAAGGCAACCTGGGCCTGGCCAATGCGCTGCTGCGCCACCTCAGCGAGAAGCTGCCCATCAGCCGATGGCAGCGCGACCTGACCGACAGCACCGTGCTGCGCAACATCGGCGTGGCCTTCGGGTATGCGGTGCTGGCCTATGCGAGCCTGGCGACCGGCCTGGGCAAGCTGGAGCTCAACGAGGAGGCGCTCGCCGACGATCTCGAGGCCTCCTGGGAAGTGCTGGCCGAGCCGATCCAGACCGTCATGCGGCGTTTCGGCGTGCAGGGGGCGTACGAGCAGCTCAAGGAGGTCACCCGCGGCAAGACGGTGACCGCCGAAGCGCTGCACGAGCTGATCCGCTCGCTCGAGATCCCCGACGCCGAAAAGGAACGGCTGCTGGCCATGACACCGGCCAGCTACACCGGCAAGGCCGCCGAGCTGGCGCGCCGGGCGCAGACGACCTGAAGCAGCGCCGCGGGCCGCCTACACTCGCGACCCCATGGCGCTCAAATCCACCATCTTCAAGGCCACCCTCGCGGTAGCCGACATCGACCACGGCTACTACGCCGACCATGCGCTCACGCTGGCACGCCATCCCAGCGAGACCGACGAGCGGATGATGATCCGGCTGGTGGCGCTGGCACTCAATGCGCACAAGCTGCAGGACGTCTGCCAGGGCGACGGCACGCTGGCCTTCGGCGCGGGCCTCTCGAACCCGGACGAACCCGACGTCTGGCTGCGCGACTTCACCGGCGCCGTTCGGCTGTGGATCGAGGTCGGCCAGCCGGAGGACAAGCCGGTCATCAAGGCGTGCGGGAAGGCGGACGAGACGATCGTCTACGCCTTCCACCACGCAGCCGAGGTCTGGTGGCGCGGCATCGAGAACAAGCTCACGCGCCCGCAGAACCTGGCCGTCTACCGGGTGCCGACGGCCGCGTCGCAGGCATTGGCGGCGCTGGCGCAGCGATCGATGCAGTTGCAGGCCACCATCCAGGAAGGTGGGCTGATGCTGGGGGACGGGACGCACAGCGTCGACATCGACCTGGTGCGCTGGAAGTAGTCGGTCGTCGACGCCTTCTCAAGGCTCCCCGGGCATCATCGCGCCGCAGCGCCAGCACTGCTCGAAGCCGCCTTCGACCAGCTCGCCGCAGCCGCAGTGCCAGCGCCGCTGAGGCCTGTGCTGCAAGGCGTGGAGCAGCTGCCTGGCCCGCTCCAGGTGGGCCTCGTCCTCGATCCAGATCTCGGGCAGGCATTGGTCGGGCGGCAGCTGGCCGGCGGCCGCGCCGAGGTATTCGCGCTGCACGGAGGCCGCGACGCCCTCTTCGCGCAAGGCATCGGCCCAGAGGGTGGCGATCGCCAGGTTGGGGGCTTGCGCGAGGCGGCGCATGGCGCTTGCTTCCTGTTCAGCGCGGCAGCTCGGCCGGTTCGCGGGGCGCGGGTTGGTCGTCCGGCCAGGCCGGTTCGGCCTCGCGCGCCCGCTCTGCATAGCGATTGAAGCGCCATGCCTTGTCCAGCATCGTGATGCGGCGCCAGGTGGCGCGCTTCTCGCCGGGCGTCATCGAGGGCCAGTGCTGTACCTCGTCGAAGCTGCGGCCGCAGCCCTTGCATTCGTCGTCCCCCTGGCTGGTGGAGCAGATGGCGATGCAGGGCGTGTCGGGTGTCGTCTGGTACCAGGCCAGCCAGGCGTCCCAGGCCTTCGGTGGAAAGCCGACCTCGTCGGCTTCGTCCTCGTGATGGAACACCATCAGCGCGTAAACCTCGGCCAGGGCGCGCAGCTCGGGCGCGAGAGTGACGCCATCGGGCGACGGCTTCTTCTCGCGCCAGTAGTTGATGGCGGCCTCGATGTCTGTGATGTGGATGGCGGCCATGGGGGGGTCGGAAATGCGGCTGGGCATCATAGTCCCGCCAAATCCCGGCGGCTGGCGAAGGTTATGCGTTGCTCCGAAATTGATAGCATGCGAGGCGCTATGGACGCGGGATGCAGCCGCTATTTTCTTGAAGGCAGAGAAAAATACGGTTGCCAGGCGTGCGCCCTCGATGCTCTAATTGCCCAACCGAAGGGGAGTAGCTCCCAACCGTCCTCCACGAGGGCGGACTTCGACAGGTCGTCAATACGAAGACAACACTTCCGGCCTGTCGGGCAGCCCACGCTGCCGAGCAAGACCTTCGATTGGAGCCCACGCGGGTTCGATCGAAGCGTTTGCATGTCCGGGACCCCTGGGTCCTCATTCAGCCGCTTGATCCAACCCGCACGGGATGAAGCAAATCGAACAGAGGACGCCATGGAACAGTTCCTGACCCCCGAATTCTGGGTCGCCGTCGGTCAGATCATCATGATCGACATTCTTCTCGGCGGCGACAACGCCGTCGTCATCGCGCTGGCTTGCCGCAAGCTGCCGCCCGCGCAACGCACCAAGGGCATTCTTTGGGGCACCGCCGGCGCCATCCTGCTTCGCGTGATCCTGATCTTCTTCGCGCTCACGCTGCTGGCCATTCCGTTCCTCAAGCTCGCTGGCGCGCTGCTGCTGGTCTGGATCGGCATCAAGCTGCTCGCTCCCGAGCATGACGATGCGCACGGCAACATCGCCGCCAGCGACCGGCTGTGGTCTGCCGTGAAGACGGTGATCGTGGCCGACCTGGTCATGAGCGTGGACAACGTGATCGCGATCGCGGGGGCCGCGCAAGGTGCGGGCGAGGGTCACCAGATGCCGCTCGTGGTCTTCGGCCTGCTGGTGAGCATTCCGATCATCGTCTGGGGCAGCCAGCTGGTCATCAAGCTGATGGACCGCTTCCCGATCATCATCACGCTGGGTGGCATGCTGCTGGGCTGGATCGCCGGCACGATGGCCGTGTCCGACCCGGCAGTCGTCAACCCCGCCGCCTGGACCTGGGTGCCGAAGCTGCCGCAGACCGATATGGTGCGCTACATTGCCGGTGTCGGCGGCGCACTGCTGGTGCTGCTGATCGGCAAGTGGGTGGCCATGCGCCGGCCCAAGCCGCAGGACACCGCCACCGCCTGACTTCGCCAACAAGGAGCATCCATGGAAAAAATCATTCTCTATGTCGACGATGCGGCCTACGCGCGCGAACTGCTCTCGCGGTTGACGCCGGAAGCTGTCGGCACGGGTGCCCGCCGCTGGGTGCTGGTGGCCTGCGCGCCGCGCATGACGCACCGCATCAGCAAATGGGTCAGCCACAGCGCGCGCGAGAACTGGCGCAACAAGTGGCTGGCGAAGACGCAGGAGCAACTGCTGCCGCTGCTGCAACTGGAAGGCGGGCAGGTCACCTCCGTGCTGGCCAAGGGCCCGCTGCCGGAGCTGACGCAGCGCCTGAAGATGGAGCACGGCGCGGCACGCGTGATCGATGCCCGCCGTCCCAAGATCGGCGTGGACCTCGAACCGGTCGCACCCGACGTGCAGTCGCCCGGCCAGTCCGGCTGGGCCCTGCCGGGCGCGGTGCTCGGCATGGGGGCGCTGCTGGTGCTGGCCAACGAGCTGTCCGAGTAAGACAGGCGCCACACCGCACGCATGCGACTCGTCGTCAAATGGCTGCTGAGCGGGCTCGCGCTGCTGGCAGTGACCTACATCTACAGCGGCGTGCAGGTGTCGAGCTTCACCTCGGCACTCATCGCCGCGGCCGTGATCGGCCTGCTCAACATGGTGGTGCGCCCGGTGCTCGTGGTGCTGACGCTGCCGGTCACCATCGTCACGCTGGGCCTCTTTCTCTTCGTGATCAACGCCCTGCTATTCTGGACCGCCTCGGGGCTTTTGCCGGGCTTCCACGTCAACGGTTTCGTGGCGGCGCTGATCGGCTCGCTGATCTATTCGCTGCTGGGGCTGGTCATCGAGGCCGCTTTGGGCGGCCTCTTCGCCAAGGCCTGAGCGCTACTTGAGCGGCGGCTCCGCCGCCTGCTCCCTCACCAGCACCTCGATCGCCCGCGCGCGGGTATCGACGATCGACGCTTCGTAATGGTCGATCGGCACGCCGCCTTTATGGATGAACTCCTGCGCGGCCTTGAAGCGGTCGCGCGCGCCGGGATAGTCGAGCACCGCTGCGTTGGCCTCGGCATCTGCGCGGATGGCGCGCAGCGTGTCGTTCTGCGCGCCGTAGAGGTGGCCCAGCGCGCGCCAGGCCGTCGCATCGCGCGGATGCGAGGCCACCCAGTCGCGCAGCGGGGCCACCATCGGTGCCGGCTGGCGCGTGGCAGCGGCAACCTGGGCGGCCAGCAGCATCTCGGGCCGGTCCTTCGCCTGCAAATCGAGCAGCGTGGCTGCCTTTGCCGGCGCGTCGGCCGAGAGCTCGATCTCGGCCGCAAGGAGGCGCGCGAGCCGCGCCGCGCGCGCGTCCTCCCCCGTGCGCGCTCGCAATCGCTCTACCAGGGCGCGGGCGGATCGGTGGTCGCGCAGCTCGTTGGCCGCGAGTGCCGCCGCGTACAGCGTGCCGGCCTGTTGGGCCGGCGAGCTGCGCGCGAATTCTCCACTGCCGGCCGCGTCGATCCACAGCCGCAATACGTCGACGCCCGGGCGCACCAGCACGCGGGCGCGCGCAGCGATCATCGCGTGCTCCATGAGCAGCGGCATGGCGATCGCGCTGCCGGGCCGGAACTGGTAGCGGCCTTGCATATCAGCAATCCGCTCGCTGTTGAGCGGATGGCTGCGCAGGTAGGGATAGGAGCCGTTGTCGTTGAGGCGCGACGCGTACTGCAGCTTGTCGAACATCGCTGCCGCACCCTGCGGCGCGTACCCTGCCTGGGTCATCACGCCGAAGCCGATGCGGTCGGCCTCGCGCTCCATGTCGCGCGAGAAGCTGAGCTGGCTCTGAGCGAAGGCGGCCTGGCTGCCCATCAGCACGGCCTGGCCCGCATCGCCATTGCGGCTCTTGCCGGCGGCGATCATCCCCAGGATCATGCCGGCCAGCAGCAGCGGCATCTGACGGCTCTGCTTGGCCATGATGCGCGAGATGTGGCGCTGCGTGACGTGCGAGAGCTCGTGGCCCAGCACGGTGGCGAGCTCGTCGCGGCTGCCGGTCACCGAGATCAGCCCCAGGTGCAGGCCCAGGTAGCCGCCCGGCAGCGCGAAGGCGTTGATGCTGCGGTCGCGGCCCAGCATCACGGTCCAGGCGAAGCGCTCGTCCAGCTCCGGCGTGAGCTCCCCCCGCAGGCGCGCCGCCGCCAGAAGTCGCTGCCAGATGTCCTCCACATACTCGACCAGCACCGGGTCGTCGATGTAGTCAGGGTCGCGGTACAGCTCGCGCGCGATCTGGTCGCCGAGCCGGCGCTCGGTGCTCGCCGTCATCTCGCCGTCGCCCATGCCTGGCAGCAGCTGGGCCTGCGCCAGCGGCGGCGCGCCGAGCTGGCAGGCGATCAGGAGGAAGGCGCAGAGCGTGCGCACCAGGCGCTGCGGCTTGCGGGTCGAAGGGGTAGAAGAAGTCCGGCGCAGCATGGAGAGGATCGATGGCTGGGCCTCGTATGATGCGTCACTCCGCTGAACGTTCAAGCATGAGCTCCCTTACTCATTTCGACGCCCAGGGCCAGGCCCACATGGTGGACGTCGCCGCCAAGCCCTCTACCCACCGGATCGCCGTCGCCACCGGGCGTATCGAGATGCAAGCGGCAACGCTGGCGCTGATCGAATCGGGCACCGCAAAAAAGGGCGACGTGCTGGGCATCGCGCGCATCGCGGGCATCCAGGCCGCCAAGAAGACCAGCGACCTCATTCCCTTGTGCCATCCGCTGCCGCTGACGCGGGTCGCCGTGGCCTTTGCGATTGCCGAGGGCGGCACGCCGCATGTGGCATGCACCGCGACCGTCGAGACGGTCGGACCCACCGGTGTCGAGATGGAAGCCCTGACGGCCGTGCAGGTCGCGCTACTGACCATCTACGACATGTGCAAGGCCGTGGACCGCGCCATGACGATCGACGGCGTGCGCGTGCTCGAAAAGCACGGGGGCAAGTCCGGCAGCTACATGGCGTCGCCGCCGCCCAAGGGCTGAACCCTATTCCGACGGATCGTCCATCGGCGCCTTGGCCAGCCAGCGCGCGTACTCGCCGGGAAAGGCGATCCTGAAGCGCCCGGCTTGTTCAGCGGCCTCTGCCTCGAGGCCCAGCAGCATGGCGCTGTCGATGAGCTTGACGATCACGCGCGGCTCCGGCGAGAAATGAAGCAGGCGCTGCGCCAGTGCATGCACTTCCGCGGCGTTGGTCCGGTCGACCTTCGTGAGCGCAAGCGATGCGAACTTGACTTGGTTGGCGAAAAGCCACGAGTCCTGCACCTTTGCCAGCGTGTCGTCCCGCCATGCCTGCAGGCGCTCTTCACGCGCGAGATAGAGCTGGCTGACGCGCGTGTAGTCCCAGGCGGCGTACGCGACGATCACCATCAGGGCCAGCGCAGCGGCCAGCGACGGCGCAAGGACGCGGCGGCCTTCCGTCGCCCCGCCAGTTTTCTTCGGTGATGCGGGCCACAGGAAGCCCAGGCACACACCGAAAACGAGCTGGAACGGGCCGTACCACAGCGGGTATTCGAGCAGGCTGTGAAGCACGATCGCGCCGAGCAGGCCCCATGCCATCAGCCGTGCAGGATCGGCCTCGCGCCAAGGCCGCGCAGACATCACCAGCCAGACGAAGCCGCCGCAGATCAGGACCGCTGCCGGGACGCCCAGCTCGACCGCCAGGTGCAGGGGCAGGTTGTGCGCGTTGTCCAGGATCTCGACGAAACGAGGCCCCTGGTAGCGCGTCCTGTAGTGCGCGAAGCTCAGCTCGCCCCAGCCCCACCCCGTCCAGGGGCGCTGGGCGATCAGTTCGAGCACGTTGCGCCAGAGCAGGACTCGGCTGTGGTCGGCGGGCGCGCCTTCACGCAGCCGGTGCATCATGCCTTCTACCCCTGAGCCTGCGAGCAGAGGGAGCAGCCAGGCGGCCGCGAAGTAAACGGGGATCATCGCGAGCAGCGCCAAGGGGGGCGGCAGGCGAGCGTCTGCTGAGCTTTTCTTGTCCTGATGCGGCCGTCTTTCGCGCCAGGCGAGCCAGGCGGAGATGCTGCTGATCAGGAGCAGTTGGACCAGCCCGGTCCGCGAGGTCGAGGCGGCGAGTGCGACGAGCAGCAAGGCTGCGGCAGGGATCAGTGCGAGGCGGGTGCGTCGCCCGCGATTGCCGTACAGCCAGAGCGCCGCGATGAGGGCCATGCTGATCAGGGTGGCGAACTGGTTGCGTTGGCGGAGGTTGCCGTAGGCCTGGCCGAGGTCGGGGGTGGTGGTCCAGGGGACGAGTGGCGCGGCGAGGCCGTAGTACTGGAGCAGGCCGAGGATGGCGCTGACGAGGCCGGCGGCGAGGAGGGCGTAGGCCAGGATAGCCTGGCGCGAGGCCGGGGCGCGAGCCAGGCCGGCGCCGAGGCAGGCCATCCCCGCCCCGACGGCCACGGCCGCAGCCCCGCAGAGATAGAGGACCGAGCCGGACGCCCGTCCCAGCATGATCGCCGCTTCGACCACTGCCAACCAAGCCAGGACGCCGCGTGCTGGCAACGCCGCAGATTGCGCAAGCAGCAGCAGCGCCGCAGAGGTCCATGTGGCCAGTTGCTGCCAGACATTGGCTGAAGGGCCGGACGCGAAGGGCAAGAGAAACGGCAGCGCGATCAATGCTGCCGAGCCCATGACGGTCCGGACGATCGACGATGCAGGCTGACCGGCATGAACGGCGGAACTCTTCATTCGCGGCATTGTGCCAATGCGAAAAAGCGCACGAATGTCTTACGTAGAGGCGACGAAAGGAAGTGCGCCGTAGATGGACGGTCGTCGCGAAATCTCGCGCATTGTTCACAATTTATCACTGTGCAAACCTGTGCTCGAAGGGTCAACAAAGTGTCAAACGCTCTCCACTCCCGTTGCTCGTCAAGGGGATTCACGCTGATCGAGGTCATGATCACTGTGGCGATCGTGGCCATCCTTGCAGCGATCGCACTTCCGAGCTACCGCGACTACGTGCTGCGCGGTCAACTCGTCGACGCACACAACGGCCTCGCCGCAATGCGAGCCAACATGGAACGCTTCTACCAAGACAACCGAACCTACAACTCGGTGGGTACGACGTTCATCTCCCCTTGTCTCGTGGACGTGAGCCTGCGCAAGGCGGGGAGCTTCACACTCTCATGCGACGGCACGCCTACTGCAACGACATTCGTTCTTCAGGCCGTTGGCAGTGGAGCGACCAACGGCTTCACCTTCAAGGTGGACCAGCAGAACCAGCGCTCCACCACAGTGACTGGCGTGCCCGGGTGGAATAGCTGCTCGAACGACTGGATCACGAAGAAGGGACAGACGTGCTGAAGCGCAGGGCTGCGCATGTTGTCGGCTTCACCCTCGTTGAGCTGATGGTGACCATCGTGCTGCTCGCCATTCTCCTGGCGCTCGGCTTCCCATCGATGACGGCATGGATCCGCAACTCCAAGATTCGAACCGTGGCCGACGCGTTGCAGAACGGCCTTCGCCTCGCGCAGGCCGAAGCGCTGCGCCGCAGCCGCCAGACCGTTTTTTCGCTCACCAACAGCACCTCCCCAGCAACCAGCCTTACGGCAGTGGCCAACGGAAGGAACTGGTCGATCAACACCGTTCAATTGCTCACCGACGAGACCGCCCAATTCGTCGAAGCCGGCGTTTTGAGTAGCGTAGGCAACGATGTGCAGATCACCGGTCCGGTGTCTATCTGCTTCAACTCGCTGGGTCGGCTGGTTGCCAACGCAACGCCCGGCCCGAGCGGCGCCAGCTGTGCGGCCGCTGCTGCGACCTACGACGTCACCATGACCGGAGTCGACCACCGGCCGCTGCGTGTGTTGGTCTCGCTGGGCGGCCAGGTGCGCATGTGCGATCCAGCCAGGAACCTTTCAACTTCACCCGATGGATGCCCCTGATGAAGCGCATTCCACGTTCTTCCGTGCGCACTCAGCGTGGCGTTGCCATGATTGAGGTGCTGGTGTCCATCCTGCTCTTCTCCTTGGGCATCCTCGGACTGATCGGCTTGCAGACGCGTGCCATGAACTTCTCGGTCGATGCGGCAGATCGCAATCGCGCTGCTTTGCTGGCTAACGAGATCGCCAGCACGATGTGGCTGAACAACTCGATCACCGTAGACACGAGCACCGGGACTGCATGGGCCACGCGCATTGCAGATGTGTCCAAGGATGGATTGCCGAGTGCCACCGCGACGGTCGTCCCTGTAGCGACACTGGTCAATACGGCAGACATCACGATCGAGTGGAGCCCCCCTCAGCGCAGCGCGGCCGACAAGAGCCGGCTCACGACCCGGGTCACCCTTCCGCCGCCGCCATGAACGCATCGATATCCACCTCCCGTCCATTGCAGCGGGGCCTGACGCTCATCGAGCTCCTGGTGGCGATGACCATCGGCCTCATCGTCACGCTCGCGGTGACCAGCGTGGTGACCGTGGGTGAAGCTCACAAGCGAACCACCACGTCGACCAACGACATGAGCCAGAGCGGCGCGTTTGCGGCTTACGTCCTTGACGGCGTCCTGCGCAGTGCGGGCTCCGGCTTCGTGCAGTCCGGAAGCCTCGGTGTCTATGGCTGCAAGCTGAGCGTGTCGCGCGACATTGGCGGCACGGCGACCACCATCCTGCCGCGCAGCAGCGCCTTCCCTGCCCCGTTTGCGTCCTTTCTCGGAGGCGCGGGCGCCAGCGCGGCCGGCGACTTGCGAGTGGCGCCAGTACTGATTGGACAGGGCCAATCGGCGACCGGGTCCGACGTGCTGATGGTGATGGGAGGCAACGGTGCCGCCGGCGACATCCCCCGGAAGATTCGTTCTGGCGTTACTGGCACCAACAACCTGCGGCTCGAGAACACGATCGGTTTGGCCAGCGGTGACCTTGGACTTGTCGCGCAGGATGGAACGGCCGATTGCCTGATCGAGCAGGTCAATGTGACGGATACAACCGCGTTTGCTGCCGCAGGCAATGAAGTGCTGCCGCTGGGCGGACGCTATTTCACTTCGGCTGGCGGCACGACATCGCTCGCGACCCTCGCCGCCAGCGGAACGGCCTACTACACACCGCTGGGCAACACGCTTTCCAACAACGTGCGGTTCCAACTGATCGGTGTGGGCGCGAACCAGACTCTTTTTGCTTATGACCTGCTCAGAAGTGCAGGCACCGGTTCCGACGCGGATGCCTTGCAGGCCATCTCCGATGTTGTTGTCGAGCTCCGGGCGTTGTATGGCGTGGACACCAACGGGGACGGGATCATCAATGACTGGGTCGCCCCCAGCGGTACGACGTACGGAATCACCAACCTCATGACGACACCGGCCACCATCAGGCAGATAGTCGCCGTGCGCATCGCGCTCGTCATGCGCAGTTCCGAGCTCAACAAGGAAACCGTGTCACCGGCTTCCCTGACGCTTTTCAGCGATCTGGCGACGGCACTGCAGCGCTCCGTGACGCTTGACCAACACTACCGGTACCGCGTCATCGATACCACCATTCCACTGCGCAACATGTTGCTGCAGTCCGCCTCATGAGAACCGCCGCCGCATCTGTTTCGCCAACGCCCCAACGGGGCGTGGTGCTGTTGTTCTGCCTCATCATTCTCGTGATCCTGCTCGCTGGCGGGGTCGCGGTAATGCGCTCGATGAACTCATCGCTATTCAGCGCCGGAAACCTGGCCTTCAGGAGGGATCTGGTCAACCAGGGCGAGCTGGCGGTCTCGAGGGCCATGCAAGCGTTCAAGACAGGAGGCCTTGCGACGTCCACGCTCACGTCCAACAGCGTGCCGGCGGAAAACTACAGCGCCGTCCAGCTGAAGGTCAATGACCTCGGGATCCCCTACGTGCTGCTCAAGAAGACCGGCCTTACCGGAAAGGACATCACCAACGCTGATTTCACGCCTACAGGAGGGGCGATCACCGGGAGTGGCGGCGTTACCGTGAACTACGTGATCGATCGGCTGTGCAACGCAACCGGAAACTTTGCCACGCTGGGCACCACTGCATGCGTTTCGGCGCCATCCACGACGCAGGTCACCGGCGGCACTGCCGGTGTCCTCCGCCCTGACATTCCACCGCCCGCCCTCTATCGCCTCAGCATCCGGGTCGACGGACCGCGCGACACGCAGGTCTTCCTGCAGAGCTCGTTCTCCAGGCCCGAGTAACCAGCAGAGCATCACCATGAAAACAATATCTCTCTTGTCCGTCCGCACGCTGAGAGGGGCGGGACTTGGGATCGCGATCGGCTTCATGCTGGGAGGTGCTCTGCTCGCCTCCGCCACAACCCTGTCCGATCAACCGGTGTTCTCGACTTCGGAGGTGCCGGGCAACCTGGCGCTCGCCCTTTCAGTGGAGTGGCCGACGGCCTCCCGGACAGCACACGTCGGCGCTTACACAAGCGCCAGCACCTATCTCGGCTACTTCGATCCGAACAAGTGCTACCTGTACCAGACCACCACCACGGCCAACAGCACCAACACGGGCGACACGAGCTACTTCTATCCCGCGGGACCTGCCACCAACCGAACCTGCGCCGGCACCACGAACACTAACAAGTGGAGCGGGAACTTCCTGAACTGGGCCGCAACGGCCACCATCGATCCATTCCGTTGGGCTATGACAGGCGGCCGTCGTGTCGTCGACACCACGACGGAAACCATTCTCGAAAAAGGCTGGCATTCGGGGCAAGGGTTGTTCGACGACCGAGATCTCACCGTCAGCGAGATCGCCGGGGCAACTCCTTACGACACCGCGACTCGCGTCGGCATCCACGTCAATGGCATGGGGTTCAAGATGCGTCTGAGCATCAACGATGCCGTTGCGCGCACTTTCGCTGCAAGCTATTACAACAACAAGACCCTCAGCAATCCCGTGGTTATGACGGTCAGT
The DNA here is from genome assembly GCF_901827205.1 of Variovorax sp. PBS-H4. Lineage (NCBI taxonomy): Bacteria > Pseudomonadati > Pseudomonadota > Betaproteobacteria > Burkholderiales > Comamonadaceae > Variovorax > Variovorax sp. PBS-H4. The sequence goes on along the minus strand of NZ_LR594675.1, from coordinate 6,128,571 downwards.
AACGACAGCGCGGACCACGATTGGGGGAATGGGAGTCCTGGTACCGGCGTGAATGCCAACAGCTTTTCTGCACGCTACACTGGCACCTTCATGGCGCCTGAATCTGGTAGCTACATCTTCCGGACTACCTCCGACGACGGCGTTCGCCTGTGGGTCGATACTTCCGGGAGCGGCAGCTTCAGCAACAGCAACCTCGTCATCGACGGCTGGTCGGACCACGGGACCACGGACAACGACAGTGGCACCATCAACCTCACTGCCGGGCAAAGCTTCAGCGTCAAGATCGAGTACTACGAAAACAACGGCGGCGCCACCATGCGTCTGTTGTGGCAGAAGCCATCCACGCCCGGCACGTTCACTGCGTTCAGTTCCGGCGACAGCACGATCGACTACACGATGCGAGTGAAAGTCTGCGATCCCTCCACGGCCGCAGGGGGCCTGGAGGCCAATTGCAAGGCCTACGGCAGCAACTACAAGCCCGAGGGCCTCATCCAGAAGTATTCGCAGAAAATCCGGTTCAGCGCTTTCGGCTACCTCAACGACAGCAGCGACCAGCGCGATGGCGGCGTGCTGCGCGCCGGACAGAAGTTCGTCGGTCCGACTGCACCACGGCCTGGCCAGGCGGCTGTCGCGAACACCCAAAAGGAATGGGACGAGACGACCGGTATCCTCGTTCCCAACCCCAACAGCGCGGACTCGAGCGCCACCACCACGGAGTTCGGGGTGCAGATCGACAACAGCGGGGTAATGAACTACCTCAATCAGTTCGGCCAGCTGATCCCCGGCAGCTACAAAAGCTATGACCCGGTCAGCGAGATGTACTACGCCGTGCTGCGTTACTACAAGAATCTTGGCAACGTCTCGGCATGGAGCGCGATGGCCGGGGCCACCACCGCCACCAAGAAGACGTGGATCGATGGCTTTCCCGTCGTCACGAACTGGAACGATCCGATCCAATACTCATGCCAGAGGAACTTCGTCCTGGGAATCGGCGACATCTACACTCACGTCGACAAGAACGTCGCGGGCAATACCACGTACCGCACCCGCGAGCCCACCATGCCTGCGGAGGTCGCCGCGGACACGACCGTCAATGCCATCACGGCGACGAACAAGGTCGGGCAATTGCAGGGGCTCGGCGACACGCTGGGTGCGACCAACAGCTACAGCGGCCGCGACAACTCTGCGTACATCGCGGGCTTGGCCTACGACGCCAATACCAAGGACATCCGCCCCGATGTCACCGGCCAAGCCAGGACCATCGGCAAGCAGACCGTGCAGACTTATTGGGTCGACGTGCTGGAGCAGCCCTTCCAGGCAAACAACCAGTTCTACCTGGCTGCCAAGTTCGGGGGGTTGAAGGCTCCTGCCAACTTCGACCCCTACACCTTTGCCGCGACCATCCCGTTGGACTGGTGGTCGACCAACGGCGAGATGTTGACCGACACCCGTACCAACACCACGCAGAACCGTCCTGACAACTACTTCGCCGCCGGCAGGCCCGATACGCTGGTGGCGGGTTTGACTCAGGCGCTCGAGAGCATCGTGAGCGCAATCAAGGCTTACACCACCTCGTTCTCGCTGTCTGCCGTGCAGGTATCTTCGGCGGGAGCGGCGTCTTACGCCTCGCAGTACGACGCCAATGGATGGACCAGCACCGTCACGGCAAATGAGATCACCTTCGACAGCGCGGGCAATCCCACGACGACCCTGAAGTGGTCCAGCACCGACAAACTCGCCGCGCAGTTTGCCGGCACCGGCTGGGACACAAACAGGCGCATTGCGACTTGGAGCGGCACGGCAGGCGTCGCATTCCGTATGGCCAACCTCACGACCGCGCAAGCGGCGGCTCTCGACACGAGCTACGTCACCGGCGACGACCGCGCGAACTACCTCAACTACCTGCGTGGTGATCGAAGCAACGAGCGATCGCTGGCCGCCCCGTCCCGGCCCTATCGCACGCGATCGACCCTGCTGGGGGACATCGTCAATGCCAAGGTGACCCCCGTTGCACCGCCTAGCGAGAAATTCTCTGAAGCAGTCAACCCCGGCTACAAGACCTTCAAGACCACCTGGGCCAGCCGCCCGACGATGGTGTATGCCGCAGCGAACGACGGCATGCTCCATGCGTTCAACGGCGCGCTGACCGGTACCGATGCCGGCGTGGAGCAGTTCGCGTATGTGCCTAGCGCCCTGTTCCAGGGGCCGAGTTCTCCCGCGACGCCGCAGGACGACGGATTGGCGCAATTGGGCAATCCCAACTACCTGCATCACTACTACGTCGACGCCACGCCCAAGATCTTCGACGTCGATTTCAGCCGTGCCGGCGGAACCTTCGTGACGGATGGCACTTCCCGGTGGCGTTCCATCCTGGTCGGCGGCCTGGGCAAAGGCGGCAAGGGCTACTACGCCATCGACGTAACCAACCCTGCGGGCATGACGAGCGAGGCAACTGTTGCAAGCAAGGTGCTGTGGGAGTTCACGGACCCGACGATGGGCTACAGCTTTGGCGCGCCCACGATGATCAAGACCAAGCGCTATGGCTGGGTGGTGGTGTTGACCTCGGGCTACAACAACAGCGACGGAAAGGGTTACCTGTACTTCGTGAATCCGGAGACGGGTGCTTTGCTTCAGAAGGTGAGCACGGGTGTTGCTGCGAATGGCCTGACGCATGCTTCCGCGTACGTGCAGGATTTCACAGACTACACCGCCGACGCGATCTACGCGGGCGACTTGAACGGACAGCTCTGGCGCTTCGATGTCACCGCGCCGCGTGGCACCACCACCGCCTACCCGGCACCCACGAAACTGGCACTGTTGACCGATGGCGCCACCGTCGCCAAGGCGCAAGCCATCACGACGCAGCCGCTGATCGAGATCCATCCGGTCACTCGCAAGCGGTACGTGATGTTCGGCACCGGCCAGCTGCTCGATCCGAGCGACATTAGCTCAACGGCCGCACAGAGTTTCTACGCGATCATCGACGGCAATGCGGCCAGCTTTGCGCCTGCCGACGCAACCATGCCGATCACCCGTGCAAGCCTCACTGCACTGACCGATCTGACCAACGGGGTCACGCTGCCCAACACATCGAAGGGGTGGTACCTGGATCTGGGTTCCGACACCAGTAGCACGATCGCTTGGCGCCTTACGCTCAATCCACTGGCATTCAATGGTGTGGTTTCTTTTGCGCCGCTGCTGACTGTTGGCGATGCATGCAGCCCGTCGGGTGTCAGCCGGTTTTATGCGATCGATTTCGGGAAGGCCAAGTCGGCGTTGACGCCTGATGGACAAGCCTTTGTCGAAACCAGTTCAGCAATCACCGACTTGGCTGTGGTGGGGGTTGATGGCAGGACGCGATGGCTGACCGGCAACGTCCAAGGCGAAGTGAAAAAGCAAGGGGTCAAGGAACCGAGTGGGTTGGGGCTGCGGCTGTTGAATTGGCGGGAAGTGCCGACGGTGGATTGAGAGTGCTGGCTTGGCGCCGGGCGTCGAACGCTTGACACACCGGGCACAACGCCGCGGCCAGCAGCTTGCGATCCTTTAGCTCGCGTAGTCCAGGCTGTTTGGTATCAGGTGCTCGGTCTAGGTCTGCAGCGTTGTGACCGGGAACACCCGATACAGCGTCTGGCCGGTGCCCTTGAGCCCATCGGTAACGGAGAGATCACGATGCCCGCCACGCCGCTCGCCGTATCGGCGTGTGTGTCTACGATGCGGCGCTATTAAGACCTACGGCACAAATAGAAAAGCCGCCGGAAGGCGGCCTTCGTCTTAGTGCGGAGGAGCTTAGCGGCAGCTAGAGGGTGCGTACTTCGCATCCAGCGTGCCTGCAGTTGCGGGGGCGCCGGCACCAGCAGCGCCGCAAGCCCAAGCGATGTTGCCGGTGGGAGCGTCATATGTGCCAGAGCTGGAGTCCGGCAGCGCGACCGGAGTGGTATTCGGGCCAGTGAACGGGCGAAGAATCAAGGTCTTACCATCTTCCACTGGCTTGTCGAAGGTGATGGTCACGGCGCCAGTGGTGTTGTCGATGGCTACAGATTTCACGGCAGCGGTCGCCGACGGGGCCGTCCAGCCGGCATCGTATTTCTTGCCGTTCGCGGCGTTCTCGGCGATGGTGGTCTTGGCCGACGATGCGAGCGACAGGCCTTCGGTGACCTTGGCTCGCTTGACGTAGTCCTGGTAGGCAGGCAGCGCCACAGCGGCCAAGATACCAATGATCGCCACGACGATCATGAGTTCGATGAGGGTAAAGCCGCGTTGAGCGGAACGGATAGCACGGTTCATGTAACAGACTCCTGGTTGATTGAGGCCCGGGAGACCCCGGTGCATTCAACCTTCCGCAGCATCCGTGCCAGCCCGTTACAACTGCTCCAACGCAGTCGAACTGCCTACAAGTTCGGATCTGGCTTACAGCGTGTGACACGTGTCGTTGCCAGTGAAGCACAGAGCCCGACAAATTTGTCATCCCCCGACACTCCAAGTCAGACCTGCAGCACCCCCGCCGCCTCCAACCATCGAATATCCCACCCCCGCCCGCCCCCATGCATCTGCGACCCATCCGCCAGCCCGGCGATCTGGCTCATGATCTCCTCGGTCTCGGCCGGCTTGGTGTGCGTGATGTAGATCGGGTAACCCTTGTCGACCGCAATCTGCCGCAACTCGTCCGCCAGCGTCGCCGGCGATAGATGAAGGCTGCGCCGCGCCAGTGCCTGTTCCCGGTTGCTGAACGCCGTCTCGATCACCAGCATCGCGACATCAAGCTGATTCACCCGGTGCCAAAACGCCGGATTGCGCTCGGTATCTCCGCTGAAGACCCAATGCGGCCCGCCCTTGGCGCAGCGCACCGCGTAGCCGCAAGCCGGCACGGTGTGGACGGCCGGCAGCACCTCGATCGTCTTGGGGGCTCGTGTACCCAGGTGGAGTTCCTGCCCGACCACGATGTCGTGGAAGCTCACGAATGGGGCTTCCAGACTGGGGATGCTCGCGAAGTCCGGCCAGATCACGTTGTTGAAGACATGGGCCCGCAGCGCCTCGATCGTCGCGCGCAGCGCATGCACGCGCAGTGGCTTGCTGCGGCGGCTTGCCACGGCGTCGAGCATCAGCGGCAATGCGGCCACGTGGTCGAGATGGGAATGGGTGAGCACTACGTCATCGATGGCGCCCATCTCGTCCAGGCTCAAATCGCCGACGCCGGTGCCGGCGTCGACCAGCAGATCGCTGTCGACCAGGAACGAGGTCGTGCGGCAGTCCTTGGCGATGGCGCCCGAGCACCCCAACACGCGCACCTGCATTTGAGAGAGCCCTTATCTGCTGTTTGCTATTTGCTGTCGAACCGGGTTGCGCCGTCCCAGTCGGGGTCCTTGGGCCGCAACGCCAGCGAGGCTAAACGCTCGGCGTACAGCTGGTAAAGGACTTTTTTGGCATCGGCAGCGAGCAGCGGGGCCAGCAGGTGTTGCGCCCGATGCCAATCCTGCGCGCGGTAAGCGTCCAGTGTACGAGCCCACTGCACGAGCGCCTCGGGCGACCCCTCTGCCGAATCACCCATCCGGGACACGGGGGCGTAGATCCGCACAGCCCTGGCCTTGCCTTTGACGCGCACCAGGTCGAGTTCCTGCCAGACGAAGCCGGGGGCGGCACTTTGTGTGGCGGCGCTGGCGAGGATCTCAACGCCGTAGTGGCTGCTCAAGCCTTCAAGCCGAGAAGCGAGATTGACTGCGTCGCCAACGACGGTGTAGCTGCGGCGCACGGCGGAGCCCATGTCGCCGACGCTCATGAGGCCGGTGTTGATACCGATGCCCACGCTGATCTCCGGCCGTCCACTGTGACGATGCTTGTCGTTGATCTCCCGCACAGCCGCTGCCATTTCCAAGGCAGCCTCGACGGCGAGGGCCGCATGGCCGGGGGTGTCGACCGGGGCGCCCCAGAAGGCCATGACGCAGTCGCCCATGTACTTGTCAATGGTGCCCCGATGCTCGCTGATGATCCGAGTCAGGCGGCTGAAGACAGCGTTCAGGAAGGCCTGCAACTCGACCGGGGCCATCTGCTCCGAAAGCCGGGTGAAGCCCCGCATGTCGCAGAACATGACGGTGAGCTGTTTGCCCTGGGCCCGCATGCTGTAGCGGGTCGGGTCGGCGCGCATCTCCTCGACCAATTGCGGCGGCACGTAGGTGCCGAAGAGTCTTGCAAGGCTGCGGCTGGCGCGGGCCTCCACGAAGTAGCCCCAACTCATGCTGAAGGCAAAGGCGAGCGGCACCATGACGAGCGCGGCCGCGAGCGGCAGCACCAGGCCCGCATCGAGGTAGAGCCAGCTGTTCAGCCCGGTGAGTGCGGCGCCGGTGAGCAAGGCCAGCAGGGTGGCCCGCGCTGCCGACAGCAGCGACAGGCCCACGGCCAGCAGCAGCCCCGCGCCGAGCACCGTGACGAGCTCGTAGCCGGCCGCATAGTCGGGCGCCACCAGCAGTCGCCGATCCAGGAGGCCCGAGATGATGTTAGCGTGCACTTCCACGCCAGGGAAGACGGCGCCGACAGGCGTCGATCGCAGGTCCTGGAGGCCGGGGGCGGTGGTGCCGATCAGCACCACCTTGCCTTCGAGTTCGCCGGCGGCGAGAGCGCCGGCCAACACGCTGGCGGCCGCAACGTAGCGAAAGGAGCCGCCGCGCGCGCCCCCGGGCCCACGAAACGGCACCAGCATGCTGGCGCTTGGATCCACGGGCACCCGCACCCGGGAGGTGCCCGTGCCCAACTGCAGGGCCTCGAGCGCCGGGGATCCTTCACCACGGCTGGAGTCCGGTGCGAACACGGGTGTCAGTGCGGGCGGGGATCTTTCGATCAACCGGTGCACGACCAACGCGAGCGACTCGTAGTAGCCGCGGCGCGCGTCCGGACCGTCGTAACGTGCGAGCAGCGGCACCGAGCGAACGACACCGTCCTCGCTTGAATCGAGCACGACATTGAAGAAGCCGGCCGCCGGCGCAGCTGTCGCCAGGAGCGGGATGTTGGCACCAAAACCGTTCCAGGGCGCGGCGTAGTCCCCTCCTGGAGGAAGAGCCTCGGTTGGTAGCGCCGGCACGGGCAGGCGGCCGGTCGCGCGCGCCTCGGCCGCGCGGGTGAAGTAGTAGCCGAGCGCCACGCGCCGATTGGCGAGCGACTTTGCGAACAAGGCGTCATGGTCGAGTTGCGGCGCAAGCCGCTCGACCTCGGCAGCGAATTTTGGATCGTCGTGCCAAGGCCCGCCGGCGAGCTGGCGCAAAACGGGCAAGCCTGAACTGGTGTCGGGCTCGGCAAAGAGCACATCGAAGCCCAGCACCGCCGCGCCCTGCCGCCCCATCAGCTCGTCCGTGAGGCGCGCCAGCTTGTCGCGGCTCCAGGGCCATTGGCCGAGCTGTTGCAGGCTGAGTTCGTCGATGTCGACGATCACGATGCGCGGGTCGAGCGTGCCCGGCATGGTCGCGCGCAGCCGGGTGTCGTAGATGAACTGGTCCAGGCGAACCAGCAAGGGGAGCCGCCAGACGCCCGCGGCGTGAAGCAGCATGAGCGCGACCGGCAGCAGAGTGATGGCGATGCGGGCGCCGTGACGCCGCAGTCCGTTCATGCGGACCGGCGGGCTCGGCGGCGCTCGCGCCTCACACGCTCAGTTGGCGACGAACTGCATCCGCGTGCCGCCGAGCTCGAGCACGTCACCGTCTTGCAGTGCGACCGCCTCGTTGCCCAAAGGCTCGCCATTGAGGGCCGTGCCGCCATCGATCGGTGCTACCACGTAGCCATGAAGGCGCCGAGTGACCGCCGCCACGGCGACGCCGGGCTTTCCGATGGTCGTGACAACCTTTTGGAGCGAGAGCTCGCGCCCGGCGCCGCTGCCGGAGAGGACGCGGATGACGGCTACGCCGGTGGGGCCGCCGAGCGGCGTGTGGACGGTGGGCGCGGAGGTCAGGGGGATCGGCTCGGAGGAATTGGCCACGACGGTGGGGCCGTGTCCGGCACCTTCGGCCGCGCCTGCCCCGACGAGGTAGCGGATCTTGTACTTGCCGACCTCGACCACGTCGTTGTGCTCGAGTGCTTGCTTCTTGACGGCGCGCCCATTCACGTAGGTGCCGTTGGTGCTGTTGAGATCTTCCAGGTAGACATCGCCGCCGATCATGTGCAGCACCGCGTGCTCGCCGCTGATCGCCAGGTTGTCGATCACGATGTCGTTGTACGGGCGCCGGCCCAGCGTGGTTCGGTCTTTGGCGAGCGTCACTTCCTTGATGACGACGCCGTCGATCGAAACGATCATTTTCGGCATAGCCGACTCCTCGATCTCATTTGTTGTGTCACGCGGTCACCTGCAGCGGGTTTGCTCGAGCCTGCTATCCGGATGCCTCTGGCGCGTTGCTCGAATCGGCCCTGGCCAGAACAACCGAGATGTTGTCCTTGCCACCATTTTCATTCGCCGCTGCAACCAAAAGTGTTGCTTTTTCGGATAAGCCGGTTTGTTGCAACAGAATCGTGAAAAGCTGCCCCTCGGGCACCATCTCGCTGAGGCCGTCCGAACATAGCAGGAAAACGTCACCCGCCTCAACGCTGTGTTCGTGCATTTCAAGCTCGACGTGGCGCTCGATCCCCAGTGCGCGGGTTACCAGGTTGCGGTGCGGCGACAGGCTCGCCTGCTCGGGTGTGATGGCGCCCGCGTCGAGCTGCTCCTGCAGCAGCGAGTGATCGCGCGTGAGCAGTTCCAGACATTCGTTGCGCAGGCGGTAGCAGCGCGAGTCGCCGATGTGGCCAACGATTGCGCGCCGTGGGCCGAAGGCGGCCAGCACGAGTGTGGTGCCCATGCCCTGCAGCTGCAGGTTGGCGATGCCGGCTTCCAGGACGGCGGCATTGGCTTCGTCCGTGCCGGCCTGCAGGGCGCGCCGAACGGCCCGCGAATTGGCGTCGGGTCCTGCATGGGCAAGCCAGCGGCCGAAGCTGGCCTGCAGCAGCGCGACGGCCATGCCGCTGGCCACCTCGCCGCCGTTGTATCCGCCCATGCCGTCCGCCAGCAGCACCAGCCCCAGCGCTGCGTCGAAGGCAATCGTGTCCTCGTTGTTGGCGCGCACCCGGCCGGGGTCGGTCAGCGCGGCGAAATCCCAGGTGAGCGCGCCGGTGTCGGGGGAAACGGATGCGCCTAGGTTCGCCATGAATCGATGAGATTGAGAATCAGCGGGCCGCGATCATTGCACAGCCGCGGCAGCCCGTCGCTGCTGCCACTTGCCATAGGCCACCACGAAGAACGCGCCCGCGGCCGCCCCGGCATAGTGCAGCCAGGGGCGCGCGGCGAGCACGCCGCTCAGGGCAGTGTCGCTCGCGATCGTTTCGCCGCCGACCCAGCCGATCAGGGCTGCGCCGAGCGTGATGATGATGGGGAAGCGCTCCATGAGCTTGATCATCAAGGTACTGCCGAAAATGACGAGCGGGATACTGATGGCCAAGCCGAGGATCAGCAGCAGCATGCTCCCCTGTGCAGCGGCAGCGACTGCGATCACGTTGTCCAGGCTCATCACCAGGTCGGCGAGCAGAATGGTCCGCACGGCGGCAAACATGCTGCCGTACTGCTTTTCCTCGCCGCCGCCATCGTCCTCGTCACCGAGCAACTGCACGCCGATCCACAGCAGCAACGCACCGCCGACGATCTGCAGGTAGGGCAGCGCCAGCAGCCTGGCGGCCACGACGGTGAGTGCGATCCGCAACACCACGGCGGCACCTGATCCGAACAGCACGGCCTTCTTCTGCTGCGCCGGCGGCAGCGAGCGGGCGGCCATCGCAATTACCACTGCGTTGTCCCCCGAAAGAATGATGTTGATCCAGACAATTTTGACAAGGCCGATCCAGAAGTCGGCAGTTTGCAGATATTCCATGTCTCTTTTCCACTGTTATGTATTGAAAAAGCGCCCGCAATGTGACTTGCGAGCGCTTTTCTTCTTGTGTGGCCGGGGAAGACGGCAGATCAGATCTGTGCTTTGAGGAGCTTGCCCAGCTCCGAGAAGTTGCGCGTGATCTTGAACCCGCATTCTTCCATGATCGCGAGCTTGGCTTCCGCCGTGTCCGCACCGCCGGAGATGAGAGCGCCCGCGTGACCCATGCGCTTGCCCGGAGGGGCGGTCACGCCAGCGATGAAGCCGACCACCGGCTTCTTCATGTGGTCCTTGCACCAGCGAGCGGCGTCGGCCTCGTCGGGGCCGCCGATCTCGCCGATCATGATGACGGCATCGGTCTCCGGATCGTCGTTGAAGGCCTTCATCACATCGATGTGCTTGAGGCCGTTGATCGGGTCGCCGCCGATGCCCACGGCGCTCGACTGGCCGAGGCCGATTTCGGTGAGCTGCGCCACGGCTTCATAGGTCAGCGTGCCGGAGCGGCTGACGACGCCGATACGGCCCTTGCGGTGGATATGACCCGGCATGATGCCGATCTTGATTTCGTCGGGGGTGATGAGGCCGGGGCAATTCGGGCCGAGCAGCAGCGTTTCCTTGCCACCAGCCGCAACCTTGGCCTTCATCTTGTTGCGCACCTCGAGCATGTCCCGAACCGGAATGCCCTCGGTGATGCAAATCGCCATGTCGAGGTCGGCTTCAGCTGCTTCCCAGATGGCAGCGGCGGCGCCCGCCGGCGGCACGTAGATCACCGAGACAGTGGCGCCGGTCTGCTTCGCGGCTTCCTTCACGGAGCCGAAGATCGGAATGTTGAAGATCGACTCACCGGCCTTCTTCGGGTTCACGCCGGCCACGAAGCAGTTTTTGCCGTTCGCGTATTCCTGGCACTTCTCGGTGTGGAACTGGCCGGTCTTGCCGGTGATGCCCTGGGTAATGACTTTGGTGTCTTTGTTGATGTAGATCGACATGTCTTTTCCTTAGGCCGCTTTGACCGCTGCGACGACCTTCTGGGCCGCTTCCGCCATGGTGTCCGCGCTGATGATCGGGAGGCCCGAGTCGGCCAGCAGCTTCTTGCCTTCGGCTTCGTTGGTTCCCTTCATGCGCACCACCAGCGGCACCTGCAGGTTGACCGCCTTGCAGGCAGCGATCACGCCGGTGGCGATGGTGTCGCACTTCATGATGCCGCCGAAGATGTTGACCAGGATGGCCTTCACGTTCTTGTTCTTCAGCATGATCTTGAAGGCCTCGGTCACCTTCTCGGGGGTGGCGCCGCCGCCCACGTCGAGGAAGTTGGCCGGCTCGCCGCCGAACAGCTTGATGGTGTCCATGGTGGCCATCGCAAGGCCGGCGCCGTTTACCAGGCAGCCGATGTTGCCGTCGAGGCTGATGTAGGCGAGATCGAACTTGCTGGCCTCGATTTCGGCCGGGTCTTCCTCGTCAAGGTCGCGCAGGGCCACGATCTCGGGGTGGCGGTACAGCGCATTGCTGTCGAAGTTGAACTTGGCGTCCAGCGCCACGATGTTGCCCTTGCCGTCGCGGTTCAGCGGGTTGATCTCCACCAAAGAAGCGTCGGTTTCCATGTAGCAGGTGTAGAGCTTCTTGAACACGTCCACAGCCTGTGCGGTCGAGTCGGCGGGAATGCCGATGCCGTCGGCAATCTGGCGGGCCTGCGCGTCGGTCAGGCCGTCCTTGGGATCGGCATAGACGGTGATGATCTTCTCGGGCGAGGAGTGCGCCACTTCCTCGATGTCCATGCCGCCTTCGCTGGACGCGATGAAGGCGACCTTCTGCGTCGCGCGGTCGGTCACCGCAGAGACGTAGTACTCCTTCTGGATGTCGGCGCCATCCTCGATGTAGAGGCGCCGGACCTTCTGGCCTTCGGGGCCGGTTTGATGCGTCTTGAGCTGCATGCCGAGGATCTCGCCGGCGAGCTTCTTGACGTCGTCGATGCTCTTGGCGACCTTCACGCCGCCACCCTTGCCGCGGCCACCGGCATGGATCTGGGCCTTGACCACCCACACGGGGCCGCCGAGCTTCTGGGCGGCCTCGACCGCCTCCTGAACCGTGTATGCCGGAATGCCTCGCGGCACAGGCACGCCGAACTTGGCAAGAATTTCCTTGCCTTGGTACTCGTGAATCTTCATGAGGGTGTCTCTCGGGGACGAGGGGTTTGAGAACAGGAGATTTCGTGTTGCCCTCGGGCCACGGCGCGCCGGGGTGGCCGGGCGGAGGACAGCAGGCGACTGTATCATGGTGCGCCGCACCAACGGCGAGCGGCCGCTGTGGCGACTACGTAGTTTTTTCTTACGGCCTTCTCAGGCAATCCGAGGCTTTCACCATGCCCAAGGTCTTCATCGACGGCGAGGCCGGCACCACCGGCCTCCAGATCCGCGAGCGGCTGCAGAAGATGCCGCAGGTCGAACTCGTGAGCATCGCCCCGGAGCTGCGCAAGGACGTGACTGCCAAGCGCGAACTGATGGCGGGGGCCGACCTGGTGGTGCTCTGCCTGCACGACGACGCGGCGCGTGAATCCGTTGCGCTCATCGACCAGCTCGAAGGCCAGCGTCGCCGCCCCAAGATCATCGACGCCTCGACGGCGCATCGCACTGCGGCCGGCTGGGTCTTCGGCTTTCCCGAGCTGGTGGCCGGCCAGAAGGACGCTGTGGCCAAGGCCGAACGCGTGGCCAATCCCGGCTGCTATGCGACCGGCGCCATCGCCATCGTCCGCCCGCTCATCGACGCCGGTCTGCTGCCCGCCGACCATGCGATCGCCCTGCCCTCCGTCAGCGGTTACTCGGGCGGCGGTCGCACCATGATCGAGGCCTACGAGAAGGGCGAAGCGCCGCTGTTCGAGACCTATGCGTTGGGCCTCAAGCACAAGCACATCCCCGAAATCATGAAGTACACCGGCCTGAGCCGCCGGCCTGTGTTCATCCCTTCCGTGGGCAACTTCAAGCAGGGCATGCTGGTGCAGCTGCCGCTGCATCTGGAAGATCTCCCCGGCAAGCCGAAGGCCGGCGATCTGCAGGAGGCGCTGGCGGCGCACTACGCGAAGAGCAACACGCCCGAGCATTTCGTGAAGGTGCTGCCGCCCACAGATGACGGCAAACTCGACGCGTTGGCGCTGAACGACACCAACGACCTCGAAATTCGCGTGTTTCCGAACGAGGACCACCGCCATGCGGTCGTCATCGCCCGCCTTGACAACCTGGGCAAGGGCGCCAGCGGCGCGGCGGTGCAGAACCTGAAGCTGATGCTGGGCCTCTGAGTTCAGGCCCTCATTCGTCGAAGTCCTCGCGCATCACCTTGGCCACCATGCCCGCGGCGAAGCCGCGCGCCAACATGAAGCGAATCTGCCGGGCCCGCTCGCCCGCGGTTTGCGGCGGCGTGCCGAAGCGCTGCCGCCAGACGCCGCGCGCCCGGTCGAGCTCGCCTTCCGCAAGGCTGGCCACGGCTTCGGCCACCGCCTCCGGCGTGACACCCTTGTGCAGCAGTTCCTGGCGCACGCGCGCCGCGCCGTGACGAGCCGCACGCTGGTGCAACACCGACTGCACCACCCTCGCTTCGCTGATGAAGTCCTTGGCGGTTAGCTCGTCGAGTGCGCGCGCCAGCGAGCCGGGCTCTTCCTCGTACTTCGCCAGCTTGCGCTCGAGTTCGCTGCGGGAATGCTCGCGCTGACTGAGCAGGCGCAGTGCACGGCCCTTGAGGGAAGGAGCACTGGTAGCCATCGCCGGTGGTCAAGCCCCGGTTGTGCCTTCGCCCGCGTCCTCGGGCAAGAGCGGAATACCTAGCGATTCGCGTACCTTGTTTTCGATTTCTCGCGAAAGCGTCGGGTTCTCGCGCAGGAACTCGCGCGCGTTGTCCCGGCCTTGCCCGATCTTCTCGCCGTTGTAGGCGTACCAGGCGCCCGATTTGTCAACGATCTTGGCGGTCACGCCCATGTCGATGATTTCGCCCTCGCGGCTGATGCCCTCGCCGAACAGGATGTCGAACTCGGCCGTCTTGAAGGGCGGCGAGACCTTGTTCTTCACCACCTTGACCTTGGTCTCGTTGCCGATCGCCTCGTCGCCCTTCTTGATGGTGCCGATGCGGCGAATGTCCAGGCGCACCGAGGCGTAGAACTTCAGCGCATTTCCGCCGGTGGTGGTCTCGGGTGAGCCGAACATCACGCCGATCTTCATGCGGATCTGGTTGATGAAGATGACCATGCAGTTGGTCTTCTTGATGGTGGCGGTGAGCTTGCGCAGCGCCTGGCTCATGAGACGCGCCTGCAGTCCGGGCAGCGAATCGCCCATTTCGCCCTCGATTTCAGCCTTGGGCGTGAGCGCGGCCACCGAGTCGACGACGATCAGGTCGACCGCTCCCGAGCGCACCAGCGAATCGACGATCTCCAGAGCCTGCTCGCCGGTGTCGGGCTGGCTGATCAGCAGGTCGGACAGGTTCACGCCCAGCTTCTGCGCGTACTGAACGTCCAGCGCGTGCTCGGCATCGACGAAGGCGCAGGTGCCGGCTTGTTTCTGCATCTGGGCGATGACCTGCAGCGTGAGCGTGGTCTTACCCGAGGATTCCGGCCCGTAGATCTCGATCACGCGGCCACGCGGGAGGCCGCCGACGCCCAGTGCGATGTCCAGGCCCAACGAGCCGGTGGAGACCACCTGGATGTCCTCCAGCGCCTCGCCTTCGCCCAGCCGCATGATGGTGCCCTTGCCGAACTGCTTTTCAATCTGGGCCAGGGCGGCCTGAAGGGCCTTGGCTTTTTCGCTGCCTGCGACCGAGATGCTGCTGCCTTTGACGAGTGCGTCCATGTGGAAATCTCCTGGAGGATCAATGGTTTGTAGAGGTATTTATTCAAGCTGCTTTTAATGACAGCCTGGATGCCTGAACAGTAGTGTAGAGGTCGATGAGTTCAAATAAGGCTATTTTTTGGTCAGTTTGGCTTACTATTGACAGCCGGTGACGTCCCCTGCATTCCCGATCGAACCCGACACCTGGCGCCAGACGCATCTGGGGCGCCTGCTGGGCCATGCCATGCGCCGCTTCGACGAACGGGTGCTCGCCCTCATGGCGCACGACGCCGACGTGCCGCTCGCCTTGTCCAACCTTGCAGCGCGCGCGCAGGTGAGCGCTGCCCACATCCACATCACGCGCCATCTGGCACGCGAGGGCTCGCGGCTGACCGAACTCGCCGTGCGCGCAGGCATGACCAAGCAGGCGATGGGCAAGCTGGTCGACCAGTGCGAGGCCTGGGGCCTGGTGACGCGGAGTCCAGACGCGCACGATGCCCGGGCGCGTCGCGTGCTGTTCACTGCCGACGGCCTTGCCTGGCTCGAGGCCTTCCGCAAGGCGGTGGCGCAGGCCGAACGCGAGTTCCGCGCCAGCGTCGGAGACGAAATTGCCACGGTGGTTTCCATTGGGCTCGAAGCCTATGCAGCCGCCTAAAATCCTGTGGGGGAGACGTCCGGCGGCGCGCGCAAGCCCGCCATGTCTGGAGACGGCATGCGAATATTGATAGCGGAAGACGACCAGGTGCTGGCCGACGCGCTGCTGCGCAGTCTGCGCACATCAGGGTCGGCGGTGGACCATGTGGCCACCGGCTCGCAAGCCGACGCCGCGCTGATGACCAACAGCGAATTCGACCTCCTGATCCTCGACCTGGGCCTGCCCAACCTGCACGGCCTCGAAATTCTCAAGCGCCTGCGGGCCCGTGGATCGCAACTCCCCGTGCTGGTGCTGACCGCGGCCGACAGCGTGGAGGAAAGAGTCAAGGGCCTCGACTACGGCGCCGACGACTACATGGCCAAGCCGTTCTCGCTGCAGGAGCTCGAGGCGCGCGTGCGTGCCCTCACCCGGCGCGGCATGGGCGCCACCAGCAATGCCATCAAGCACGGCCCTCTGGTCTATGACCAGGCCGGCCGGGTGGCGACCATCGACGGCAAGATGGTCGAATTGTCGGCGCGCGAACTGGGCTTGCTCGAGGTGCTGCTGCAGCGCGCGGGCCGGCTGGTGAGCAAGGACCAGCTGGTCGAGCGCCTGTGCGAATGGGGCGAGGAGGTCAGCCTCAACGCGATTGAGGTCTACATCCACCGCCTGCGCAAGAAGATCGAGAAGGGCCCGATCCACATTGCCACCGTGCGTGGCCTCGGCTATTGCCTCGAAAAGATCCCCTGATCCGTTTTCCTTTCCAAGGCGCTCGGTGAAGCTTTTCCAACGCGCGCAGCGCTCCCTCTTCGGCGAGATCCTCGATTGGATGCTCACGCCGCTCCTGCTGCTGGTACCGGTCAGCATCGGCGTGACCTGGCTGGTGGCGCAGGGCATCGCCAACGCGCCCTTCGACCGCACGCTCCAATACAACATCCACGCGCTGGCCAAGCTGGTCGATGCGTCGCAGCATGCCGAGCACTTCGTGCTGCCCCCTTCAGCGCGCGAGATCCTGCGTGCGCACGATGCGGATCACGTGTACTTCCAGCTGCAGGACGGGGATGGCCGGCTGCTCGCCGGAGAGCCCGATCTGCCGCAACCGAACACCGACGACCTGCCTGCGCCAGGCGTGGTCTACCTGCACGACGGAGACATCCACGGCCAGCCGGTGCGCGTGGCTTCGCTGTGGATCGCCGGCAGCACCAGCGACGCGCCACCGGCCCTGCTGCAGCTGGCCGAGACGCGCGAGAAGCAATCAGTGCTTGCCACCGAGATCATCAAGGGCGTGCTGCTGCCGCAGTTCGCGATCCTTCCGCTGGCGGTGCTGCTGATCTGGCTGGCCCTGGTGCGCGGCATCAAGCCGCTGTCGGTGATCGAGGCGCGTATCCGCGAACGCCGCCCCGGGGACCTGAGCCCGCTGGACGAGTCCTCGGTGCCGCTCGAGGTGGTCCCGCTGGTGCTGTCGGTCAACGAGCTACTGAACAAGCTCAACGAATCCATTGGCACGCAGAAGCGCTTCCTGGCCGATGCAGCGCACCAGCTCAAGACCCCACTCGCAGGGCTGCGCATGCAAGCCGACCTGGCGCAGCGCGAGGGGGCCAATGCCGACGAGCTCAAGCAGTCGCTCAAGCAGATCGGCCGGGCCAGCGTGCGCGCGACCCACACGGTGAACCAGCTGCTGTCGCTGGCGCGCGCAGAGGGCAGCGGCGCGGCCGTGGCGCGCCAGCCTTGCGATTTGGCGAAGCTCACCATCGAGGTGATCCGCGAGGCCGTGCCGCGCGCCATCGAGAAGCGCATCGACCTGGGCTACGACGGAGCGGAGGCAGGCGCGCCGGGCGTGGTGCTGGAAGGCAACCCCACGCTGCTCAAGGAACTGGTGCGTAACCTCGTGGACAACGCGATCAACTACACACCCTCGGTGCCCGGGCGCCCGGGCGTCATCACCGCGCGTGTGCTGGGCGACCCCTTTGGCCGCATCATCGTGCTGCAGGTGGAGGACAACGGGCCCGGCATCGCCGAGAGCGAACGCGAGCTGGTGTTCCAACCCTTCTACCGCGTGCTCGGCAACGAAGCCGACGGCTCCGGCCTGGGCCTGCCGATCGTGCTGGAGATTGCGCGGCAGCACTATGCGACGGTGGTCCTGGAAGACGCACACCCCGGCCGGCAACCGCCCGGCGCACGCTTCAGCCTGCGCTTCGACGCCAACGAGCGCAGCCAGGCCTGACAGACACCTGACTCGCACGTCGAATCGCCCTCAATGACCATGCGCTGATGACCCGGCAGGCTTCCCCCGTGCGATGATGTGCCCTCACGCGGCTACCGCGCGGTGGTCTCGTTCGAGGGACTCCGCATGCCCACTCTCGCACCCGGCCCATCCTCCCCAGCGATTCGCGCGCTGCTGCTGTGCGACCTCGTGGCCAGCACCCACCTGATCGAGCGCCTGGGCGACGCCGCTGCGGCCGAGTTGATGGCGCGCCACGACCGCATCGCGCGTGATCTTCTCGTTGCCCATGGCGGGCGCGAGATCGACAAGAGCGACGGTTTCCTCCTGCTGTTCGAGCGGCCCGTCGAGGCGGTGCGCTTCGCGCTCGCCTACCAGATGCAGCTGCTCGAACTCGGTGCCGAATGGAAGACTTCCCTCGCCTCGCGCGTGGGCATTCATCTCGGCGAGGTGGTGCTGCGCGAGAACGCGGCCGCCGACATCGCGAGAGGCGCCAAGCCCCTGGAAGTCGAGGGCCTGGCCAAGGCGATCGCCGCGCGCGTAATGTCGCTTGCCGACCAGGGGCGCATCCTCATGACGCGCACAGCCTACGACTTCGCGCGCCGGGGTGCGGTCGGCCATGCCGACGAGGCCGCGCTGCGATGGGCCGTGCATGGGCCCTACCGGATGGCCGGCGTCGACGACCCGGTGGAGGTCTGCGAAGTGGCGGCCCCTGGCGCTGACGCGCTGACGCCGCCTGAAACCGCGGAGAAGGCGCAGCGGGTCGGCCAGGCCACCAAATCGTCGCCGTCCGCCGGGCCGCTGCTCGCCGTGCTCGCGTTCGACAACATGTCCAACGACCCCGAGATGCAGTTCTTCTCCGACGGCGTCAGCGAGGAGATCATTCAGCGCGTATTGCGTGGCAGCCAGCTCAAGGTGATCGGCCGCACGTCGAGCTTCCAGTTCCGCGGCGATCGCAAGGCCGAGGCGGCGAACGCCTTGCATTGCACCCACGTGCTCGACGGCTCGATCCGCCGCGCAGCGGCGCGTGTACGGATCAGCGCGCACCTGATGGAGGCCGCATCACAGACCACGCTATGGTCGGAACGCTTCGACCGCGGGCTGGAAGACATCTTCGCCGTGCAGGACGAGATCTCCGAGAACATCGCCCGCGCACTCGATCAGGCGTTCGCCAGGTCGCCGGCACCGACCCTGGAGCCGGCCGTGTATGACCTCTATCTCCGATCGAGGCCCAAGGGCTTCGCGCCGGACGAACTTCGCACGCACGTCGGGGTGCTGGAACTGGTGACTGCGCGTGCACCGCAGTTCGCCGCGGCATGGGGGCGGCTGGCCTATCTGCGCGCCTTCCTGCGCTTCTACCAACCATTTGCCGAACGCGCGGCCATCGCGGCACAGGTGAACCGCGAAGCCGAGCGCGCGCTGTCGCTCGATCCCCAGAACCTCGACGCCCTGGCCGCGCAGTACTTCGTGATTGCGCCGTTCGGGCACTTCGTCGAGGCCGATGCCGCACTCGTTCGTCTGCGCCGCGCGCCTGGCAGTGGCGACGGGCAGCGCTACACCGGCTGGGCCCTGCGCCACTTCGGCTGGATGCGTGAGGCGCTGGCGGCTACCGAACATGCCTATCGGCTCGATATCCTGGATCCGATGTCCGCCAACCTCCTCGCCCTCGCTCGCATGGCGGCCGGCGATATTGCCGAAGCGATTCCGATGTTCGAGGAACTGGTAGAGCGCATGCCCACGATGAGCTTCCCGGTGGCCAGCTTGATGCGAGCCCATGCGTTCCAGCACGATTGGGCCGCGGTGGACCGGCTGCTTGCGCTGGCCGAGCAGCGCCAGCTGCGCGAGTTCCAGGACGGGCTGCCGTTCATCCGTGCCAAGCGCGACCCCTCGCCCGCGCACATCGGTGCGTGGCGCGAAGAGCTCGGGGCGCATGTTCGCCGGACGGGCCGGGTCGACGTGTCACGCCTCGTGTACGCGGCCCACCTGGGCCTGGTGAACGAGGCTTACGACGCCGCCGACGCCGCACGCCTCGGGCCGGCCGGCCGTGTCGACGACATCATGGGGCCGGACGGCTACCGCACGGCGCTGCTGTTCCAGGCCAGCATGCCCGAACTGCGGAATGACCGGCGTTTCGCGCCCTTGTGCGCGCGGCTCGGACTCGTCGAGTTCTGGCTCACGAGCGGCAAGTGGCCCGACTGCGCGAGCGAAGTGCCCTACGACTTCCAGCGCGCGTGCGAACAGGCACGGGCCGTGCCAAAAGAAGACTTTGGCTTCTGAGCGCCCGCGTCCGTCGCTTCACACGGTCACGAACGACTCGCCCTTGTGCGCGGCGGCGACCCCGTCGAACGTGGCGTTCACCGACTTCCAGCTCTTCAGCGCCTTGATGCGCGCCAGCCAGCCCTGCACGTACGGATAGTCAGTGAATTCGCAACCGATCACCTCGCCCAAGGTGAGCAGTCCGGCGCCGAAATGGTCCGCGATGCTGATCGCATCGCCGCACACGTAGTTGTGCCCGGGGCCGAGGATGTGGTCGTTGAGGACTTGCAACCACACCTTCGAGCGCTCCTGGCCCCACTGCACCGTGCCGGCCTGCGCCTCGTCGCTGCGCCGCTTGTGGTGCGGCAGCAGCTGCGCGAACACCAGGCCGAAGCAGTAGTCGCGGCTCAGTTGGGTGTTGAACCAGTCCATGCGTTCGTTGACGCGGGCCCGCTGCTGCAGGCCCTTCGGGTACAGCGGCGAGTCGATCTTGTCGGCCAGGTATTTCAGGATCGCCGAGCTCTCGGTGAGGCAGAAATCACCGTCCTCCAGCATCGGCACCAGCGCATTCGGGTTGAGCGCACGATACGCGGGCTGCAGGTGCTCGCCCTTGAAAATATCGACCAGCTTCAGGTCGAGATCGATACCGGTCTCCGCAGCAAAGAGCAGCACGGGCCGGCTCGCGGTGGAAACGGGGTGGTAGTAGAGCTTCATCTCAGGTCTCCTGGTTCATCAGACAAGCTCCGTGCTGCGCACTGCGGTGCGAGCCCCTTCGGAGCGGCCGCGCTTGGCTCATTGCGCGCCCTGTACGCGCTCGTTGGGATCTATCACGCCGAGGTTCTCGATGACCTTCATCTGCCCCGACCGCACCTGGCCGATGTACATCGTAAGCCGCAGGTGATGCTGGCCGGGCACCATTTCGGCGCCCCCGCCCGGTCCTTCTGCGATGCGCGCGTGGTCGAGCGCGCGGATCACTGCCGCCTGGTCCAGCGTGCCGGCCTCTTGCACGGCCGCCTCCCAGAGCTTCAGCCCGCGATACAGGCCCGTGCTGGCGCTGCCCGCTGTGAACTTTGCGCTGCCCGGAAACCGCTCGTCGTAGCGGCGCAGCAGCGCCATGCTGAACGGGTCGCTCACGGCCTGGTAGTAGTCCAGGCAGCTGTAGAGCCCCTCGACATGCTCGGGCGGCAGCAAGCTCGCAAAGTTC
This sequence comes from Variovorax sp. PBS-H4, assembly GCF_901827205.1. NCBI lineage: Bacteria > Pseudomonadati > Pseudomonadota > Betaproteobacteria > Burkholderiales > Comamonadaceae > Variovorax > Variovorax sp. PBS-H4. Next base: position 6,107,585 of record NZ_LR594675.1, on the reverse strand, counting down.
TCCTCGAAGTACGGGCACACGATCCGGCCAGCGCGCTTCGTGAAGCCGACCTCGTACAGCTGCTGCAGGAACGGCGCCACGCCGGGCGGCACCGTCGTGTTGAAGACCACCTGCGCGCCGCTGGACATGATCTTGTCGACCGTGCTGCGGTAGTCCTCCTGATCGACAGGGAAGTACTCTTCGCCGACGATCGAGCCGCCGTGCGCGGCGACCGCGGCAC